>CAZLZX010000163.1:0-6082 GCA_964564095.1 uncultured Eubacterium sp. | reverse complement strand
GAATATCCTCTTTTGTAGAACCTGTTACGAAAGTATTTCCGCAGTTGCAGGTTACAGTTGCCTGATAATAGTCTGGATGTATTCCTTCTCTCACTTGATTTCACCTCTCATACCAAATTTCTTTGTTCTTCTTACTTTCGTCTGTCAAAAAACAATAAACTTGTTAATATATCGAACTTATTCCGATAAACAGCTTTATCATTGTAGCATACCATTATTCTGTTTGCAAGATTTTTATAGGATTTTTCTATCATTTTTTTGTTTTATTTACAGCTTTTTTACCGGACTGCCGATTAGAAGATTCTTTTTTTCTTTACCATCTGAATAAATTCACGATTATGCTTTGTATGCACGAACATATTCAGAATACTTTCCACCGCATCGTCTGACTTCATGCCATTGATGCCCTTGCGCATAATGTATACTGCCTCCTGCTCCTCTCTGTCCAGAAGCAGATCCTCTCTTCTTGTACCGGATTTCTGGATATCGATAGCAGGAAAGATTCTCTTTTCAGAAAGCTTACGGTCAAGCACCAGCTCCATATTACCCGTTCCTTTAAACTCTTCATAGACCACATCGTCCATCTTGCTTCCGGTTTCCACTAAAGCGGTAGCAAGAATCGTCAGACTGCCGCCCTCTCTCATATTTCTCGCAGCGCCGAAGAAACGTTTCGGCATGTGCAGAGCAGCCGGGTCCAGACCGCCGGATAAGGTACGGCCGCTTGGCGGAACCACCAGGTTATAGGCTCTGGCAAGTCTCGTAATACTGTCAAGCAGGATCATAACATCCTTTTTGTGCTCTACCAGACGTTTCGCACGTTCAATAACCATCTCAGATACACGTTTGTGGTGCTCCGGCAGTTCATCGAAGGTTGAATAGATGACCTCTGTATTATCTCCCTCAATAGCCTCTTTAATATCGGTAACCTCCTCGGGACGTTCATCGATCAACAGAATGATCAAATGCATTTCCGGATTGTTTTTCTTGATAGATTTTGCAATCTCCTTTAATAAGGTTGTCTTACCAGCCTTCGGCGGCGCCACGATCATACCTCTCTGTCCCTTTCCCACAGGAGAAAGCAAGTCCATGATCCGCATGGATACGCCGCTGGAATACGTTTCCAGACGCAGACGCTCATCCGGAAAGATCGGTGTCAACTCCTCAAAGGCTTTTCTTCTCATTGCCTCACTTGGATTGAAGCCATTGACCGAAGAGATGTAAAGCAATGCGCTGAATTTCTCCTGCTGCTGCTTGATACGCGTATTTCCGCTTACGATATCCCCCGTCTTTAAATTAAATTTACGAATCTGCGATGGAGACACATACACATCATTTTCTCCCGGAAGATAATTCTCACAGCGGATAAATCCATATCCATCCGGCATAACCTCTAAAATTCCATGAGCTGCGATTCCACTGTCTAAAGAAGCTTCGTCCAGTCTCTTAGGCTTTCTGTCATCTGCCTTATCGGCATCTGTTCTTCTCGCGCCGCTCTTCGCATCTTCCGTCCGATGGATATGTTCTTTTCCCCGGCCCGCTTTTGATTCATCAGTTCTTGTTTCTTCTGCTTTCGTACGCTCTTCCTTTTTTGCCTCTTCTTTTACCTCTTCCGTCTTAGTATTTTCCGGCTTTTGTTCCTCTTCCTGCTCCTTCAGTTTTGCAATCCGCTCATCCTCTGCAAGCATTGCTTCTACCAGCTCGCCCTTTTTCAATGTGGATATTCTCTTTAACCCTCTGGATTTTGCAACTTCACGTAATACAGCAAGTGAAAGGCTTTCATATTTTTCTCTCATATAATTCTCCTTTATCCGTCCTTTTTAACAACTTCTATTTAAAATGTCACGCTTCACAAAACAATCTGGAATCTATGTCAGAACTGACTGATATTGATTGACAACTTATCAACTGATGTAATAGTTGCATTATACACCAATTTTTGTAAAATAGAAAGACTTTCTTTCCTTGATTTGTTTTTTTTTTAATGATATGATTGACATTGGTTATATTTATTACAGATATTCAGTTACAAGGAGAGAATAAATCATGGATCTTAGTACGAAAGCTATACAATTACATAAAGAATGGAACGGGAAGCTGAATGTGGTTTCCAAGTCTCCGGTCAACACCCGCGAGGACTTATCCATCGCCTACACCCCAGGTGTTGCAGAGCCATGCAAGATCATCGCTCAGAATCCGGAAGAGGCTTACAACTACACGATGAAAGCCAATACGGTAGCTGTCATCTCTGACGGAAGCGCTGTACTGGGTCTTGGAAATATCGGTGCGCTGGCTGCCATGCCTGTTATGGAAGGAAAATGTGTATTATTTAAAGAATTTGCAGACGTCAATGCTGTTCCTATCGTGTTGGACACACAGGACACAGAAGAGATCATCAAGACAGTAGCTGCTCTGGCTCCTACCTTCGGCGGCATCAATCTGGAAGATATTTCTGCACCAAGATGCTTTGAAGTGGAAGAACGTCTGAAAGCAATGCTGGACATCCCTGTATTCCATGACGACCAGCATGGAACCGCTATTGTAGTATTGGCGGGGATCATTAACGGACTGCGTGTAACAGGAAAGAAGAAAGAAGACTGCAAGGTTGTTGTAAACGGTGCAGGCTCAGCAGGGATTGCTATCACAAAGCTTCTTTTAACTTATGGATTTAAACATGTAACTATGTGCGATAAGCTGGGCATTATCGGCAAAGATTATCCGGAATTAAACTGGATGCAGAAAAGTATGACGGAGGTTACCAATCTGGAAAACCAGACCGGTACACTGGCGGATGCATTGAAGGGCGCTGATATATTTGTAGGCGTTTCCGCACCAAACATCGTATCTGCTGAAATGGTTTCCTCCATGAACGACGATGCGATCTTATTTGCCATGGCAAATCCCGTACCGGAGATCATGCCGGATGTGGCAAAGGCTGCCGGCGCCAGAGTCGTTGGAACAGGTCGAAGCGATTTCCCGAATCAGGTCAACAACGTTATCGCATTCCCCGGCATCTTCAAAGGCGCTTTGGAAGGCCGTGCCCGCCAGATCACAGAGGAGATGAAGCTGGCTGCCGCTGAAGCTATCGCCGGACTGGTAAGTGATGAGGAATTAAACGAAAACTTTATCATGCCGGAAGCATTTGATCCCCGTGTTGCCGATGTTGTCAGCCAGGCGGTTAAGTCACATATTAAATAAAACCTTTCTTTCCTCTGACTGACGCCTGACGCAGGCAGAATGAAAACAGTCAGTGAATCAATTACAATTTATGAAAACATGGAACGATAAACAATACCATTCTCTGGATTTTCACTTAAAAGAAACATTCGGAGAGAAGGTTTACCGGATTTCCCTAAATGGCGGCATGACCTGCCCCAATCGTGACGGAACGATCGGAACTGGCGGATGTATCTTCTGCAGTGAAGGCGGTTCCGGAGATTTTGCAGGCAATGCCGCTGTTTCCGTAAAGGAACAGATCAGAAGCGGAAAAGAAAAATTATCCGGTAAATCAAACTGCAAAAAATTTATTGCCTATTTTCAGGCTTACACGAACACTTATGCACCTGCTGCTTATCTGCGTGAACTGTTTACGGAAGCGATCTCCCAGCCTGATATCGCAGCGCTGTCCATCGCCACAAGGCCAGACTGCATCAATGACGATATCCTTGCGCTTTTGTCTGAGCTAAACGCCAAAAAGCCTGTATGGATCGAACTGGGACTTCAAACTGTCCATGAGAAAACGGCGGATTTCATCCACAGAGGGTTCTCCCTCTCCTGCTATGAAACATGTGTCCAAAGTCTTCGGAAGCAAAATCTCACAGTAATCACACATGTAATACTAGGGCTTCCCGGGGAATCCCATGAAATGATGCTTCAGACGATCCATTATCTGGCACACAGCGATATACAGGGTATTAAGCTGCAGCTTCTGCACATACTGAAAAACACCGCCCTTGCTGATATCTATAAAGACGACCCGTTCCCTGTGTTTTCCATGGAGGAATACTGCTCCTTTATCGTGGACTGTATCGAACGGCTGCCAGAGCATATTGTCATCCACCGCATCACAGGAGACGGCCCCCGCAGACTGCTGGTCGCACCGCTGTGGAGCATGGATAAAAAACGGGTTTTAAATACGATTCAAAAGGAATTTCGCCAGAGAAACACCTGGCAGGGAAGACTGTACAAGTCTCAAGAAAACAAAATTGCAGTACCAAAGCTTAACGATTCAGACAAGCAATGATTTATCAAAATCCGAGAACAAGGAGACTCATTATGTCAGAAACATTTACATTATACCGTCTTATGGTTCTGTATATGCTGGATAAGGTAGATTTTCCCCTTACCAACACACAGATTACCAACTTTATTCTGGAAAAGGATTATACGACTTATTTTACGATCCAGCAGACATTTTCTGAGCTTCTGGACTCCGAATTGATCGTAGCAGAATCCACTCACAACAACACATTGTATCGGATCACAGAGGAAGGCCAGCAGGCGTTAGCCTTTTTTTCCAACAAAATATCTGACGGTATCAAACAGGATATTCTGGACTATTTTAAGGAAAACCGCATCGAGCTGAAAAATGAGACCTCGATCATTGCTGATTACTATAAAACAACAGCCAATGACTATGCTGTCCGCTGTCAGATGAAAAACGGAGAACATGCCCTCATCGATCTGACGATCAATGTTCCGTCCAGAGAACAGGCTGCGGCAGTGTGCAAAAACTGGTCAGAACAGAGTGAGAAAATTTTCGCCCTGCTGATGGATGAACTGATCAAATAGATCATAGAAAGCCATTTACGTAATAAAGGTTCACACCGTCAAATAGTCCCACAATCACTTTTACATCTTTTATGATAAAAAGATCAGAAACATGAAACTGATTCATCAGAATCCGCTTCCACTTCTGATCTTTTACTTTATAGCAGCAAAAACACTGCATCTCCTTTTTGTATATTGCTGCTTTATTTCTTCTTTTTCACACTGTATCCAAACTTTCCAATGTATTTGCCCAGCTCATAATATTCTCCATGAGAATATGCCACCAGCCCGGCATCATTGAGATGAAACTTACCCTTTTCATCCATCAGGGATTCATCTACCGTCACACCTGTCACTTCTGCCAGAAACATATCATGGGAGCCAAGCTTAATGATCTCCTTTACCCTGCACTCAATATTGACCGGACTTTCCTCGATTCCCGGCGCTGACACGGACACAGACGCAGATGGAGTCAGGTGCATCTCCTTAAATTTATCGATATCTCTTCCCGACTTTACGCCGCAGTAATCGGTCGCATATGTCAGATCCTTCGTAGTCAGATTGATCACAAACTCCTTTGTATCTTTGATAATATCGTAGGAATACCGCTCGGGACGTATGGAAACAGAAACCATAGCCGGATCAGAGCAAACGGTGCCCGCCCATGCAATGGTAATAATATTCGGCTTCTCCCCCGGTCTCTGGCAGCTGATCATCACTGCCGGCACCGGATAAAGCATATTTCCCGGTTTCCAATGTTGTCTTTTCATTATTAATTCTCCTGTAGCGCTGACATAAACATCGGTATCAACTGTTTCTTTCTGGACACTACACCCTTTAACAGGTAATATCCGTTTTCCTCATGCACATGATATGCATTGAAGATCACATCCTCTGCGCCTTCTCCGGCGCAGATCATATAAGTATTTTCTTCCAGAATATTTGTAAGCATCACAAATACCATAGAAACTTTTCTCTCTACAACTGCCTCTTCTAAATATGGAAGCAGCTTTTCTCTGATCTGTCCCAGTTCTTCCTTACTCATAGCGCTGATCTGCCCCACACCAAAATCTATGCCATTACAGCAAAACGCTTTGAAATCCTGATAAAAGATCTCCTCCGCTGACTTGGAACTGAAGTCACTTCCGGCATGGAACATTGCCTTGGCATACTCCTCCGTATTGATACCAGCTACAATAGCCAGTTCTTCCGCCACCGCCTTATCTGCCTCTGTACAGGTAGGAGAACGATACATCAGGGTATCTGAAAGGATAGCAGAACAAAGTAATCCTGCGATCTGCGGTGTGATCTCCAC
>CAZLZX010000162.1:0-6083 GCA_964564095.1 uncultured Eubacterium sp. | reverse complement strand
AATCCGGATGTGGTAGCAAAATTTGAAAAAGCGTGGGGCGTTCCTATGAGCAATAAGGTAGGTATCCATGCTACAGATGTATTCCCGGCAGCCATCAAGGGAGAGATTAAAGGTCTGTACATATACGGAGAAGATCCTGTTGTAACGGATGCTGACACCACACATATTATCAAAGCTTTAGAAAGTCTGGACTTCTTCGTGCTTCAGGAGCTGTTTATGACAGAGACAGCACAGTATGCAGATGTTATTCTGCCGGGTATGAGCTATGCGGAGAAAGAGGGAACCTTCTCCAATACGGAGCGTCGTGTGCAGAGAGTGCGTAAAGCGGTAGATCTGACGAAAGATCCCGAGTTTGATATTCGTTTGGATACGGACATCATCATCGATCTGATGAACCGCATGGGATATCCGCAGAAGCATATGACTTCGGCAGAGATCATGGAAGAGGTATCTTCTGTGACACCGAGCTTTGGCGGTATCAGCCATGCTCGTCTGGACAGTGAAGAGGTAGGCGGCAGAGGCTTGCAGTGGCCTTGTCTTGACAAAGATCATCCGGGTACGCCGATTATGCACGTGGGCAAATTTACAAGAGGATTGGGATGGCTCTATCCGACCAGATATACGCCATCGGCAGAGCTGCCGGATGAGGAATATCCGATGATCCTGATGACAGGACGTATCCTGTATCATTACACGACCCGTGCCATGACAGGACGTACACCGGGATTGATGCAAATTGCAGGTAAATCCTTTATTGAGATCAATGAGGCAGATGCTTCAAGAATCGGTATCGAGGACGGAGAGCTGGTAAGGGCATCCTCCCGCCGCGGATCTATCGTGACGACGGCAAGAGTAGGAACCAAGGTTTCCGAGGGAGAGACCTGGATGCCGTTCCACTTCCCGGATGGAAATGCAAACTGGCTGACACATGCAGCGCTTGATCCATTCTGCCGTATACCGGAATACAAGGTATGCGCGATCAAAGTAGAAAAGATCAGTTAAGTCCTGAAATGTAAAAGATGATCTTGGAATATAAAAGATGATCTTGGAATATAAAAGTTGATTCCGGAATAAAAAGCTGATCCTGAAAACAACTGTTTATAAAAGGAACATAAGAGAGAAAAGGCGGAGCGTTGAAATGCTCTGCCTTTTCTGTTAGTATGTTTTTGTAAAATGAAGGATCATAATGGGAAAGAAGATCGTATGTCCGGAGCAGATACATCTGCTGGTAAGATGTGATACCGGGGAAATGATTGATGACCAGGAGAAATATATGTTGGAAGATTTTGAATTATCAGTAATCGTAGAACCGCTCCTTGAGTGGTATGAAAACAATAAGCGGACATTGCCCTGGCGGGAAGCCGTATCTCCCTATCGTGTATGGATATCGGAGATCATGCTGCAGCAGACACGGGTGGAGGCGGTAAAGCCTTATTTTGAACGATTTATCAATGTCCTCCCTACGATTCAGGCGCTGGCAGAGTGTCCGGAGGAGCAGCTTTTAAAACTGTGGGAGGGGCTTGGTTATTACAATCGTGTCCGAAATATGCAGAAGGCGGCGCAAACTGTCATGGAAGAATATGGTGGAAAACTTCCGGCAGATTATGAAGAGCTGTTGAAATTAAAAGGAATCGGTCATTATACAGCCGGAGCTATTGCATCCATAGCCTACGGGATTCCGGTACCGGCGGTGGATGGAAATGTGCTGCGTGTCATAATGCGTTTGACGGGAGATGACTCGGATATCATGAAGCAGTCCGTGAAAACAAAGGTAGAGAATGCATTGCTGCCTGTTATGCCCCAAGATGCAGCGGGGGCATTTAATCAGGCGTTGATGGAGCTGGGAGCTATTGTCTGTGTACCAAACGGAGCTCCGAATTGTGAGGCTTGTCCGTGGCAATCTTTCTGTCTTGCCTGCAAAAATGGGAGCTTTGACAGACTGCCGGTAAAAAGTAAAGCAAAGCCCAGAAAAATAGAGGCACGAACCGTTTTGTTGATCTGTGACGGCGAAAATGTGGTGCTGAATAAACGTCCGCAGAAAGGACTGCTTGCCGGACTGTATGAATTTCCCAATGTTTTGGGCAAATTGACCAGGGAAGAGGCATTGCGTCAGGTACAGCAGATGGGGCTTCATCCCCTTCATATTAAAGAACTGGAGAATGCGGTTCATATTTTTTCACATGTGGAATGGCATATGGCAGGGTATATGATACAGGTGGACTCACTGACAAGGAGTGAATCTGACCTGCTGTTTGCGGAGATCGAAGAGGCAGAAGAAAAATATGCGATACCATCCGCCTTTGCAGCATATACCAGACAGTTAAATTTAAGGCTTGGAATAAAATAGTGCGGTCGGGGATTTTAAGCATGGCATATGTCTTTCGGAATAAAGAGGAAGCCGGTGGTGTCCACCGGCTGTCTACATGAAAAAGATTTATGAAAAGAAATTGTTTTGTGTTGATTATTATCTATCAACTTGCTATTAGTATACGCAGGAAATGTGACTACCATATGTTGAGTTTGTGTTCTTTTAGTAAATAAAATATGAACAGATTATGAACTTTGAACAGTTCTAAAAATTTAATGAAAAATTTAATCTATTTCTTTTATATAAGGTGTATAATCTTTCACATAAGCTATTTATTTATGAGGATATATGTATGAAACTATTGACCATTACTGTTCCCTGTTATAATTCACAGGACTATATGGAACGATGTATCGACTCGCTTTTAGAGGGCGGGGAAGATGTGGAAATTATTATTGTGGATGACGGCTCTACGGATCGTACCGGAGAGATTGCAGATGCTTACGCATCCAGATATCCCGCTATTGTGCGTGTGATCCACCAGGAAAATGGCGGACATGGAGCGGGCTTGAATACGGGAATCAATCATGCTACCGGGCTTTATTTTAAGGTAGTGGACAGTGATGACTGGGTCGACTTGGATGCATATCGAAAGATATTAAATTCCCTGAGAAGTTTATGCGACGGCGGCTGCGTGCTGGATATGCTGATCAGCAATTTTGTCTATGAAAAGGAAGGGGCAAAACATAAAAAGACAGTTCGCTACACGAAGGTGCTTCCGGAGAATCAGTTGTTTGACTGGGCAGAGACAAGAAATTTTCCGATTGGAAAGTATATTCTGATGCATTCTGTTATTTACAGAACGCAGCTTTTGCGGGATTGTCATTTGGTCTTGCCAAAGCATACATTTTATGTGGATAATCTGTTTGTATATGTTCCGCTTCCTTACGTAAAAACGATGTATTATCTGAATGTGGATTTTTATCGTTATTATATTGGCAGGGAAGATCAGTCAGTAAATGAAAGTGTTATGATCAAACGTATCGATCAGCAGATCAAGGTAAATAAACAGATGATAGATGCTTACGATCTTTTTAAGCTGCAGGATCGGCATCTGCGTAATTATATGATCAGTTATCTGGAAATTATCACAGTAATTTCCACGGTAATGCTGATGAAGTCAGGCACAAAGGAAAATCTTGCGAAAAAGCGGGAGCTTTGGACGTATTTGAAGGAAAAGGATATTCGCCTGTTCCATAAGCTGAGAAAGAGGATCATGGGGCAGACGATCCACTTGCCGGGAAAGGGCGGCAGACAAATATCTCTGGCTATTTATAAAATATCGCAGAAAGTAATTGGATTTAACTAGATAATTGAAGTAGATATGATTGGATTTTACCGGATATCAGATGCTTTTGCTGCTGTTAGTAAAGAGTGAAAATTGATTTGAATACATAATCTGCAAAAAGGGGAGTAAAAACTTCCCTTTTTGCGTAAAATGAGTTAAAATCCTACTATGCAATGAAAATAATAACTCATATCGGCAGATTTGGAAAGATTTGTACAGATATGAAGATACAGGAGGAATCACATATGGCAGAAAATAGTTGCGGCGGATGTTCTGCGGAAAGCTGTGAAGGTTGTTCCGGACAGGCACAGCCAGAAAGCTTTTTGGAAGCGCTAAATGAATATTCCGCGGTAAAAAAAGTAATCGGTGTAGTCAGTGGTAAGGGCGGTGTAGGCAAATCCTTTGTAACCGCATCTCTGGCAAGCGCCATGGCAAAAAAAGGTTATCAGGTAGGTATTATGGATGCAGATATTACGGGTCCGTCTATACCGAAAATGTATGGCATTCACGGTCCGGCAGAGGGATGCGAATGGGGCTTGCTTCCGATAGCGGCCGATGATGGCGTCAAGATCATGTCCATCAATCTTCTGATGGATGATGAAGAAGCGCCGGTTATCTGGAGAGGCCCGGTCATTGCCGGTGTGGTAAAGCAGTTCTGGAGCGACGTATATTGGGGCGATCTGGATTATCTGTTCGTAGATATGCCTCCGGGAACCGGCGATGTGCCGCTGACTGTATTTCAATCGTTGCCGGTAGATGGTATCGTAGTTGTAACATCTCCGCAGGATCTGGTACAGTTGATTGTTAAGAAGGCATACAATATGGCTCAGATGATGAATATTCCGATTCTGGGAGTGATTGAAAATTACAGTTACCTGAAATGTCCGGATTGCGGAAAGGAGATTAAGGTATTTGGAGAAAGTAATATTGACGAGATCGCTTCCAAGCTGGGAATGCAGGTGCTGGGAAAAATGCCGTTAGACCCTGCATATGCGCAGCTGGCAGACGATGGTATTTTCCATAAGGCGGATAATATCTATGTGGAAGATGCAATCAAAAAGCTTGTAGATTTATAAGACCGTATGCTGACTGTGTCTGCGGATTTGCAAGTGAGACAAAAATAAATAAGAAGAACCGTCGCATCTGAGGTATTATTGCACTTAGATGCGACGGTATTTTTATTATTCATATTTTTTGTACAATTTTTGAAACGAATAACGATATAGTACTGCAGCCAGGAGAAGGGCCAGTACATCTGCAAGGGGTTGGGCCCAGATCAGACTGGGAATCCCCATGAAGCTTTTGAAAAGAAGGATTGCCGGAATGTAGAAGATACCCTGACGGCTGATATTTACAATTAAGGTTGATACTGCAGCCCCCATTGCCTGCAGTGAGTTGATGATACAATAAAAGAGACCGAAGAGGAAGCTGGTAGTCAGAAGTATCCGTGAAAACTGTACGCCATAGTGAAAGGCGGCGGTCTGTGTTAAAAATGCATTCACAATGTTATTCGTAAACAGATAGCAGATACCTGTAAGAGCAGCCCCCATTATAAGAGACAGAATCAGTGAAAACCGCAGAATTTTATGGTAGCGATCCCAATGTCTGCCGCCGATGCAGTACCCCAGAAGGGGCTGTATTCCCTGCCCAAGACCAACGGATACCATGCTGACGATCATGGTTACTTTAACAGAGACCCCGATTCCTGCGACTGCCATATCGCCATATTCCGACATAATCGTGTTTGTGACCATTTGTGAAACACTCATTAGAAGATTGCTTAATGATGCAGGGATACCGATTGCAAGAACCGATTTACAGACACGATTTTTTAGGGAAAAATTTTTGGGGCTGATACTGAGCGTGGATTTCCCTCTTACAAAATAAAAAATATAATAGAAGGCAGCGACCACATTACCGGTAACAGTAGCAAATGCCACACCGCGTACACCCCATCCAAAACCAAATATCATAATGGGATCGAGAGCAATGTTTAAAAGATTTCCGGTCAGCATACCGATCATTGCTTTTGCAGGCTGTCCCTCTGCGCGAAGTATATTGGAGAAGCAGCTGCTGATAAGTGTAAAAGGAGCGCCAAGCAAAATGATACTCAGATAATTTGCGGCAAGCTCTCGTGTGTTTTCACTGGCGCCAATCAGTGTAAGAATAGGATTCATAAATAAGAAAACTATAATGAGGGCAAGTATGCCTATGCCGACACAGGACCACATGCAAAAAGCAGATATTTTTTTTGCATGCTCATTGCGGTTTTCGCCCAGTGCACGTGATATGGCAGAGGTTCCTCCGATGCCAAAGATTGCTCCCAGCGCGATAAAGATTGTGAATACAGGGGTAGCCAGTGAAACGACAGCTACCTGGAGAGCATCATGTGTCTGACCAATAAAAAAAGCATCTGCAAGGTTGTAA
>CAZLZX010000161.1:0-6093 GCA_964564095.1 uncultured Eubacterium sp. | reverse complement strand
CGCCAGTGCTCTGGCAATGAGCACAAGCTGTCTCTCTCCGCCGCTGATTTCTGTATAAACCTCATCCTTTAAATGACTGATCCCCATACGCTCTATCATTTCAAAAGTAATCTTTTCGTCCGCTTTTCCCGGTGCCGCAAACTGCTGTAAATGGGCGCTTCTTCCCATCAGTACAACATCAAACACCGTATACGGAAAAGGCGGAGTATGATACTGAGGTACATAGGCGATAGCTCTGGCAAGCTGTGTTTTTGAAAAAACGGAAATATCCTTTCCATCTACCAGAATATGTCCCCCTAACAAAGGTAAGAAACCTAAAACGGTCCGGTACATAGTTGTCTTTCCCACGCCGTTAGCACCCAGAATACATAAAAGCTCTCCCTGTTCCAGGGTAAAGGACAGACCATCCAGCACCACTTTATCGCCCTGTTTGCCCCGGTATCCCAATACCGCATTTTTTATCTCCAGCATTTCCTTTTCCTATCCTGTATTGATATTTCCCACAGGCCAGTTTCCTGAACCTAATTGCCGCCAGACCGGTTTCCGGTAACGAAAAGTACACTGATTCTCATTCATCAGTTTTCCGGGGACAGCCTGTTTAATATCCGGTTTGCCTCATCTCTTGTCAGATCGTAACCATAAAATTTCTCATAAAACGTCATTACTTCCGCTTCCATATCCAGATCCGCAAACTCTTCCGGATGTAGAATTTTGGCCATATTCATGATAAGAAGAATTTTCTGAATACCCATATCCCAGTAAAATACGCCGGAGGGACTTAAGTATATCTGACCATTTTTCACTGCCGACAACGCACTGTATGCATTGTTGTTCATGATTTCCTGCTTCAATTCTTCTACTGTCTCCCCGTCATTCATTCCACCGTGATCAATAAAGATCACATCCGGATTCCACGCCATCAACTGTTCATAATTGATCTGAGAACGGTTTCCTGCTTCCAGATCCTTAGACACTGGGATACCTCCCGCCGCCTCGATGACCTCCATCAGATCCGAATACTTTCCATAAGTAGTCAGTACATCCACGCCTGCATAATAAACCTTCGGTTTATCTTCCTCTGAAATCTTCGATGTCTTTTCCTTAACCATAGCTAGCTTCGCATCAAAATACTGACAATATTCTTCTCCGCGTTCCATGGCATCATCGCCCAAAGTCGCAGCATATCTTCTGACCTGCTCCTTTAAGCCGTCCAAAGTTTCGCTGGTTTCTCCCTCCAAAGCAGGAACCCCCGCCTTTTTTAACTGCGTCAATTCATTTTCTCTTGGAAATGTATATACAATGTCGGGATCATACTTCATCAGTTCTTCAAAATTAACGGAAGTATGAACATTATTGAGCATCGGTACGTCACTGATTCTGGCGAATATTTTTTCTGCCCATGGAAAATCTGCAGTCTGTACGTCTGCCCTTACCACGATCTTATCCTCCACTCCCAGCATAGTCAGAAGCTCATAAGACGGGCCATACACCGCAGCCAGTCTCTGGGGATTTTCCGGAAATTGTACATTGTCCGTACTGTTACCGGCCTGGCTCTCTCCGGAAAGCAGTTTTACCTCCCTGCCCGATACACTGGTTGTAATCTCAAGTCCTTCCGGAGCTGTCAGCGGCGGAATCTCCTCCACACTTCCCGGCGTCTTTTCCCTGAGAAGAACCACACCCGATTCACAGCTTACAACTTCCCACAGGTCATCTGCTCTTGTCACGGCATCAGCGATCGCCTGAGCTGCGTCATCAGCGCTTGCACCTACATAGAGATGAACCGGCTGATCCGCACATGTCCCGCAGCTATTGCTGGCAAGATCTTTATAGACATTAATATCGTAATCTAAAAAACTGATCGTTCCCGGCGCAGTCGCTTCTCCCTCCACTGTTATCTCATATTCGAGTGCCTGATTTCCACATCCTGACAATCCCAGAGCAAACAGCAAAACAGCCAGTGAAATCACGATTATATGTATTTTTTTCACGCCAAAAACCCCTTTCTTCCCTTTGCCAGCAGCGCAACAAATACCGGCGCACCGATAATCGCTGTCAAAATGCCAATCGGCAATTCCTGGGGAAACAAACATCTTGCCACATCATCCACGACCAGCAAAAATCCGCCGCCCATCAATGCCGCACAGGGCAGCATCTTTCTATAATCCGGTCCGGCAAAAATCCTCGCAAAATGCGGTACGATCAAACCTGCCCAGCCAATCATTCCACCTACGGCAACGCTGGCAGCAGTCATGAACGTAGCGCAAATGATAATGATACCCTGGTAACGTTTCACAGGGACGCCAAGAGCCTCCGCCTCATCTGTCCCAAAGGATAATATGTTAATCTTCCAGCGCAGGAGAAACAGCACAATACATCCCACCAGGACCGGTATAAGCAAAAACAGCACATCCGAACCGGTCACATAAGTAAGTCCTCCCATCAGCCAGAATGCAATCGCAGGCATCGTATCGAAGGGATCAGCCACATATTTTACAATAGAAATAAATGCCTGAAACAAAGCTCCCACCACAATACCACTAAGCACCAGCAGAATCGGACTGGAATCTAACTTTCCGCCAACTACCCGGCTAATGATCACTGTAATAAATACTGACAAAAGTCCAAAACCAAACGCTAAAAGCTGTACGCCTATCGTCGGAACCCCCAGAAGCAGCCCTAATGCCGCCCCAAATCCTGCTCCTGCAGATGCTCCCAAAAGATCCGGGGATACCATAGGATTCCGAAAGATTCCCTGATAGGATGCTCCCGATACGGACAGAGCACACCCTATCAATATTGCCGCTGCGATTCTCGGCAGTCTGGATTGAAATAACACAGACGCCGCACCTTCATTTGAAAAGGTAACCCCGGCAAATTTTTCCTTTAAAAGTTCCAGGATCTCAGAGGGCGCTATTACATAACGTCCCGCCACAACGGATATCAGAAAAATGAGAAACAAGATCAATATAAGAACACAAATGATCCTTCCAAGCCTTTTCTCTTTTTGCATAAAACGATTATCCTTTCACAAAATCAGGTATATCTTCCGCAGGCAAAAACAGATATATATATCCATCCATTCCCACCGTTTTTACAGCTGCCAGATAACCGCCCTCACTCATGAAATATCCATTTCTAAGCCCAGGCAGCAGCTGAGCCAATTTATCTTCATCCGTAATAGTATATTTCGTCCCGAAATCCTTCTGAATCAAAAATTCATCCAATGTTTCCGCCCGATAAGACATAAAATACATTCCAAAAGGATATTTCATATCATTTATCCCAATGTACGGATCAAATTTCTGTAACGTAATACTTTCAATTTGTACGTTGTCCGACAACAATCCTAAAAGCTGATTTCTCTCCAACCAGTCCAGCGTATTCTGATCCTGATCAGTCAGATATAAAAAGGCATTGTCCAGATTATATGAAAAATATTCACAATCGTATTCTCCATTTCTGGAAAACATCAGAACTGCCTTTGCCGTTTCTGCCGGGAAATATTTATCCGTGTAAGATTCCTTCATTTTGTCTTTTCCAACTGCCTCTAACAGCTCCTGACGCTGCTGTGCTGTCAATTCCAATTCATAGGTCTGACTGCAGAACATATCTGTCAGGTATACCGTTCCCTGCTGATAAGCTTCCCTGGCCCACACGGTCTGTTCTGATTCTAAATTACCTGTAAACAAATGTTCCTGACCGCTGATTACAGTGGATGTATCTTCCAGAGCAAGTATCCGCTCCAGCTGCTCTAAGGAAGCTCTGTCATAGTACCAGATATGATTTTTTCCATCTGCATCCACATACTCAAAGATAACGTCATAAGGAACAACGGTTTTCCCAAAATCATCTTCATTAGATGCCATTGCCTGCCTTCCGTCGGCAATAAAACTTTTCTGTATATCTTTTATCCGATCTATCTCATCACGATTTTCAAAAGTGATCTGACTCGTCAGATAATATCCCCTGCCCGTACTGCTCCCATCCGCAGTCTCATATAGATAAGAAGGCGCTCCTACATAACTGATTTTTGCCAGTACGGGTTCTCCTTGATCAAGATATTTCTGAATACTCTGAAATCCGCCTGTAAAGAAACAGACACATATAAACAGCGATACTGCAACGCCAACTGCCAGTGAACATACATTTTTCCTGCCTGTCATTTCATAAGAAAACAGTGATTTTCTCCAGAACAAATGCATCACTGCAAATCCCGCAATACTTAATATGACCGCCAGCTTCGGGCTGAATTGATATAAAAATGTAAATATCAATGCAAATACCAGAAAAGAAGTTACTGCTATCAACCATTCAGACAGACAGCGGTTTGTCCCTGCGATTCCTGCCACCTCTGCTTTTCTTCTTTTCACAAACAAGATCCCCAGCAGCAAAAGAATTACTGAAACAATACTCCATCCGACTAAAACCCCCGGTTCTATTGCAGGAGGAACTGCGCTCTCCAGCGGTCTGAAAAACTGTGCATGCATCTGCAATTGTTCATAAAAGAACGTAAACGGATCCATCCACGCAAACCGGGTCGTCAGATCCGGCATAACCATCCCTGTCTCAGAATATGTCATCACACCCCAGGGATTCCCCCAAAATAATGTCTTCATCAACGTATTTAAGGCATAACAAATGGCATAAGGAGCAGCCATAATTCCGCACCAATATATGATCGTCTCTGCCAGAGTTCCTGCCAGTGCGCTCACAATCGCAGCGACAAAATAACTTATGAAAGCGGTAATCGTAAGACCTGCTAAAATATAAAATGTATTCCTGACCAAACCGTTGTACACGCCCAATACTTTTATGTTTAATCCCATAGAGATAAACAACGGAATTGCAATACCCGCAAACAACATCAAAAGTCCCGCTATACAACGGTTGCGAAACAGCTGCAATCTGGTCAGTCCAAGAGAGAAAAAGATCGTTGTTTCTTTTTTGTCCAGCATAAACCGAAATGATACGATCCCACTGATAAGACCTGATACCACACAACCGACAAGCGTTGCCAGAAGAGCACGCTCATGAATCAATCTGAATTTCAACTGATCATGTGTTACCTCTACGTTAAAAATAGAATCTCCCGGCAAACCGGCTGTTGAAAAGGGAATCACAATCACAAAAAAAGCAATTGTTATAAAAAACACCCAATAATTTTTACTCAATATATACTTAAAGTCATGAAAACCCGGCAATACAGATTTTGACCCTCTGTTATCCAAATATTTCTTTCCAGTCAATCTCTTTTTCTTTCCTTTCCTTCCGGAAAAATTCTTCTAATTGAATCGGACGCGTACGAATATTTTCTGCGCCGGCCTGCTCCAGCTGCTTTCTGGCATCTGCCTCGGAAAGCTCCATAATACACAAATATCCATCCCCATCCTTTTCCAGAAGCTTTGTATTTAGTACATGCGGATCCATACTCCCGGCGGCACTGAAATGGCAGGTACAAAACTGCTCTCTCATATGCTTTGTAGAATCATCAAAAATCAGTTCTCCTTCACTGAGCATTCCAATCTTATCTGCCAGATCTTCCAGTTCCTTCAGATTATGGGAAGAAACCAGAAGCAATGCCTGCTGTGTTCTGGCATAATAGATCAGCATATCCTTCATCGTTCTTCTCATGGTAAAATCCAGTCCATCAAAAGCTTCATCCAAAAACAGATATCTGGAATGAGTGGAAAAAGCCAGAACCAGTGAAGCCTGACGCTGCATTCCTTTGGAAAAACGGCTGATCTTCATATTAGGATCTACTCCAAAAAACTCAATCAACCCATAAAAAGTCTGATCCGACCAGTTTTCATAATAGCCCCTGTAAAACTTTCTCATCTGCATCAGAGACGCCTGAGAAAAATAAGTTGCTTCCTCCGTCATAAAAAAGCATTGTTTCTTCATCTGCGCATTTTCATAAACCGGCACTCCGTCCATCTTCACACTGCCGACATCCGGACGGTATATTCCACTTATAATTTTCATCAGAGTGGTTTTTCCCACGCCGTTATATCCGATGAGACCATAGATCTCGCCTTCTTGTGCCTGAAAACTGATATCATTCAACACCAGCGCATCCCCGAATCTCTTGGATAT
>CAZLZX010000160.1:0-6133 GCA_964564095.1 uncultured Eubacterium sp. | reverse complement strand
AGCGCTGCAAACATACAGGGGCCTGCCAGATCGCCCACTGCCTTTGATACATGCAGACCTTCCTCCGCAAAGTCCGATGCCCACTGCGCAATCGCCATCTCACAGGAGCCTGCACAAAACATAAACAGCAGAAGAAGCCAAAACATCCCGGAACCGGCCAGCTCTCTAAGGGGCATACGTTCTTCCTTTGATACCAGTTCATACATGGGTACAAATGCAAAATGAATCGCATTCGCCAATGGCAGCAGTGCCCAGAGAATCGCCAGAAGCTTCCAATGTTCCATACCTGCCGCTTTAAAAAAGGCTGTAGAAATAAGGATGACCAGAGCGCTTCCCCAGCAATAAAAGGAATGAAGCATACTGACTGCCTTATCCTTTCGTTCAATGGGGCATGCCTCTACGATAGGCGTTAAAAGTACCTCTGTCAAACCTCCGCCGGCGCCATAAATGATAACTGCCAGCGCCAATCCATGAAACGGATTTTCAAACAGCTCCGGGAAAAATGCCAGTCCGCTGATTCCCACCGCCGCTATCAAATGAGCTGCGATCACACATTTTCGATACCCCAATTTATCCGAAAAACTGGAAGCAAAGAAATCCAATGCGATCTGAGCTGCAAAATTGACAGCAATCAGCATGGACACCTGCGATAAGCTGATATGGTATTGGGTCTGAAATGTTACAAACAAAAGAGGCGCAAAGGTATTGATCATCGCCTGAGCAATATAGCCAATGGATGACGCCCTGACCGTATGCCGGTAATTTTTACTTCTTGTCATCATAATCTCCCCCGGAAATAAGCTAAATAGCAAAGAAGATTAAAATTCTTACAGTTTTTTAATTCTGTCTAATGCTGCAACTGTATTTTCATAAGAACCAAATGCTGTCAAACGGAAATATCCTTCTCCGCACGGACCGAAGCCAGAGCCCGGTGTACCTACCACATTCGCATTCTCAAGCAGATAATCAAAGAACTCCCAGGAGGTCATCTTATCCGGTGTTTTCAGCCAGATATACGGTGCATTGACACCGCCGAATACTTCATAACCGGCCTCAGCGAGACCATTTTTAATGGCAGATGCATTTTTCATGTAATAAGCAACCTGTTCCTTCAGCTGCGCCTTACCGGCCTCTGAATATACGGCCTCTCCTGCACGCTGTACGATATACGGAGCGCCGTTATACTTTGTACCATGGCGTCTCGCCCACATGGCATTTAAAGAAACATCGCCGCATTTTAAGTCCTTCGGCACTACGGTAAATCCTAAACGAACGCCTGTAAATCCGGCATTTTTAGAAAAGCTTCGAAGCTCAATGGCACACGTTTTTGCGCCCTCGCACTCATAGATAGAATGGGGTACGTCATCCTCAGAAATATATGCCTCATAAGCCGCATCATAAATAATAACGGCTTTATTTTTATTTGCATAATCAACCCAATCCTGAAGCTGTGCTTTTGTGATCGTGGTGCCTGTCGGATTATTCGGAATACACAGATAGATCAGATCCGGTACTTCCTTCGGGAATTCAGGCACAAAATTGTTTTCCTTTGTGGACGGCATATAGATCACATTGCTCCACATCTCAGTAGCCGGATCATATGTACCGGTTCTTCCGGCCATTACATTGGAGTCCACATATACCGGGTAAACCGGATCACAAACAGCGATCTTACTGTCTGCGGAAAAAAGCTCCTGAATATTTCCGGAATCGCATTTTGCCCCATCAGATACAAAAATCTCATCTGCGGAAATATCGCATCCTCTTGCAATATAGTCATTCTCAACAATCGCTTTTCTTAAGAAATCATAACCGAGATCCGGTGCATAACCACGGAAGGTCTCGGCACATGCCATCTCATCTACTGCCTTATGCAGTGCGTCAATAATTGCCGGTGCCAAAGGCTGTGTCACATCGCCGATACCAAGACGAATGATCGTTTTATCCGGATTTGCCTCCTGAAAGGCATTTACTTTTTTTGCAATGGTACTGAACAGATAACTGCCCGGTAATTTCTGAAAATTGTCATTTACTTTAAACATTTCAACTCTCCTTTTATATATAGGTAATTTCAGGCTTCTGGGAAGTCTGTATGCATGTTTTGTGCTGATGCACAAATCACTACTTGTCAATCATACTGATGATCATCTGCGCCGTTTCGGGAAGAGACGTTCCGCTGTCCATACTGTTTTTTTGGATATAACGATGCGCTTCCTCCTCAGACATATTGTTACGCACCATCAGAAGCTCCTTCGCTTTCTGAATCAATTCCAGTTCTTCCTTGGAACGCTTCTTCGGTGCGGATTTACGCTTTTTCTTTTTCCGCTCCTGCGCATAGACCATCATTTCAGCCGTAGACAACAGCTCATGGACTTTCAGAGGCATACTCAGACTGATAATGTCAGTCCGGTCTCTGTCATTCCACTGTGTTTTTGAAGAAATCAAGAGCATATCAAATTCCGCAGGAAGATACTCTCTCAATTCATTGTAGACCATATCAGTCAAACGGTATCCGCAGATTACAATTCCTTCTCGAAGACTATGGGCTTCCTGCAGCACCTGAGCGCCGCTGGTACAAACCGCCAACACCGGATAGCCGCTTCTGACTAATATGTTCCTTATATTTTTCCCGTTTTCTATTTTGGGAAAAGCAACTATTATTCCTGTCATGCAGCCTTACCTAACTTAATATTTCCCCAGATACTCATTTATTTCCCAGTCTGTCACACTTGCCATGAAAGCGGCCCATTCCTTTTCCTTCGCTTCCACGTATTTGGAAGAAATGTGTTCTCCCAGAACACCGCAGATAAACTCATCCTTTTTCAACTCTTCAAGCGCCTCGCCAAGATTTGACGGAAGAGTATCGATCTGAAGTGCATGTTTCTCCTCCTCAGTGAGATCGAAAATATTTTGATTTACACTGTCAGGCGGAACAATCTTATTCTTGATTCCGTCCAGTCCTGCTGCCAGACAAACAGCAAGCACCAGATATGGATTTGCCGAAGAGTCCGGACTTCTAAGCTCTACTCGCGTAGACTCGCCTCTCTCTGCCGGAACCCGGATCAGAGGACTTCTGTTTTTTGCGGACCATGCAATATAAATCGGAGCCTCAAATCCCGGCACCAGACGTTTATAAGAGTTTACCAATGGATTGGTAAGCGCCGTGATTGCCTTGATATGCTTCATTAAGCCGCCGATAAAATATCTCGCATCCATACTCAGACCGTCATCTGCCTCGGGACTGTAAAAAATATTCTGTCCGTCCTTGGACAATGACATATTAATATGCATACCGGAACCGTTTACACCAAATTTGGGCTTTGGCATAAAGGTCGCATACAGACCATGACGTTTCGCAATGGTTTTCACTGTCAGTTTAAATGTCATGATGTTGTCCGCAGAATGCATTGCAGGTTCATATTTGAAATCAATCTCATGCTGTGCCGGAGCGACCTCATGATGAGAAGCTTCTATCTCATATCCCATTTCCTCCAAAGTCAATACCATATCACGTCTGGCATTTTCCCCCAAATCCAGCGGCCCGATATCAAAATAACCGGCACGCTCATGGGAAACGGTGGTAGGAAGTCCATAATCATCCGTATGGAACAGGAAAAACTCACATTCCGGTCCCACATTCAGACAATATCCCATCTTTTCTGCCTCTTCTACAACCTTGCGGAGTACGTATCTCGGATCTCCCTCAAAAGGTGTCCGTTCAACCGTATATACATCACAGATGATCCTGGCTACCTTCCCCTGCTGCGGGCGCCACGGTAAGATCGTAAAGGTATCCAGATCCGGATACAGATACATATCGGATTCTCCCATACGAACAAATCCCTCAATGGAAGAACCGTCAAACATACACTGATTATTTAACGCCTTCTCCAGCTGGCTTTTGGTAATCGCCACATTTTTTAAGGTTCCGAACATATCGGTAAATTGAAGCCGGATAAACTCCACATCCTCTTCCTCTACCATTCGGATAATGTCTCTTTGCGTGTACATAATTCTCTCCTAATTTTATTTTACTCAAAACTCGCTCATAGTCACATACGTAGTTAGTATAGCACGGGAATCTCTGATTGAAAATAATAAACTTTTGATTCTTTTTATAAATATGTATCAAAAATGCACTTGTATTCCCGACAATAGATTTGCTTATGACATTCGCAATCTACTGTTTCTTATAAATAAAGTTAAGCGCCTGCTCATACTCCATATTGCCGCCAAACAGATCCAAAGCACTGCCAATGGTTACCCCTAATCGATCCTGTCCCCACTCCTTAAGCTGAGCTAAATGTTTAAAACTTCCCACACCGCCTGCATAGGTCACGGGAATTTTCCCCCAGCTTCCAAGCATCTTTACCAGATCTTCTTCTATTCCGGAAGCCTTTCCCTCCACGTCCACCGCATGGATGAGAAATTCATCCGCATAGGACATCAACGCGTCCAAAAGTTTCAATGTCACTTTTTCATCCGTAAATTTCTGCCAGCGGTCTGTGACAATATAATAGTCTCCGTCCCTCTTACGGCAGCTTAAATCCAATACCAGATGTTCCTTTCCGGTCACTGCACATATCTTTTTCAGATTCTCATAATTGATCTTTCCATCCTTAAATACATAGGAAGTCACAATGACATGGCTGGCTCCCGCATCCAGAAACTCTTTTGCATTTTCAGCCGTAATACCGCCTCCAACCTGCAAGCCGCCCGGATATTCATGAAGCGCCAAAAGCGCTTGGGCTTTCGTCTCTTCATAATATTCAGAATCCGCTGCATTCAATAATATGATATGACCTCCCTTTATATGGTCCTTTTTATAAAAACGGGCGTAAAAGCCAGCATCCTGACCGGAAACAAAATTCTCCTGCGCCTTATTTCCCTCATCCTTCAGGCTTCCGCCCACGATCTGCTTTACCTTTCCATTGTGAATATCTATACAAGGCCGAAACTCCATGATAATCTCCTTTCCCCGCACCGAAAGCATAGAACATCATTGCTCCAAATAACTTGTCTCTTCGGGAATAAACTTCGCATTTATTTTATGGCATTTTTACCGTCATTACAACTTTTATTTGGCAATTACCCTCCTGATAAATGCGATAAACGAAAACAATTAAAAAAAAGCCTAAAACTACTGCATTTATTCATTGACATTACCGGACATTGTCACTATAATTGAAAAAAAACTTTTTAACTTTGGCTGTTTTCACACAGCTTTTTTTAACATATTAAGAACTATAAGACAAAGAAAGAGAGGAAAAGAAATGGGAACAATCATTGGTGAAGGCATTACATTTGATGACGTTTTACTCGTACCGGCTTATTCTGAAGTAACTCCAAACATGATCGATCTGACGACTAAGCTGACCAACAAAATTACATTAAATATTCCTATGATGAGTGCCAGCATGGACACGGTAACAGAACACAGAATGGCGATCGCTATGGCCAGACAGGGCGGTATCGGCATCATTCATAAAAACATGTCTATCGAAGCACAGGCAGAGGAGGTTGATAAGGTAAAACGTTCTGAAAACGGCGTTATCACTGATCCTTTCTCCCTTTCCGCAGACAATACACTTCAGGACGCCGACGATCTGATGGCAAAATTCCGCATCTCCGGCGTGCCGATCACAGAGAACGGAAAACTCGTCGGCATCATTACGAACCGTGATCTGAAATTTGAAACAGATTTCACAAAGAAGATCAAAGAATCTATGACTTCCGAAGGCCTGATCACGGCAAAGGAAGGCATTACCTTAGAGGAAGCAAAAGCGATCCTTGCAAAAGCAAGAAAAGAAAAGCTTCCTATCGTAGATGATGATTTCAATCTCAAAGGCTTAATTACAATTAAAGATATTGAAAAACAGATCAAATATCCGCTTTCCGCAAAGGACGAGCAGGGACGTCTGCTCTGCGGTGCAGGTGTAGGTATCACTGCAAACATGATGGAGCGTATCGACGCTCTGGTAAAAGCTCATGTTGACGTCGTTGTAGTTGACTCCGCCCACGGACATTCCGCTAATATTTTAAAAGCTGTTCGTGAAATCAAAGAAAAATATCCGGATCTTCATGTCATCGCAGGAAACATCGCTACGGGCGAAGCTACAAAGGCTCTCATTGA
>CAZLZX010000159.1:0-6147 GCA_964564095.1 uncultured Eubacterium sp. | reverse complement strand
TTTTTATAGCGGGTAGTTTTTGGTACTACCTGATAGCATATGGGGGCAGAAGAATGAGGAATTGTGTAAAACTGCGCCCCCTGTCAAGGGTAAGAATATTTATAAAACATTCTTAATAAATGTTATGCTATTATTACTGTTCTGCTAATGCTTTGGCTGCATTTAAATATTCTCTGGTAGCGTCTGTGACTTCAGTAATGGCGCTTCCCATGTTCCATGATGAAACTTCTTCCATATGTGGCAGATGTTCATCTACATTGTCTTTTGTAATTACGACATCCGGCGTCAAAGTAATTTCAGGAACCTCTTCGCCTTTGATTAAAGCGTATGCCTGTTCTACACCGTAATATCCCTGAAGGAAGGAATAATCATAAGAAGTAGCATACATTTTTCCGGATTTGATGGACTGCAGAGCCAGAATGTTTCCGTCTAATCCTGCTACAAGAACTCCGTTCTCGCTTACATCAAATCCATTTTCTTCTAATGCTGTAACTGCGCCCACTGCCATCAGATCATTGCAGCACATAACGGCGTCCACATCAGAATGAGCCTGTAAAATGTCCGCCAGAGTGGTAACAGCTTGATCCTGATCATAGTTTGCGCTCTGGGAATCTATGAGCTGAATGCCATCATATTCGCTGATTGCACGTTCCAGACCGGCAGTTCTCTGTTTAGATGAGCTGGCTCCATCTACGCCTCGTAATATAACCACATTTCCTGTACCGCCCATTTTTTCACAAACAGCTTTTCCAAGCTTGTAAGCAACCTCTTCATAATCCTCGCCAATGAAATTTGGCATGTATTCGGCTTTGGAGTCTCCCCATAAGTTGTCAATCTCTGTGTCCATGGTAACAAATGGGATACCTGCGTCATGGGCAGCATCTACTGCGCCGCCTACACCACTGGAATCATTTGGCGTCAGGATAATAGCATCTACTCCGGCTGTTATCAGGTTTTCACATTTGGTAACCTGTTCCTCTATCTGGGATTCTGATTCGGTATTATCCACCTTGACGGTAATTCCCAGATCATGACCGGCTAACACTGCGCCATATGCAATATCCTGGAAATGAGCATTGGTTGCGGTTTTGACAACGATTCCTACTGAAATATCGCTGTCGGAATTTTGGGCTTCCGGATTAGAACTGGAATTGCTGTCCACATCTTTGGAACATGCCGCTAACCCCATTGCCATAGCCCCTATTAATAAAACTGACAAAATTTTTGAACTCTTTCTTTTCATAATATTACTTCTCCTGATATTTTATTATAACCATTAAAAAGTAAACAGTGCGCTTTCCATATACTTTTCAGGGTAGTTACCATACGGTTATCCCTCTATAAATAAGATATCAGAAAATAGTGAAAAGATTTATCCATTTCCTGGATGTATAAATGCGGAATACGGATAAGCGTATTCAGAATAGATGGAGATTGCCGTCCGAATGTTTTTACTTGGTATTCCATGATGACGCTTTATGCATATAGGGAGATAAATGGAGCTTGTATTTTGGAGAATGATCATTGGTCTGTGGGAATATAAAAAAGCTGCCGGCCTTACGAACTGCCGGCAGTTTTTAGAATGTATAGCAACAGAAAATCGGTAAGGGGAATTGTGTCATATCAAATCCCTGGGATAACTGTTTATTGTTCCTGGGATAACTGCGTATCGTTCTCGGGATAACTGCGCATTGTTCCCGGGATAACTGCATATTGTTCCTAGTATAATTGTTTATTGTTCCTGGGAGTATCTGGATAAGAATTGTCTGGTTCTCTCTTCCTTTGGATTTTCAAACAATTGTATCGGATCTCCCTGTTCTAAGATGTTTCCGTCATCCATGAAAATTACATGGTTGGCAACATCCCGGGCAAATGCCATTTCGTGAGTGACGATGACCATCGTAGTATTTTTCTCTGCCAGTTCCTTCATAACCTTAAGAACCTCTCCTGTCAGCTCCGGGTCGAGAGCGGAAGTCGGTTCATCAAAGCAGAGAATGTCCGGTTGAAGGGCAAGCGCCCGGGCGATGGCCACACGCTGGCATTGACCGCCGGAAAGCTGGTGAGGATAATTGGTCATCCGGTCTTTTAACCCCATCTGCATTAGCAGGGATTCTGCATGAGCTTCGATCTCTTGATGGATTTCCTTTTTTCTGGATTTGTAATCCGGCAGTTCTTTCGCCAGAAGCTCCTCCGCCAGCATGACATTCTGCATGGCTGTGTACTGAGGAAACAGATGGAAGGACTGAAATACCAGTCCGAAATGGAGCCGTTTCTTGCGGACTTCGGATTCCTGCCAGGTGGAGGGATCATTGCCGTCAAACAATATTTGATCATTGACGCGGATAATGCCGCTGTCGGGACGCTCCAAAAAGTTCAGACAACGAAGCAGGGTAGTCTTTCCGCTTCCGGAGGAACCGATGATGGAGACAACCTGACCCTGTTCCAGTGAAAAACCGATATCTTTTAGCACTTCTGTACGGCCAAAAGATTTGCTGATATGTTCTACTTCTAAGATTGGCATGTCTTTTTCTCCTCCTTTTATCTGAAATATTCCAGTTTCTTTTCAAATTTACCTAATACGATCGTCAGGACGCCATTGAAAATGAGATAGTAAACGGCGGTAAAGAACATTGGCCAGATGGCGCCGGAAATTCCCTGGGATCCTTTCATGAATGCCTGGCCTGCCCAGATGATCTCCTGCAATGCGATGATTCGTGCGAGAGAAGTATCCTTTACCAATGTGATGATTTCATTCGACATGGGCGGAACAACATTTTTTACCATCTGAAGTAATTTTACTTTGAAGAAGATCTGGCGTTTGGTCATGCCAAGTACCAGTCCGGCTTCTTCCTGTCCCACAGGCACACTCTGGATACCGCCGCGGTAAATAACCGCAAAATAACAGGCATAGTTGATGATAAAGGATACGGATGCTGCTGCGAAACGTCCTGTTTCGCCTCCGCCCCAGATCGCATTATGAAGTACCAGACCTGGAAAAAAGTAGATGATCAGAAGCTGAATCATCAGAGGAGTACCGCGGATGATCCAGACAATCGTATTCATAATGGCACGTACCGGTTTGAAACGGGACATGATACCAAAGGAAATGACAAGTCCCAGAGGCAGCGCGCCTACCAATGTTATAGCAAATAATTTTAATGTCTGCAAAAAGCCGATGTTCAGAGAACGAACGACGATTGGCAGCTGTTCCATGATTAAATCCATATGTATCTCCTGTTTTCTAGTAGATTGGCACCATAGTGATAAAAGTTTATTGAGTGTCAGCAGTTCAATAAGATTTGATTATCTGATAAAAGTTTATTGAGTGTCAGCAGTTCAATAAGATTTGATTATCTGATAAAAGTTTATTGAGTGTCAGCAGTTCAATAAGTTTTAATTATCTGTGTGTCAGTGGTTCAATAAGTTTTGATTATCTGTGTGTCAGTGTATTGGGAAGTTGTTAAAATCAGAAAATAGAGGGCGTGTGATGTCGCCCTCTATATCTATACAATTAAGTATGTACGGAAATCTTTTCGTACCGGATTAGTCAGCTAATGATGCCTGAACTCCATATGTTTCAGCAATTTCCATCATGCTTCCATCTTCTTTGGCAGCGGCAAAGAAATCATTTAATGCAGCGGCAAGATCGGAACCCTTACGGAAACCAACACCGTATTCTTCGCTGTTTA
Organism: uncultured Eubacterium sp.; assembly: GCA_964564095.1. Classification (GTDB taxonomy): domain Bacteria; phylum Bacillota; class Clostridia; order Lachnospirales; family Lachnospiraceae; genus Brotonthovivens. Next base: position 2,458 of record CAZLZX010000159.1, on the reverse strand, counting down.
ACTCTACTGTATAGGTAAGGTCAGAGTAGCTTGTACCTTCGCCTACCATAGCGGCAGCCATCAATAAGTCGATAATAGCTGCATCACATGTACCGGATTTTACTTCAAGAAGTGTATCTGACTGTGCTTTTACCGGCGTATAGTTAAGGCCTAATTCTGTTGCCTGATTTTCTCCGGCGCTTCCGGACTCAACAGCGAAATTCAGCCCGGAAAGGCTTTCCGTATCCTGATACTGATCAGCCACATCAGAAGGAACGATTACTACCTGTGCATTGTGGCAGTATGCATTCGTGCACTCCATGGAGCTTGTTACTTCAGGAACCAGAGTCATACCATTCCATACACAATCGATGGTTTTACTGTCTAATTCCAAAACTTTATTATCCCAGTCAATTTCTACGAATTCAACGTCAACGCCAAGGCTTTCCGCAAAGGCTTTTGCCATGTCAGCGTCAAAACCGATCCATTCGCCGCTTTCATCCTTATAATCCATCGGCTCGAAATCAGTGATACCAACGACTAAGGTTCCTTTGTCCTTTACATATTCCATATCACTTTCCGCAGATGTGGAATTCTCGTTGCCGGCGGAAGCAGTATCGTTGTTATCAGAAGCTGCTGGTGTGCCGCAGGCAGCCAGAGATGTCATAACCATTCCTGCTGCCAGGAATAATGCAATTTTTCTCTTCATAATAAAAATCTCCTTATTATATCTTTTTCATATTAAAATACCTTTACCATATTAGCAATTTATCACAGTAAAGTCAATAAAAAATATCTGGGAAATTGTATTAAATCATATAATATAATTTAATAGAGATTATTTTTTGTACACGGTCTTACTGCATTTTTCTATTTCATCCATTTGTACTTTGGTCGTCCAGCCCCCGAATGGCAGGAACATAGGCTCCATGACAGGGGGACTGTTACTGTATACAATGTTTCAGGGATATGATAAAATACGTAAAAAGATGAAATCAGGTTAATATAAAAGCAGGGTGCAGAGACATGAACAAAGAATTAGAAAGATTATCTCAACATAAATCAACATTGATTGGAATAGAAGATTGTATGAAATCAGCGGTATGCATTCCGCTCATTGAGACGGCGCAGGGGTATGATATTTTGTTTGAGGTGCGTTCCTCAAAAATCATTCATCAGCCGGGAGACGTATGTTTTCCGGGAGGAATGTTAGAACCGGGAGAGTCTGCTGCAAATGCCGCAGTAAGAGAAATGATGGAGGAGCTTCTTATTTCAGAGGACCAGATAATGGTATTAGGCTTAATGGATGTGCTGTATACCGGTAATCGTCTGATGATATATCCCTATGCTGCCGTTTTGCAGAATTATCCGGGCACATTCAGCGAGGAGGAAGTAGAGAAGGTATTTACCGTTCCGCTGGATTTCTTTTTAAATACGGAGCCGAAGGTATATCGGGTGGAGGCGCAGGTAATCCCAGGAGAGGATTTTCCCTATGACCTAGTTTACGGAGGGAAAAATTATAATTGGAGAAAGAGACGGGAGGATATTTTGTTTTACCAATATGAGGATCATGTGATCTGGGGATTGACGGCGAGAATTATGCATTCTTTTGCTGAAATTTATAAAAATACAGCCATGAACATTTAAGCTTGGTTCATGGCTGCTTCTGAGAATTTAATCAATCAGGTCATTTTGAAATCTGGACAGATGCTCGTAGGGCAGGATCAGTCGGCTGTGATATAGACCGCAGCCGTCATTCATCAGAGAATTATTTTTTGCATAGAACATATTAACATCCAGATCTGCCAGCTCCAGCTGCTGCAGCAGCCTTACACGTTCATAGGCCTCATCGAAGTAAATGCATTCGCCTTTTGGGATGGCATCTCTTCTGGCGCGTCCCGTATCCTGCCGTTTTTCGTACTCCGAATGGTTGGCAGGTCCGATCTCTGCGTAATCATCCATTTTCTTGGTGCGGAGCTGCAATTCGACATAGCAGCGAGCGCGATTATCATAAAAGGTAATGTGCAGAGATTGATAGCCGTAGGGACTTGGATTGGCAATATAATCTCTATAATATGGACGCACGGAATCTTTTAATAAGGAAGATGCATTTTCTTTGTGTACTGTCCATCTGCTTAGTTCCTCATAAACTCGGTAATCAGGTTCTCCCTTTCGTTTCCATTATACCAGAAGCATTCCTGCAAATGCTTTGAAATTCCTACGGCGTTTTTTAAAGCAAAAATAGCAGCCCAGAATCTTCCATAGTCCTGCTTGCGTCCCCGGTCAAGATATACTCTCCTTCCCGGCTCTCTGCTCGTACAATTCAAATCTTCTCTTTCAAAAATCTGGTCTGTCTGTTCACAGATTCTATCCATATCATCCGGTGTGAGGTTATGGGAATCAAATTTTATTTCTACTTTATACATTATATGATATTGGGGTCAAAAGCCCAGCTATAGCACCTTGAAAAATTCATATA
>CAZLZX010000158.1:0-6171 GCA_964564095.1 uncultured Eubacterium sp. | reverse complement strand
AGGAAACGAAAAAAAGTATTGACAATCTTCGACAAAAGTATTCTTATTCTATAATTATAATACCTTTAGTTTCATTTATGGAGGCTTTTGACAAAACGGAGGTAATTATGGAAAAATTAAGTGTCGCAATTGCAGATGATAACGAAAATATGGTACGTTTACTTTCAGATATTGTCAGAAAAGATGATGAATTAATAGTAATTGGAACTGCAAAGGATGGAGAAGAAGCTTATGAAATGATACGCACAAAACAGCCGGATGTGGTGCTGCTGGATATCGTCATGCCAAAGCTTGACGGCTTGGGCGTGATGGACAAGGTAAATGGAGATAAAAATTTAAAGAAACATCCGAACTTTATTATGGTCAGTGCGATAGGACAGGAGAAAATCACAGAAGATGCATTTCGCAGAGGTGCAGATTATTACATAATGAAACCATTTGATCATGACATTATTGTAAATCGCATTAAAATGGTTAAACAAAACAATCTGCAAAGGAGGAACCCGGAAAATCGTATGGTAGGTGCTTATGAAAATGTAAAACAGCTTTCCAAACGCGGGTTGGAAAATGATGTAACAGACATTATTCATGAAATAGGAGTTCCTGCCCACATTAAAGGGTATCAGTATTTAAGAGAATCAATTATTATGTCTGTCAATGACATTGATATGTTGAATTCTATTACGAAGATCTTGTATCCTACGATTGCCAAAAAGTTTCAGACTACGCCAAGCAGAGTAGAAAGAGCCATTAGGCATGCCATTGAAGTGGCTTGGAGCAGAGGAAAGATGGATACGATCGATGAGTTATTTGGATATACAATCAATAACGGAAAAGGTAAGCCGACGAATTCAGAATTTATTGCATTGATTGCAGATAAGATCAGACTGGAGTATGGTCTGTAAAAATTTTAGTATTCTACATAAAAATGGTAGTTTCCTTTCCTCAAATCATGTATAATATAACTTGCTAACGCTAATATGTGTTAACAATTTAACGAGAAAAAATCAGAATATTTTTTTGAATTTAACAAGTAAATGTTAATGGAGGAAAATAGAATTATTTTTTGAATTTAACAAGTAAATGTTAATGGAAGAAAATAGAATTATTTTTCGTTAAATTTACAGATTTATGGTTACGGAGGAAAAGGATGAAAAAAATATTGTTGACGGCTTCAGAGGCTGTTCCATTTATGAAGACTGGCGGCTTGGCGGATGTTGTGGGGGCATTACCACGTTATTTTGATTCGGAGCAATATGATGTACGTGTGATGATTCCGAAATATGCGTGTATGGATCAGGCACTGGCGGCGAATTTTGAAAAAATAGCAGAGTGTCAGGTAGAGTTAAACTGGAGAAAACAGTATGCTGGTGTATTGGCGTATCAGTCAGAGGGTATTACCTGGTACATGATCGATAATGAATACTATTTTGCAGGAAATGAGCCTTATGGTCATATTTATCTGGATGCGGAAAAATTCGCATTCTTTTCAAAGGCAGTTCTTACTGTTTTGCCGTTGATAGATTTTTGCCCGGATGTGATTCATTGTAATGATTGGCAGACCGGTTGGATACCTGTGTTTTTAAAAGCACAATTTCAGGATGCATTTTATCGTCATATTAAGACGGTATTTACTATTCATAATATGCGCTTTCAGGGGCGCTGGTACATGGATGCATACCGCGATATTACCGGACTTCCGGATGAATATTTTACCATGGACAAGCTGGAGTCCTATGGACAGGCAAACCCATTTAAGGGAGGTATTGTCTTTTCCGATTTTGTTACAACGGTCAGCCAGTCCTATGCCTGGGAAATACAGGAAAGTGCCGGAGGCGAAGGACTGGATGGCCTTATGCGTGCCAGAAGCGGGGCGCTGTTCGGTATTGTAAATGGTCTCGACTATACAGTATATGATGCGAAATCAGATCCATTGATCGTAGAAAATTTTGATACGGACAGTTGGGATACGAAGAAGAAGCTGAATAAAAAGGCATTACAGGAAGAGCTGGGGCTTCAGGTATCTGAGGATGTGTTCCTGATCGGTATGGTATCCCGTATGACGGATCAGAAAGGCTTTGATCTGGTGGCGGCAAAACTGGATGAGTTGATGAGTTATCCCGACATTCAGATTGCAGTACAGGGCACCGGAGAGGACAAATATCAGGACATGTTTCGGGCTTTTGCGCACAAATATCCTGGCCGAATAGCAGCAAAGATTCAGTATTCAGAAACTCTGGCACACAGGATCTATGCATCGGCGGATGCTTTTTTGATGCCGTCTATGTTTGAACCCTGCGGTTTGAGCCAGTTGATCAGTCTTCGATATGGAACAGTGCCTATGGTTCGTGAGACCGGCGGTTTAAAGGATACGGTGCAGCCGTATCAGGTAAATGGATGTAAGGGCAACGGATTTACATTTTTCTCTTATCATGCGGACGATATGATGCAGATGGTACGGCGCGCATATGATGTGTTTAAAAACCACAAAGAGGATTGGAAGACTTTGGCATTGCGCGGCATGGAACAGGACTATTCCTGGGAGAAATCTGTAAAGGAATATGCGAAGCTGTATGATATGCTGGATCAAATCAGACAGAATGAGATCCGGGAAGAGCTGCGTCGTCAAAAAGAGGAGCAGCGCAGGAAGAAAGAGCAGGCAAAGATTCAAAAAGAAATCGCAAAGACTGCTGTAAAACATGCTCCCAAGAAAACGGCGAAGACAGCTCAGAACAGGAAAACTGAAAAGACAGCGCAGAACAGGAAGAGTGCCGGAGCGAAGAGTAAATCTTAGCGCTCGTCACATGGATACGCTGTTATCTGCCCGGGAATAGTAATACGCATGTTCAGAGAGAAGCTCATCTTCAGCCACTTCCGCGGCATTGACTTCTTTAACCATTTCCGACAGTTCAAGGATGGAATCCTTATTAGGTGCGGGAATCAGAATGACTTCGTGAATGCTGCTGGGCAGAATGTAAAGATCGCTGTTCATTTTTTCAGAAAGCTGCTTTAGCAGGTCTTTGTATAGGATGCAGCCGGCGCCATTTAAGCGGCTGGTATTTGTCAGGACGAACATGGGATATGTATCCGGTGTGGAAATCGGAAATTCACTGTTCAGAATATGGTACATATTTTTCATCTCGTAGGGCAGTAAAGCAGGGGTATTCTTTTTCGCCAGATTCATAAGCTGATCTGCCGTAACATTCCAGTATTTTAAATGGTTGTTGTGGATCAGAATAGAGGCATTGCCCGAGGTGTCTGAATAGATCAGACAATAAAATACAATTGCCAGATCCAGAAAGCGGAAATGCGGAATTTCCTGTAAGAGAGAATGATTCATCTCGTAATTGATGATTTTAAAAACGATCCGGTCTTTGATCTGAAGAAAATCTGTAAAAAAAGAAGCGTTGATGGGATAGGAAGGGCGATTTTTTTCGTAAGTGCGAAGCAGCTCTTCAAAGGTTTCTGAAAAGGAAAGCCCTTTTTGGTATTGTTCATAAAAATGATTCAGATATATGGTGGGAGCTGCGTTCATTTGATTTTCCATAATAATCAGAGCGTCCAGCTCCTGACCATTGTTTCTGACAATTTTTTGTAATGAGATTTTTTTCGGCTCTTTTAACCGGGTGTTTAGCTTTTGAATGATTAAATATTTAAATGTTTCGTATTTCATGATTCTCCTAAAGCTCAGGAATCAGGTAAAGAATTATAAGAATTTGGATAAAAGAAAAACAGGATATTTCAGATGAAGTTGTATCTGAATAAGAATACTTTAACACAAAAGGTTAAAAACTACAAGCATAAAATCAAATAAAAAGATAAAAAAAGGATTGCAAAATTGCTCCGAACCTTATATAATAATCTAGCGTGCTTCGATAGCTCAGTTGGTAGAGCACTTCACTCGTAATGAAGGGGTCGTCGGTTCGAGTCCGATTCGAAGCTGTATAAGAACTGTCGAAAGGCAGTTCTTTTTCAATATAACAAGTTTTTTCAATTTATCAATATAACAGACATTTTGATTGCAGTATGACACGGGAGGAATGCAGAGATGTATCAGGAAACGGCAAAATTGATTTTATATGGAGATTTAAGCGAAGATACAATTTTGTATCAGTTAGGAGAGATTTTCAGAAAGTTTGAGACGAAAGAGGTGTCCGAAGCATGTCTGACCAGGGAAATTTATACGCAGATCAAGCACCTTTTGAATCTGGCTACTCAGTATGGTTTTGATAAAAATCTCTGGCATAATTATCTTACCTATCTGCTTGTGACGAACGAAAATTCTTTTAGCATTACCTGTGAAAAGGTAGGAGCCAATGACGGCAGTGTGAATCATTTTGCTTACAATGATTTTAAGGCGTTTAAAAATCTGTTTGATTATGATTTTTCCAGGATAGAGAAAGCGCTTCAGATCGATTGTTTTTCCAGCATTTCCAATTATAAGGCGATCGTAAAAAAAGAGTTGATGTATAATAAAAATGTCAGTGAGAAAGTACAGGCATTGAGTGAAAAACTGGAGCGGACATCTGACGAGAAGGAATTTTTTGATGTCGTAACTGATTTTTACAAAGAATATGGCGTAGGTATGTTCGGTCTGAATAAAGCATTTCGTATACAGGACAGAACGGATGGAGAGGTGCATTTTCTCCCAATCAATAATATGGACAAGGTTATGCTGGATGATCTCATCGGATATGAGATTCAAAAACAGAAGCTGATCGATAATACGGAGGCATTTGTACAGGGCAAAAAAGCCAACAATGTGCTGTTATTCGGAGACAGCGGTACAGGCAAATCCACCAGTATCAAGGCCATTGTCAATGAATATTATGACCAGGGGCTCAGAATGATAGAAATCTATAAGCATCAGTTTAAGGATCTGTCCAATGTCATTGCCTGCATCAAAAACCGAAATTATCGATTTATCATTTATATGGATGATCTGTCCTTTGAAGAATTTGAAATAGAGTATAAGTTCTTAAAGGCAGTTATTGAGGGCGGTGTCGAGACGAAGCCGGATAATATTTTGATCTATGCCACTTCCAACAGGCGGCATTTGATCAAGGAAAACTGGAGCGACAGAAATGATGTAGAGCAGGAGAATGGCATGCATCGTTCCGATACAATGGAAGAGAAGCTGTCCCTGGTACACCGTTTTGGTGTGACAATTAATTATTCCAAACCGACGCAGAAAGAATACTTCCATATTGTCATTGAATTGGCAAGGCGTCTTGGCATTTCCATGACGGATGAAGAGCTTTGTGCAGAAGCAAATAAGTGGGAGCTGAGTCATGGCGGTATCTCCGGAAGAACCGCTCAACAGTTTATCAATTATATTGCCGGAAAACAGGAATAAGGGGCGTTCCACAGCTTATACAGCAATTTTCAGGAGCAAAATGTATACCCTCTGGGGCACCCCATTATGCCATTCGGCATTTCATAATGTATTTTTTTGGAAACAAATTTTGATAAAAAAATAACAATCTATTGACAAAGTGCATAGAATGGGGGAAACTATAGGTAGGCAGATAAGCCGTTTCAATAGCATGGGAAAGTGCTTTTATCCATGATACAATAGGAAGACGGAATGTAAGTATTTTCTATTGTAAATTATAAGTAGGAGGAAAATATTATGGGATTAGTAACAACCAAAGAAATGTTTCAGAAAGCTTATGCAGGCGGATACGCAATCGGAGCATTTAATGTAAACAATATGGAGATCGTTCAGGGTATCACAGAAGCTGCCGGCGAGTTAAATGCACCATTGATTCTGCAGGTTTCCGCAGGAGCAAGAAAGTATGCAAATCATTCTTATCTTGTGAAACTTGTTGAGGCTGCTCTGATTGAAAATGATATTCCGATCGCACTTCATCTGGATCATGGTGCAGATTTTGAAATCTGTAAATCATGTATTGATGGCGGATTTACATCAGTTATGATCGACGGTTCCCATCATTCTTTTGAAGACAACATTGCTCTTACAAAGAAAGTTGTAGAATATGCACATGATAAGGGCGTTGTAGTAGAGGGCGAGTTAGGACAGCTTGCCGGTATCGAGGACGACGTAAACGTAAGTGACGAAGATGCAAAATATACACAGCCGGATGAAGTAGAAGAGTTCGTAGCACGTACAGGTGTTGATTCTCTTGCTATCGCAATCGGAACAAGCCA
>CAZLZX010000157.1:0-6172 GCA_964564095.1 uncultured Eubacterium sp. | reverse complement strand
CCATTTTTCTTTTTAATGTCTATATTTTGGACAATTAAATCCCGATTTTTTTTGTATTTTTGTGCATACATATATGTAAAATTCCCGATTTTCGCCTTTTTTGCAACTTTTTCCACAAAAATAATAACAGTGTGGTATAATGAAACATGTGGAAGCGTTGTGAGTCTCTTCATAATGCAGACAATAGAAAAGTGAAATTTTATTTCGTATCCATAGCAAAGGTTTAAAATGCAGTCCTAATCTGCTTTTAAATTCATAAATTTATATTATATTCAGGAGGCTTCAAAATGGCAAAAACAAAAGTAATTTCTGCAAAAGAAGCTGCTGCTCTCATCAAAGATGGCATGACCGTTATGATCGGCGGATTCATGACAAACGGAACAGCACAGTCTATTGTTAACGAGGTTACAGCAAAGGATTTAACAGTTGTATGTAACGATGCTGGTTTCCAGGGTGTTGGTACTGGAAAATTACTGGCAGGACATCAGGTAAAAAAACTGATCGCTACACACGTAGGTCTGAACAAGGAATGCGGACAGCAGTACAATGCCGGAGAGCTTGACCTTGTATTACAGCCACAGGGAACACTTGCCGAGCAGATCCGTGCAGCAGGCGCAGGTCTCGGCGGCGTATTAACTCCAACTGGTGTTGGTACAATCGTAGCCGACGGAAAAGACATCATTACTGTTGATGGAAAAGAATTTGTTCTCGAGAAACCGATCAAAGGCGATGTTGCCATCGTTCAGGGTTATGTAGCTGACGAATCCGGTAACATTCGTTACAAAGGATCAACACGTAACTTCAACCCATTAATGGCATCCGCTGCTGATACTGTTATCGTAGAAGTTGAAAAAATTGTTCCAGCCGGCGAAATTGGCCCGGACTATGTGGAAACTCCACACATTTACGTTGATTACTTAGTATTAAAGGAGGAAGCATAAGATGGAAAGAAGTGAAATCAAACCTTTTATCGCAAAACGTGTAGCTAAAGAACTTCACGATGGTAACGTTGTAAACCTTGGTATCGGTCTTCCTACTATGGTTCCTGACTATTTAGATTCTGATATCAAACTTACACTGCAGTCCGAGAACGGATTCATCGGTCTGGCAGCAGTTGACGAAACAAATCCGGATAAAGACTACATCGTAAACGCAGGTGGACAGCCTGCCGGTATTGAAAAAGATGGTATGTTCTTTGACAGCTCCATCTCTTTCTCCATCATCCGCGGCGGACATGTAGACGCTACGATTCTTGGTTCTCTTCAGGTAGATGAGAAAGGTAATATCGCAAACTGGATCATCCCTGGCAAAATGGTTCCGGGTATGGGCGGCGCTATGGACCTTGTAGTAGGTGCTAAAAAAGTTATCGTTGCCATGGAACACACACAGAAAGGTGCTCCAAAGATCTTAAAAGACTGTACATTACCTCTGACAGCAAAAGGTCAGGTTAACATGATCGTTACTGAGATGGGTGTTATGGATGTAACTCCGGAAGGTATCGTATTAAAAGAATACAACCCTGAATTTACAGTAGAAGAGATCCAGGCAGCAACAGAAGCTACTCTCATTATCGCTGATGATTTAAAACCAATGATTTAATCATGGATTATTAAGGGATGGAGTTATAGGGAAGAGGGAGCCCCGTAATTCCGGAATGCAAATCTCATTCCAAACAGGTGGAGTATATAATATAAATCATGAAGGAAAAAGCAAGTGACTGTAAGATTTTAGGGGAGCAAAAATCTGACAGATGTTTTTCCCGGAGAAAAACCCATATGGAAAACACAGGTCGACAGTGTTTTCTATATGGGTTTTCTCATATGTATCTTGATCTATCCTCAATATCCGGCTTCAATCAGACGATGCTATCCAGTCCGGATCGACAGCGCTTATTACCTTATCCCTTGCCTCAGCGTACTCTTTGCAGTCCTGATCCCATTGCTCATATTCATCTTCCCCTTTGTGATCAGCAAGCTGTTTCTCCTCACTCAGATATTTTCCTAAAAATTCACTGTTTTTCTTTGCACCAATATAATTCATGTGATGTCCCTCATCACAGGTATCTTTTGTCCAGTCCAGCCCAATCTCATCCATATGCATATTCAGATCCAAAAGCTCCACATCCAATTCCTGTGTCAACTCAGACACCGCATTATAACGCTTCATGCTCCAATCATTCGGACTGGGAATGGATAATAGAACAACCTCCGCTCCATTTTCACGGCAAATATCAATACATCGGCTCAAACATCTTTTCGCCACATCCGGAATCACTGCCTTTTTATCTGTGGCGTTCATCCAATCCCCGCCTGTATAGGCTTTTGTGCCCGTGCGCAGACAATATCCCTTAGACCGGCATCGTTGATCTAAAGACCATTTTCCCAACCTGTCAGGAGAAAAATTTTTCACGTTTCTGTGACAGGCAACTGCCTCAAAAACAGAAGCGAAATCCGCTTTAACCTTTTGGTTCATAGCATTGACAGCCGATTTTTCTCTCATCAAACAGCTGGCTTCAATAAACACTACCTTAGGGGACTGGTGCTTAAAAAGCTTTCTCAGATCATGTTCAATCTCAAAAATTCTGTGACTGGGCTCTCCCCAGACATACATCGGAATCCCATAATCCTCCCATATATAAGTGGGATCAATAGCACAATAAAAATTACTGTTTCCCAAAGCAACCGCATCCACACGATTCTCTTTTTCCAGAAAAATCGATCGGCCATTATGATTGTCAATTATATTGGTTGAATTCTCCGACCATACCAGCAGCCATGAAACGGCCTTTAGCGCAAACACCAGTACAAGGGCAAAAATAATGGTATGCAAAATTCTCTTTCGCTTTATGTTCTGATCCATGATATATTACTTTGACAAGTCTTTTGAAACCTGACTTCCTCCCTCTAAAACTGTATAGATACTGCCTGTTCTTTTAAAACTGCGCATATATAAAATCAACTGCTCCATATCCCGGTCCGTATGCGCCAAACAGAACAATACACAAAACAGCAGCCACATAAACAGTTGTTCTAACAGGAAATACCCATCCGGCAATGTGCTCCCGTATATGGATACCTTTTTCCTTCCGGATATCGACCAAGATTACAAGGGCTGCACAGATTACGAGAAGTAAGTAATCGTAACTGTTCAGACTGATATCCTGCAAAAATCCAAACGAACTCCACTGCTCCTTTTGGAATAAAGAAAGAAACATCCGTCCTGCCGCTTTTAGATTCTCCGCATTAAAAATAAGCATTCCGAAATTTACAAAGACCACGGTACGAATGATTTGAAATATACCGAATCCTTTCCCCGAACGGTCAATATGCAATGCACCGCAGATCTTCTTAAACAATGGCTCCAACAGCATTCCCACGAGCATGATTACATAATAATATAAGCCATAACAAATGTATTTCCATTCTGCCCCATGCCATACGCCGTTGCAGAACCATACGGCAAACAGCGCTGCCGCCGCCGGAATCGTCATAGCAAAATATTCATTCCATCTTTTAGTTGCCGCTTTACTGAAATTCTGGAAAAACCGGCTCAGAGAAATCGGATAGAATACATAATCACGCAGCCATGCACCCAGCGTAATGTGCCATCTCCTCCAAAATTCATTGACATTTTTTGAGAAAAACGGCTGTTCAAAATTCTTTGCCAATTCAATGCCAAGCATCTGGCCACATCCTGTCACAATATCCATACAGCCCGAAAATTCCGTATAAATCTGGATCGTATATGCCACAATAGCCATTGCTACCGCAAAACCGCCATACTCCTGATAATTTTCAAAGATAACGGACACATACATATCTATTCTGTCTGCAATAACGACTTTTTTAAATAATCCCCATACGATCAACTGGGCTCCGAATGTGAATTTCCGATAGTCAAAGCGATGCCCTTCTGACAGTTGGCGCCCAAGTTGATCAAACCGTGAAATCGGTCCTTCCACCACAATAGGGAAAAAAATCAAAAACAGCAGCAGCTTCAAATAATTTTTCTCTGCCGGATACTTCTCCCAATAGACATCTGCCAGATAACCGACCGCAGACAAAGTGTAAAAAGAAATACCAAGGGGCAATAACAGATGTAAATGTGGAATCCTGCCTTCCACCCCTATCCATTCAAACAGGCCATTAAAGCTTGTTCCTATAAAATTAAAATATTTTAAAAACAGCAGCAGCCCGATACAGAAAACACAGGCTGCTGCCAGAACCCGTTTCTTGCTTTTAGCAACCTGAAGCTTAAACGCCTTTCGCTCCTCCTTCGGCAGCTGTTTCCGCTTTGCCTTTGCCTGTACGCTGATGGTTTCCAGACGGCGTGCAGCGCCGTACACCACCAATGCAGTGCCGCAGACAATGATAATGAGCTGACGCCCGCAGATCAGATAATATATCACACTGGTGCCCAAAAGCACACACCAGCGCGCCTTTAACGGGGTAAGATAATACGCCAGCAGCGTCAGCACAAAAAATAATCCCAAAAATACAAACGAATTGTACTGCACCAGTTACCCTCTCCTTTACTCGTCCTCAAGCAAGCTTTCCACTAATGCATGAATCGCTTCTACAGACTGAAAGTTTTCCGGTTTAATATCTTTCGGCGTGATATCGATATCGAATTCATCATTCAACGCAGTAACCAACCGAAGCATTGTCATAGACTCGATAATATGATCGTCAATCAGATGTTTCTCATTCTCAAAATCAACACCTGGTTTCAATTCCTCTAAAATTTCAATGATTTCATCCATTTTTTATCCCTCATTTCTATATAATTTTCTTTCGGCTCTGTTTTATCTCTCATACAGGTTCATACGCTTCAAGCCATGCTCATCTTTGCTTGTCCCGATCCTTCCCCGCACTTACATCAATTCCCTGTAATGTCCCTTTAGATAGGAACGGTCAATCTTTCCGTTCGCATTGTATGGCATCTGCCGCACGCGGATAAATACATTTGGCCGCATATAATCCGGCAGCCGTTTCCACATTGCTCCCATCAGCTCATCCTCATCCACTTTACCTTCATAAATAAATATGATTTTGTCCTCCGTTTCGTCATAGACGCAGACACAATTTTTAATCTTATCCACAATCCATGCAGAGGACTCGATTTCGCCAAGCTCGATCCGGTATCCCATATGCTTGATCTGAAAATCTTTTCTTGATATGTAGATCAGTTCATCCAGATCGTTATATTTGACCAGATCCCCTGTTCTGTAGATCCGTTCCGGGTACGCCTGATTGAATGGATTTTGTGTAAACGCTTCCTTCGTCTTTTCCGGGTTGTTGTAATATCCGTCAGCCAGAAAAGCCCCCCTGACACAAAGCTCGCCTTCCTCTCCCCGTTCTGCCTTCCTGCCATCCTCAGTCAGGATAAACACATCACAGTTATCACAATGGGTTCCGATCGGCAGTGATTCATAGTCTGCAAATTCTCTATCCAACACATAATAGGTACAAATATCTGTTGTCTCCGTAGGGCCAAACAGGTTCGCATACAAGGCATCCGGCAGCTTCGACCTCCAATAATTGAGATGTTTAACCGGCATAACCTCTCCGGCAAACAGAACTTTTTTTATAAACTTAAGCTCGCCATAATCTAATGCCTTCCAATTTGCCACCAGCCCCAGCGCCGAAGGCACCCAATAAATGGTATTGACCCTATACTGATTCATGTATTCGATCAACTGCATTGGAAAAGAAAACAGTGTCTTCGGTATGATCTGCAGTCTTGCTCCTGATCGTATCGTGCTGTAAAAGTCCGTAACTGACATGCTGAAATAAAACGGTGTCTGGCTTCCAAATACTGTGCTTTCGTCAAAACCAAAGGTTTTCACTGCCCATTCCGAATATGCCATAGCTGCCCGATGACTAATGACTGTTCCCTTTGGCATTCCGGTAGAGCCGGAAGTAAACAACGCATACAAGGGGTCCGTATCAATACTGCTGTCCCTGATTGCCTGCAGCGTTTCAGCATTCTCAGGCACTCTTACTGCATCTTCATAAATTACGATTTCTCCATTAAACTTAAGCTCTTTTGCTTTTTCTTTATGTTGTTCATCTGTCAATACTGCACAGGGCTTTAATGTTTCAAAGATCTTATTAATTCTCTCCCCAGGCATGAAGGAATCGATAACGACATAAAAATTGCCGCTGTAAAC
>CAZLZX010000156.1:0-6221 GCA_964564095.1 uncultured Eubacterium sp. | reverse complement strand
TGTAGCCGACCTCTTCATGCTGGTACCAGGCGGCATTCTCCCTGCTCTGGGTACCATTTTCTGGCTTTATTTGCATCTTCCAAAGAGTTTGTTAAAAGGCAGCCACCCGAGCTTCCTGTGATGATTTTGTTGCCGTTATATGAAATAGCTCCATAATTACCGAAGGAGCCGTTCTGCTTCGCCACAGTAACTCCATCGTCTATGACATCTATAGTCGCACCCATGGACTCCGCAGCGTCTTCTATAAGCAATGCGCCGTGCTTATCACAAATTTCTCTTATTTTTTTTATTTCTCCCGGAAACCCATACAGATGCGCCATTACCACAAGCTTCACATCCGGATAGATTTCAAAAGCCCTCTCAAGTGCCACGGGATCCATGTTCCATGTCTTCGGGTCTGTATCAATAAACACAGGAATGCCGCCCTCATAGACCACAGGGTTCAGAGTCGCGTCAAAGGTCATATCGGAGCAGAACACCCGCTTTCCCTCAACTGCACCGTGGGAAATTTCAGGTTTTCCATAGAGCCTCTCACCGGCCAGCTTCACACAAAGATGGAGTGCGGCTGTGCAGCAAGATAATCCCACCGCATACTTCACACCGGCCTTCTCGGCGGCTATGTACTCGGTCTGGGTAATATTTTTTCCCACCGTGGACATCCAGTTCGTCTCATATGCCTCTTTCACATATTCCAGCTCAGGCCCATGCATCGTCGGACTGGCGAGCCAGATTTTCTGAACCGATGGTTTCAATTTATGATTCTCGGGTATAAACATATTTTCTCTCCTGTAGTTTTCGTAGTTGTGTAACAGGCTTTCTTGCCTTTCATCCCCATCTATGTGTCATTAGGGACATGTCCCTGAAATTCCAATATTACCTACTGTGGACATCCAGTTCGTTTCATATGCTTCTGTCATATACTTCAATTCATCGCCATGCATTGTAGGTGATGACAGCCATATCCTGTTTTCAAAAACTTTTAGCTCCACTTACTATTCCTCCGTTCGTTTTATATGCGCAATTTATCTCAATTACAGACATTGTTACCGATAACTTCTATAAAAAATTCAACAAAAATAAGAGCCCTATGGCTCTTATTTTCTGTTTTCTATCTCTTTTATATTTTTCTATTTATTCCATTCCTCTATCACGCAGGTATGCTCTTTGCTGTACCTGTCATAGTTGATGCCTACCAGAAGAACTTCTCCCGCATAATTCTCCAACGCCTCTACATATCCCCTGTTTTTAATTTGGGTAATCGCTCCCTCGGCACTCTTGTCACATTTCAGCTCAATGACCATAACTGGTTTGTCAGAATGTTTCCTTGGTAAAAATACAACATCTGCAAAACCTTTACCAGTAGGAAATTCACGAATAATCTTATATTCTTTCTTAGCTGCATAAAATGCCAGAGATATGACACAGCTTAAAGCGTTTTCGTTGTTATATGCAAGAATAGCGGTATTTTCTGCATGAACTTTCGCTACTCCCTTTGCCACTGCTTCCGCATTTCCTTTCAACGCCTCTTTCAGCAATTCTTCTGATGATGCTACTGCTTTTATAACTTCATCCCATCCTCCATCTGTCATAGCGTTTCGGAATTCGCCTTCAACCTCAAGATTGGGTATAAACACTTGCTGATGTCTTTCATCATAGGCCAAATATCCCAAGTGTACCAATAAGGTCAGTACGTCGTCCTTCGTCCTGAACGTAGTCATGTCATTCTGGAAATTCCTTATATTAATAATACAACGATTTCCTGTCAGCATTTGAACAATGGCATCCTTCAAACCATCAAAATTCATATTCATATATATTTTGAGTGCCTCATATGTCTCCGTCTGCGTCCAGTAGTTGCCAAACCGTTTCCTTCTCATTGCATCAACTACGGATTTCGGACTATATATATGCAGGTCGTTCTCAAACAAATATCCATCATACCAACGCTGCGTTTCTTCAAAGTCCATTCCAAATCGATTGCAGAGCGCCTTTACTTCTTCTTCCGTAAAACCTACATATTCAGCAAGCATATCCGGCTCTGTCATTGAAAACTCATCAAACATATTCAAGGCGGAATGCGTACCATATTTTTTAATAGGAAGAATACCAGTCATATATGCCAATGCAACATATTCCTGATCTTTTAAAAGATTTCTCAAAAAATCAAGATATTCCTTCTGTTCTTCCAGGTTGTGTTTCTTTTCCCTGAATATGCAATCCCATTCATCAATAACAAATACAAATGGTATCTGGCACTCAGCAAACACATCTTTAAAACATTGGACAAAATCCGTTTTATCCAAATAATTAATTTCAGGATATTCTATGAATAATTCTTGCAATACATATTCTTCAAGAAGCTCCCTCATAGAAACAATATTATGCGTTCTGCTAAAAAAACTTTGCATATTTAGAAATATCACATTATATTGATTCAAATACTTCTTAAAAGATTGACTTTTTTCTATATCATATCCTTGGAACGTTTTTTCTGATTCACACCCACGGCTATAATATGCCGCAAGCATATTCGCAGCCATGGATTTCCCGAACCTGCGCGGTCTGCTGACACAAATAAAACACTGCTCCGTACCTAGCGCTTTATTCGTATATTCCAATAGCCCTGTTTTATCCACATATATTTCAGAATTTATTGCCCGTTTAAATCCTCCATTTCCTGGATTTAAATAGATTCCCATGTCTGCACCTCTCTTTCATGCCAAAACCTTTTAAGATTCTCTTTCATGATATTTATTATACTAGCGAAAGGTGCATTTATCAACACGGTTCCTTTTTATAATGATATGTCGGAACTATCTCTGCCACAATTTCTTTCATCACATCCGTTTCCGCTCTGCTTGCCGCATCCAATTCTTCCAGCTTCTGAGCAAACCACTCATCATCCATTCCGATTGGATGGCCAATATGAATCAATTCGTTTTCGGTTCCCTGCAGGCCTTCCTCATCCATCAGGAGCTCCTCATACAGCTTCTCTCCCGGCCGCAAACCGGTGTACTCTATCATAATATCCACATCCGGAGTAAACCCTGAAAGCCGGATCAGATTTCTCGCCATGTCATCGATACGGACCGGATCGCCCATATCAAGTACGAAAATTTCTCCGCCTTTTGCATAATAAGACGCTTGAAGCACTAAAGATACCGCCTCTGGTATCGTCATAAAATACCGGATGATATTTTTATCCGTAACCGTGACCGGGCCGCCCTCTGCGATCTGCTTTTTAAACAGCGGAATGACACTACCATTGCTGCCCAGCACATTTCCAAAACGTACCGCCACAAAGTCCGTTCTCTCACTCTGACGGTTCATCATCTGCACCACCATCTCACAGAGACGCTTGGACGCCCCCATGATATTGGTCGGGTTTACCGCTTTGTCCGTGGAGATCAGCACAAACTTCTTCACGCCATATCTGGCTGCGGCCTGTGCCGTTTTATAGGTTCCCAATGTATTGTTTTTAATCGCCTCGTTGGGGCTATCCTCCATCAGGGGGACATGCTTATGTGCCGCCGCATGGTATATCACGTCAGGCATGTAGTGCTTAATAACCCAGTTGATGCGGTTCGTGTTTCTCACAGAACCAATCAGTGTTACCAGGTTTAAACCCGGCAGGGACCGTTTTAATTCCTGCTGGATCTCATATGCGTTGTTTTCATAAATATCAAAGATGATCAGCTGCTTCGGATCTGCTTTTGCAATCTGCCGGCAAAGTTCACTTCCTATGGAACCTCCGCCGCCAGTTACCATAACTATTTTCCCTTTAATGTCAGCAAAAATCTCTTCATTATTAACTTTGATCTGCTCACGCCCTAATAAATCCGTAATTTCCACATTTCGCAGCTTACTCAAACTTACCTCTTCGTTGACTAATTGATAAATCCCCGGCAGAGTCTGAAGCTTGCAATTTGTTTCTTTACAGATATTCAGTATCTCTTTTCTGTCCTGGGCATTGCTGGTAGGTATCGCATATATGATCCTGCTGATACCATGTTCCTTTACGGCAGTAATAATCTCTCGTCTGCCGCCAACAATAGGAATCCCTACTATCATGCGACCTTTTTTATTCGGATTATCATCGATTACGCAGCATACTTTTGAATGCAGCTTATCGGAATTTTTCATTTCCCGTATTAATGTCTGTCCTGCGGCCCCTGCTCCAATAATCATTACCCTGTCATCATTTGCTCTGGCTCCGCACTCCCGCTTGCGGTATATTCTCATAAAGCGATAGGAAAACCGGCTCGCAACAGTCAGACAAAAGCTGATCAATAGTCCCATCAGATAATAGGATCTCGGCATATGCAGATGCATAAATACACTTCCAGCGATATATACAATAACAAGGATGATATATGCTTTTATGATCAGATAGAATTCTGTCAGGCTGACATAGGACCAGATACTGTGATATAATCGGCAGCAATAAAATACTACGATAGTAGCTATGATCCAATAGGGCATCGACCACACAAACCCTACCAGATATTGCTCATCGATCAAAGAAAAGGCAAAATCAAATCGCAGCATTAAGGCAGCAAAATAAGAAAATATAATAATCAATGCATCTGTAATCGCAAAGACCAAGGCCTTCCATATCCAACGAATCCCTTTTTCTTCTTCGTACTTTTTTATATTCATTTCCTGCTTAGCCTTCTATTATCCTATGTTTGCTTTTCCTGTTTCGTATGTAAAAAGCGATAATGCCCGCTACTGCTGCCGCAACTGCAGCAATGATTGCTAACATTGGACTAACACTTATTAATTGTTCCATATACTCTCCCACTCCTTATTCCCCTGTATTTTTCACACGATTTCCGCACAAAAATAAGAGCCATATGGCCCCTATTTTTTACTACCGCCTATCCGGATTTCTTTGTATTCCTTCAGGCAATTGCACATTTCTTATTTATTCATGATCTTATACAATCTCTATCTTCTCTTATTCTACTTCTTCCATCTCTCTATCGCACAAGTATGCTCTTTGGTATCTCTGTCATAATTGATGCCTACCAGCAGAATCTCTCCAGTATAATCCTTCAGGTCTTCCGCATATCCTCTATCCTTGATCTGTGCTATAGCGCCTTCCGCACTCTTATCATATTTCAATTCAATGACCATTGCTGGTTTATCGGAATGTATTCTCGGCAAAAATACAATATCCGCAAATCCCTTTCCGGCAGGAAGTTCACGAACAACTTTATACTCTTTCTTGGCAGCATAAAATGCCAGAGAGATGACACAGCTTAACGAATTCTCGTTATGATACGTAAGGATGGACGTATTTTCTGCATGAACTTTCTCCACTCCTTTTGCAACAGCATCTCCATTTCCCTGCAATGCTTCCTCTAACAACTCTTCTGATGCGGCTACCGCTTTTATGACCTCATCCCATCCGCCATCCGACATGGCATTTCGAAACTCGCCCTCGACCTCGATGTTTGGTATAAATACCTCATGAGTGCTTATATCATAAGCCAAATATCCCAAATGCACCAACAGAGTCAATACGTCATCTCTTGTCTTAAACGTAGTCATATCATTCTGGAAATTTCTTGTATTAATAACATACCGACTTCCTGCCAACATCTGAACAATGGCATTCTTTAAACCGTCAAAATTCATATTCATATATATTTTGAGAGCTTCATATGTTTCGGTCTGCGTCCAATAATTTCCAAATCTATTCCGCCGCATTGCATCAACAACAGATTTTGGACTATATATATGCAGGTCTTTTGGGAACAAATATCCATCATACCAACGCCGGGTTTCTTCAAAATCCATACAAAACCGCTCGCAGAGATCTTTTACTTCATCTTCTGTAAACCCAACATATTCGGCAAGCATATCTGGTTCCGTCATTGAAAACTCATCAAACATATTCAACGCTGAATGCGTTCCATACTTTTTAACCGGAAGAATTCCTGTCATATATGTCAAAGCTACATATTCTTGTCCTTTCAGCAGGTTTCGCAAAAAATCAAGATAAATTTTCTGTGATTCCAACTCATTTTTATTTTCCCGAAAAATGCAATCCCATTCATCTATAATAAAAATGAATGGAATGTGATTCTGCATATAAACATCCTTCAAACACTGTATCAAATTTGTTTCATCCAGATAACTTGTATTTGGATATTCCAGTGACAGTTCTTTCAAAATATATTTTTCCAGCAATGCTTTCATGGAACTCACATCAT
>CAZLZX010000155.1:0-6241 GCA_964564095.1 uncultured Eubacterium sp. | reverse complement strand
ACCAAGTCAAACTATGAAAGCCGTGGTAGAAGAAGGCAGCCTTGGTATCAAAACAGGGAAAGGCTTTTTTGAATATCCCAAAGAAGTGGCCGGTCAGGTTTCTGAAGCTTTCAACAGGAGACTTATCACGCAGCTGAAGGCCAGCCGGAAATATATGAAATAAGAGAAAGAGGTCAGCTTTCTCTTATTATTTTACTATGATACAAGTAAAAGAAAATAACCGCCCTGTCTACCAAACTAAGCGGTTATAATCTATTTTATAATCTAATTATTTTGCGACTAACCGTCTATCATGCGGCAGCACATAAACTTCCTCAACAGTACTATCAACAAAAATTCTAACAGCCATATTTATTCCAGCGCCTTAAGATAATACGTTGATTGATTTCCTTCCTCCTTTGTCCATACCAGATGACCATATTTTTCTATAATGTCCAACACTCTCTCATTATCTGCACCATCGATCCATTTGATTCCTCTATCCAGATAGTATACCTTAGTAATATCGGACACATCATATTCATCATAGCCAGGCAAAGTATATCCCCCATGACCATCAGAAAGAGCCTCATAATACATACCCCATTCATTTCCCTCTTCTACTATATTTTGATAGCGCAACTTATAAAACAACGTATCATATACGCTTAAAAATGCCACACACTGTTTCTTCCCATCTATCGTGACCTCTTTTATGGCCTTATTGCTGCCATAAAACTCTACGCCGCCCGCAGGCAGCATAAACTGCAGACCATTACTCCATCTTACCTCAACGCCATCTATGCGGGTAACTTCATGTTTCATCCAAGAGCTAGAAAGCCAGACATCCATTTTTGTTTTTTCATATGGCATAGGAAGTTCAAAATATACCATAAAAAGAAAAAACAGTATCGCCGCTGCAGCTATACAAATACTCCCGAGCACTCTTCTTCTAAACCTTCTCATAGTTTTGGTAATGGCAAGATCCTCCTGATCAGTCACATCCGCTGCAACAAGTTCAAACTCCTGATTACTCATTTTTTTATAAAATTCCCTGCACGCTTTGCAGGTCCGCATATGTTCTTCCACAATTTCATTGCTGTCCTGAGAAGTCAATCTATCAATATAGCTTGGAAGCAAATCCCTTATCACTCCGCATTTCATTCCTGCATTCCTCCTATCAGCTTCTGCTTTGCACGATAATAAGTTACTCTAGCCCAGTTCTCATTTTTCTCGAATATCTTTCCGATCTCCCGAAATGAAAACTCCCCCGTCAATCACAAGTACACGACTTCCTTTTCTGTTTCTGACAATTTATGAATCTGTTTAAAAAGTTCCATTTTACTCTGGGAAAAAACAGCTTTATTTTCCGGCGACGCCTGCCTGTCAGCCATTCTCTCCTCAAGAGGTACTGTCTTTCTTCGCTCTCTTTTATCTAACTTCTGATACCATACATGCTTTGCGATCTGACACAGCCAGGTAGACATCTTACAGGAACCATTGTATCGGTGGATAGAACGGATCGCACGGAAGAATGTTTCCTGTGTCAATTCCTCTGCCAGATCGGCATCATGACACTGACACATCAGATATTTCAAAACAATATTATTATATTTTCGATAAATCTCATCCATATCCATACACTCTTCCCCCTTCCCTTCTTTATACGCTCCCAAAACAAACACAAATCCAATATACTCTTTTTGTAATAACACCGTCTATGCGCCTGATTTTTTCACTTAAACTAACCGAAAAAACGAAGCCACCGTATGCTGGCTTCGGATAAGCCAACTCCGATTATACCCCATTTTAACATTTGAAGCCACCAATCATCCCCCATATATTCTCCCAAAACAATCACATTGACACTTATAGGGACCGACATGGTAAAGAGCATTACAAAGATATAAGCTAATACGGCCATGAAAGGCAGCATCCTGTTTTTTGTTATAATGCCTAATAAAACTGCCAATGCGGTCAGCACAAATATAACGACCAGATTTGCTGCCGGCAGACGCCAATAACACCATGCAATGTCCTCCTCTAACGTACGATCCTGATAAAATCTCACGTTAATGATCAGAGATAAACCAAGGGGCAGACACATGGATATAAGATTGCACAACAAAAGATCTTTCCTTCCCCATCGAAATCTGCTTAATCTTATATAAGAGTGACGCTTCCTGTTAATAATTTCAGAGGCACAATATAAAGCAGGAACAAAACTCAACACACATCCCCATATATGAGCCATGCCAACACAATTCATATATTTGTACCATGCGGATACCTCTTCTGCTCCAATGCTTAACACTATAATTGTAATCGCGGCAATTATATATAAGATTCCATACGCAAGCATCATTTTTTGATTGTTTTTTAATTGTACATTCCAAAAAACCAGACTGTTTTTCCATCCATTCATCATGCCCTCCTCTTCACTCCGGTCAGACAAAAGAATATTTCCTCTAGACGGGAAGTGTTATAATCCTTATAAAGGCTCTCCAGTCTATCACAAATGAGCAGCCTTCCCCGATGCAGAAATATTACATTTTTACAGATCTCATCCAACTCTTTTGTGTCATGAGACGAAATCAAAATAATTTTCTCCGGCGATTCCTTTTCAATCTGCTGAATGATCCTTCTAAAATTCAATCGCTCAATGGGGTCAAGTCCTGCTGTGGGCTCGTCCAGGATCAGCAGCTTATTCTCTCCCAACATTGCCTGTGCGATGCCCAGACGCTGATACATTCCGCCTGACAGCTTACCTACTTTTTTTGTCCTTTCCTCCCACAGATTTACCATCGTAAGAACCCGCTCAATCTCCTTTTCCTGCACGTGATCTTCCAGCTCTTCCAGACAGGCAAAATATACCATAGCATCCTGAACACTTATATGATTTAAAGTTTCAAAGTGCTGCGGCAGATATCCGATATTATACCGATCAAAACCATGAAAGCAGCATGTCCCAGTTCCATTCTGCAATCCGAGAACAGCTCGAAATAAAGTCGTTTTACCTGCGCCATTTTCGCCGATGACTGCATAAATTCCCGGCTTACATCGGAAGGATATCTCCTGCAATATCATTTTCTTTTTAATTCGTACCGATAAATCTTTCACTTCTAATTCCATAATACGCTCCGTTTCACATGAACTTCTCACAGATCCCATAATGTTCTTCATTTCATATGAATCCTCTCAAATTTCAACCATATCTTCTATTAATATGCAGAAGCAAGTTCGACATATAATGCTTTCATAAATGTAATACAATCCATATCATTATCCCCTGTCAAATACTCCATGATCTTCTGGTCCACAAGCTCTGCATCATATCGCTGCAGCAGCGTGGCATACATACCGCTAACGGGCCCTTCTATCATATCATCCTCCTGCTCCCAGTTTAAATATTCCTCCTCAGACAATACTTCGCTCAGCTCATGTCCCTGCAAATGTTCCAGCACTTCATACAGCAGCTGCTGCCTGAATCCCTTCAGGTTCATTTTAGAAAGAATCAGCTCCGATGCAATCCCATCCATGTCATACAAAGAATCTATGAATACATAATCCTCCATATAGCAGCCATTGTAATTCATTGCCATTTGAAAGGTTCCATCTACCACGAATACTTTATCAAAATTCAGATACTCCTCCGTATCTAACCCAAGATATTGCGTATATGCGAACAACCTTTCCTTTAAAACAGCAGCACAATTTTCCGCCTCTTCTCTGACAGACTCATCAGGACTTGACTCTGCATACATTCTTTTCAGTTCCGGGATAATCATCCGCACATCATTCTGCCGGATTTCCTCCACCGGTCCCGACATAAGCGTACAGGTTTTCGCCGTTCCATCAAACACAAAATCATCTGTTTTATTTTCCAAATTAGAATAGGCTATGCCCGGCATATTTTTAGTAACTATATGAAAACGGCTCTCTGAAAACATGGACACGTCCAGATTATACCCATAGCTCATATAAGAATCTGCCACTACTGTCTGATATACCGGCCGATGCCCCGGCTGCGGATACCAGGCAAAATACCCCGGCAGGCAGACCGCCTTACGATTGCTGTAAAACGTTCCGCTGCACCCGCTGTAATAAATCGTGATCTGTGAGATCCCCTGTTCCGACTGAACCGTCAAATAGTCCAAATCCCGCTCATAATTCAGCGGATTACCATTTTCATCCAATATCTCCCGAATTTTATACCCGCGGTATAACGTAAACCGGCATGTTTTCATTGGCTGATCCAATGTCATCGTCACTTCTGCTGACAGCTGCTTTCCTACCGATATTTTCATATCATAGGCAGTTACTGAAAAATCTGCGGTCTCTTCTGATGTTTCTTCCCCTGCAAAGGTAGAATAATCATTTGCTATGTTATCCGTATTATTGTCAAAATTCTGAAAGCTTCCCGCCTCAAATACCTGTGAAAAACAAATGACACATACCGCCAATATTCCAACGCTGATCAGCTTCTTTCCCTTTTTCTTTTCCACATAAAAAAGAAAAAGCGCCGCAAACAGCAATATCCATCCGGCATACAAAAAATATCGGTAAGACTCCGTAGGAATCAGGTAAAGAGCATCTACCGTCCAGATCATATTGGGCTGCTTTAGCGTAAGCAATCTGGATATGCTGTCTAAATTTATGTAACAAAAAAACATCTCCCTTCTCAATTCAGTAAAATCTCTCTTACTTATTAATCCGGAAAATGTTATTTTCGTTACAAAATATTTGATCAGGGCAAGCATGAGTTGATTGCCAAACTACTTCTGACCGGCTTTCTTCTCATTCCGTTTCAGAGACAAGTAAATTCCTATAGCACATAACACCACAAATACGATAAAGGCGCTGCGCATTGTTTTGACCAATGCTTCCGGAGCGGCGTGTTCCAACGCAACATTTCCAAGCACCACCCCCACAATGATCGTTACCACCGCCATACTCATAGTTTGCCCTACGGTACGCATCGTTGACAAAATAGCATTTGCCGATGCATAGTCCTCTTTTCCCACACTGGACAGTACCGCATTCGTGTTCGGAGAGGAAAACAACGCGAAACTGAATCCAGCACAACCAAGCATTATCATGATCAAAGGAATTGGCGTACTGATGCCGATCGTGGTCATTCCGAGCAGGCTGAGTACGCAGATACCCATACCGGTACTTGCCAATTTATTGGGAGAAATCCGGTCTGACAAGCGCCCCATCAATGGCGTAAACACCGCCTGCACTGCCGGCATACATACCATGATCAATCCGGCGATCTGAGAATCATAGCCCTGCACCACCTGCAGATAGATACTCATGAGATAACTGATCGCATAAGTGGCTCCGTAATTTAAAAGCGCCGCCAGATTAGAAAAAGTAAACATCCTGCTTTTGGAAAACATCGAAATCCGCACAACCGGAGCCTCCGCTTTCCGTTCAACAAAAATAAACAATACTCCTAATGCCACGCCAGCCGCCAAAATGATCCATCCAAACCGAAATACTGACAGATTGGTCAAACCATATAATGTAACAACGATCGCCGCAATAAACAGAACATTTCCAAATATATCCGGTTTATTATGCATCTCATCCACCGGAAGCTTCGGCGTATTCTTTAATCCCAGCAAAAGCGCGATTACGGCAAGTATCGTTGAGATAACAAAAATAGAGCGCCATCCGATATAGTGATTTAAAAAGCCTCCGATTACCGGTCCCGCAGACAATCCAATATATGTAAAAGAAATGGAAATTCCCAGCACCCGGCCTCTCATACTCTGCGGAAATACACTGACCAGTATTGCATTATTTGTAGCAAAAAGCATGGATGCAAAAAAGCCCTGCAGCACACGCCCCAAAAGAAGCATCGGGAAGGATATTGCCGCCGCACATATGACGGAAGACGCCGCGAATCCGGCAACGCCTGTTAATAAAACTTTTCTACGGCCTTTCACATCTGCAATTTTCCCAAAAGGAACACTCATAGCTGCCGTCGTTAAAATATACGCTGATAACACCCAGCCCACTAAAGCCGCATTAACATGGAACTCCGTCTCCATATGCGGAATAGAAAGTTCCATAGAACTTGAAGAAAAACTAGTTAAAAATGCCGTGATAACCGTTACGCCCAGCACGGCACGCTGAAATTTCGTCTGTGACATCTCAATCTCCTACATTACATTCAACTTTTCATTTGAAGCAACTTTTATTCAACTTCAATCATCCAATTGTAGTGAACTACCCATTGTCTAAAGCCAATGGG
>CAZLZX010000154.1:0-6296 GCA_964564095.1 uncultured Eubacterium sp. | reverse complement strand
ATCTGCCTTACAAGCAGAGGGTCACAGGTTCGAGCCCTGTAGGTCCCATTTTTTTGCCGGAATATCAACATCAGCAGTTCTGAATAACGGTTTCGGCAAATAATTTTATACCACATGGCGAGATAGCTCAGTTGGCTAGAGCATACGGTTCATACCCGTAGTGTCGAGGGTTCGACTCCCCCTCTCGCTATTAAAAAAGATCCTTTTTCAAGGATTTTTTTTATTCTCCTCCATAAAGAGAACGTACCCTCTTTTATCCAAATCTCTTTTCTGATACAATAAATCACAACACTTTTCCTCATAAACAAGGGTACATTTAAGATAAAAGGATCGAAACAGAAATGAAAAAATATCTCATAGCAGGGCTGGCGGCACTGCTGGCAGTCATATTGGCAATATTTCTGGTAAAAACAGCGCAGCGGCACAGACAGGAAAACAAAGAGCCATCTATCGAGCAGGAAACAAAAGAGCAGATTCTCAAAGCAGGTCTGGAAATTTTTCAAGACATGGAACCCACGGACATCGAAAATATTTATGACGACTCCGGCATCTACACTTTTTTGCAGGGCCCCCGCTCCTGGGAAGAAGGCGTTCCCTGGTCCGGCGAATGGTGCTATTCCTATGCAAACGGCAATGTATTTGGAAGCTTCGGCTGCGGCTTCTGCTGCATGGCAAATATTTATGACACGCTTTCCCCTTACGAGGTATCTCCCTGGGACATATGCGAATATACCATGGAAATTTCCGGGTATGAACCCACAAGAAAGTCAGGGGCGCTTGACTGGGGAAATATGAAAGAGATGTTAAAAAAATGCGGTTTTCCCTGCGACGTTTACTATAAAGTAGATACTTACGAGGAATTTCAGGGACAAATGACAGAGGCAGCATCCGCCGTTGTACTTGTTTGTAGCGCAGATGACGACTCCTTCTGGACGGACACCCCCGGACATTATGTTAATATATGGCAGTATAACCCAGAAGACGACACCGTATTTCTGGCAGAACCGGGAAGCCCGGAAAACAACCGCACCCGTATTCCTCTTCGCTATGTATATGACGCCATGAAAACAACCAGCAAATTTCAATATCTTCTTGTAGAGGAATATGTCGAGGAAAACAACCAGTGGAAAGCAGACGGTATTGACGAAAGCTGGAACAGACCGGATGAGCTCTCAAAATAGCGGCTCTGTTAAAAACCCTTCACAGATTCTTAAGAAATCTCTTATTGACTATAATCCGAAATCGGACTATAATGCTTTTTGTCCGATTTCGGATTATTTTTTTAAGGAGCCGCATCTATGATTTCAAAAGAAAATGCATTAACCAAATTTAACCGTTTATACAAAGAAATGGATGATATTTATCACAAAATCGCCGCTAACGCCGGATTGTCGGAAAGCGCCTTTTTCGTTTTGTACGCCATTGCCTCCATGGAAGAGGAATGTCTGCAAAAAAATATTTCTGATTACTATTACCTCAGCAGACAGACGATCAACTCTTCTGTCAAAAATCTGCAGAAGAACGGTTATATCTACCTGATCCGGAAAAACGGCCGGGATAAACAAATATTGCTGACAGAAGAGGGGAAAAAACTCATGAAGGAAAAGATACTGCCGGTCATTGATCAGGAACAGGCCGCCTTCGAGGAAATGGCTCCCCGGGAACGGGAACAGCTTCTGACGCTGACAGAAAAATATATACACATATTACAGCAAAAAACAGAGCAGAGAAAAAGCTTATAACACTCTTTTTCTGCAAAAGCAATGCAGCGAAAGAACTTGCAACACTCTTTTTCTGCAAAGGCAATGCAGTGAAAGGACTTGCAACACTCTTTTTCTGCAAAGGCAATGCAGTGAAAGAACTTGCAACACTCTTTTTCTGCAAAAACAGTTAAAAATTGTAAAACATCTTAATATGTATAAAAAATTTTTCTTCTGGAAAACTTTACTGTTTACAAAATAATAGGAGGAATACGAAATGAGGATTCAATTATCTGATCACTTCACATATAAGCGTCTGCTCCGTTTTGTCATCTCTCCCATTTTGATGATGATTTTTACTTCACTGTACAATATCGTAGACGGTTTTTTTGTTTCAAATTATGTCGGGAAAACCCCTTTTGCCGCTGTCAATCTCATCATGCCTGTGCTCATGGCGATAGGTACCATCGGAACCATGATCGGAACCGGCGGCAGCGCAGTCATCTCTCAGGCATTGGGAGAAGGGAGACGTAAGGAAGCCAATGACTACTTTTCTCTGCTTGTATATACTGCAATTGTCCTGGGTATCGTACTATCCGTATTGGGATTTATATTTGCCCGCCCGATTTCCATCGCCCTGGGTGCGGAAAATGAGCTTTTGGACAATTGTATCATTTATTGCAGAATCTCTTTCATCAGCATGACCGCATTTATTTTACAGAATGCATTCGTAAGCTTTTTTTCCACTGCGGAAAAGCCCGGATTGAGCCTTAGAATGTCTATTATGGCAGGCGTGACAAATATTGTATTAGATTATGTATTTATCGCTGTATTTCATTGGGGAATTGCCGGTGCCGCCATCGCTACCAGCATCGGAGAATTTATAGGCGGCATTATTCCTATTATTTATTTTCTGAGAAAAAATGACAGTTTGCTGCAGCTTACCAAGACCCGACTGATTCCCCGCATACTGCGAAAAACGTTTACAAACGGCGCTTCTGAAATGATAACAAACCTCTCCACCGCCATCGTAAACATATTGTACAATTTCCAGCTTATGAGGCTTGCAGGAGAAAATGGAGTAGCCGCATATGGTATCATCATGTATGTAAACTTTGTATTTATGGCAATTTTTTTCGGATATTCTATCGGCAGCGCTCCGATCATCGGCTATCATTATGGAGCCGGCAATCACGGCGAGTTGAAGAATTTATTTAAAAAGAGCTTAAAACTGGTAGCTGCTGCGGGAATCGTACTGGCATTTCTTGCAGAAATTTTAAATGTACCTCTCGTATCCATATTTGCAAGCTACGATAAAGAACTGTTTGATATGACCAGCCACGGATTCAGGATCTACGCCATTGCATTTGCGATGATGGGAATCAATGTATGGGGATCATCCTTTTTTACGGCTCTGGGCAACGGCGCCACCTCTGCCACGATCTCATTTTTGAGAACTCTGGTATTTCAGATCATCGTGGTCCTTACCCTTCCGATCATACTGGGCATTGACGGCATCTGGATGTCCATCATTGTTGCCGAATGTCTGGCTTTGCTCGTAACGATCCTCTGCTTTGTCACAAAACGAAAAACATATCAGTATGCATAATAGAAGGAGGCTCGCTTTCACAGGGACAAGCGGGCCCCCTTGCATTTTTAATCAGTACAAGTCTGCGATGATATCCACACATTTCTTAATGCCCAGGTTCGCACTGTCCAGACAAATGTGGTAGTTCTGTGCCACGCCGAACTCCATATCCGTATAGAAACGGTAATACGCTTTTCGGCGCTTATCCTTCATCTGTATGCGTTTCTTCGGAGAATTTTTACTTTCCCCATAGATTCTAACGATCCGCTCTGCACGTACATTTTCATCTGCATAAATAAATACCTTCAGGCAGTTATCCATATCTCTTAAAATATAATCAGCACAGCGGCCCACGATCACGCAGGATTCCTTCTCTGCCAGATCTATAATAACCTGTCTTTGTACCGACCACAAATAATCCTGCGTGGAAAATCCCGCCGAAGTCATGTCAGACGAAAAAGCATTTGTCAGCCAGTTGCCAAAAGATGCATCTTCCCCTCTTTCCGATATATATTCTTTTGCAAGTCCGCTTTCTTCTGCTATTTTTGCTATCAATTCCGCATCATAACAGGAAATCCCCAGTTTTGCCGCCACCTCTTTGCCGATGGTTCTGCCGCCGCTTCCAAATTCCCGACTGATCGTAATAATTCTGTTTCCCATACTGATACCTCCTTCATCCCTGCTGACCAATCAACATCTTCCATGCCCTGATCTATGCCATTAAAATAAAAAATGACGTAAAGCAGATAACTGGATTTACGCCGTTAATGCTACACGTCATATACATATTTTACCTTTATTTGTTAGAAAAATCAATGATTCCGAAAAAAATTGGGACTTTAATAAAATCCGGCTCCATGTAAAAGTCGATAAAAAGAGCTATCTAACTTTCTCGTCATTAGATAGCTCTGTTAACTGTTTAATCGAAGTTTCACTATATAACCTCCTTTTCTTTATTCAGTTGTCTCAGTTATGAACTTTTCATTTCAATGGAATTTACCTCTTTCTTATTTCCTTCTCGAAATATAATTTGAAAAAGTTTTCTTCTTAAATTACTTAGCCCATTGGACTGTCCTCCTGATTCTTTTGATTTTAGCCTTTTGGAACTATGGTCCTCTGCCTTTCATTTCAATCACTCCTTTTAGTATCATCTATGATAAACACTTCGTTGAGTGGTTTTTATGTTTGTCAGCTAACTATCCCATCGGACTATCCTCCTGTAAAACGTTTTACTCAAGATACGAATGTTACTTTTCTCTTCTTGCGGCTCCTCCGCTTAGGATTAAACTTCCTTGGTTTTATGTATTTCGTCTCTTTTGTTTTGTTGAATTTATTGTATAACCTTTTCCCGATTTTGTCAATACTTTTTCTGTAATTTTTTTTAAAAAATTTAAATTGTCTGATTATTCAAATTATGGATGTAAATTAACTATTATCTGTTATCGCAAGGTGCATCTTCAGAAAATAGATTCAAAAGAACAACCCAAACCTACAGGATCTGCCACTGGCAGTTCCCTCCGAATACTTGGCAACACAAAATAAGAGCTATCTAACTTTCTCGTCATTAGATAGCTCTGTCAACTGTTAAATCGAAGTTTCACTGTATAACCTCTCTTTCTTTATTTAGTTGTCTCACTTATGAACTTTTCCTTTCAATGGAATTACCTCTTACTTTAAGTTTCTTGAAGAGTTTTCTTTAAGTACCTATCCCATTGGACCGTCCTCCTGTAAAACTTTTCTTAAGATGTCTTGTTTCTTTTGTTGATTCTATTGTATATCCTTTTGTTGATTTTGTCAACACTTTTTCTGTTTATTTTAAAAATATTTTTAATTTATCTGATTATTTATCTCTTATATTGAAATTGTCACTTATCTATCACTATGATATGAACCTCCTTATGATTGGGCAGATAATAATGATATTTGCTGCTAAAGTCCGGCTGCTGCCGCTTTACATCCTTCTGCTCAGATATCTCATACTCTTTCAGGCTATAATCCGGAGCCGATTTCCATGGTTCCAATTTATAATGAGAAATAAATCTTCTTGCATCCATTTCACTTTTGAAAGGCTGTCCAAAATCCGCCGTAAAGGATTTCAATTTATACGGAATACCATGCTGCTCCAGAAAAATTTCATCTTTGTTGGAGCCGTTTCTTAAATTATACTCCGTAATAAATCCATCCTCGTTTTCCACAGCGTTTCTTTTTGCCACGATCAATCTTTTCCTGCACAGGCGCAGCAATTGTTTCATATCTTTTTCTAAAGAAGCAAAAGAGCAGGTTAATACCGTATCACATATCTCCCCATTAAGTTCCTTCCAATCTGTATTCATGGTTTTAACATTTGTAATATTCTGCTGATGAATACTCTGCTCCATCAGTTTCAGCACTTTTGCGTCCACATCCACACCGATCAACTGTTTTACATAAGGGGATAACAACAGATCAACATGACCTAATCCGCATCCAATATCGTACACCGTATCGCCTTTGTCAAAAAATTCTTTTAATTGTTCACATAAAATATCAGGATAATGCGTATATTCTGCCGCATCGATATACCATTCTATACTCTCTTTTGTCCATCTAAACATGTTTCTCTCCATTATGAATCATTGAATTTTATACAATTATATCGTTGAAATGTGCCGGTTTCAATGATAATCTATGTTCAGTAAGGAGTAACACGATGAAAAAAGGAGCATCGCTCCATAAGATCATTTCTTTCAGAAATCACTTATGTTACGACACTCCTTCATTTGATTATTTAAAGAATGCTACTCCCGATTCAAACAGCTTCAGATCCTGATCTCCATAGATATTTTTCGCTACAGCCACATCCCGTCGTTCTGCGTGCGCCATCTTGCCAAGTACGCGTCCGTCCGGGCTTGTAATTCCCTCGATCGCCATATAGGAACCGTTTACATTCCACTCTTCATCCATGGTCGGTACGCCAGCTTCATTTACATACTGGGTAGCTACCTGTCCGTTCGCAAACAGCTTATCCA
>CAZLZX010000153.1:0-6311 GCA_964564095.1 uncultured Eubacterium sp. | reverse complement strand
AACTTTTTCAGCATTCATCTTTTTTTAAGAAATTTCAGGAATCAGATTTCTCATTACCTCTAACTGATAATATAAAACTTCCCGTGCTCTCGAATCAGGTTCCTGTTCCAATAAGGAATACAGTTTTTCATAATCCAATTCAATACCTATACCGGCATCTACAGCCTGCCGTATATGGCTCGCGCTGAAAGGACGTGCATAAACTTTTTCAATATTTTCTTCCAAAGATTCTCCATCAAATTTTTCATAATTGCTCAATAATGCGTCTCCATTATCAAAAATAGGAGCCGGTATACAAATACCGGTTTCATTATCAATTACCACACCAAGATTATTAAAGTGTCTGTCACAATTTAATGTCAATGCATCCAGTGATAATATCTGTGACAGATATTCGGAACAGTCCACTGAAAATTCATCCAACAGAAAATTTTTGACATATGCCAGACGCTCTTTACAGGTCTCAAACTGCCTTATCGCATCTTCTAAATGTATATTAAACAGCATTTCGTGCAGACGTTCAAAACTAATAAATGATTCTTTTGGTCCAAGAAAAGATCGTGACCTGCATCCCGAATTGCCGTTAATTAAACATTTTTCATATGTGACATAATTGTCAACATTCGAACAACTCAAAACTAACGATACCAAATATTCTGATGTACCCTCATATCCTTTATTATTCTGCTTATACCAATAGCCATCCTCATAATACTTAGGCTGTGTTCCCTTTGAGCTTCCCTGAATCATAACGAGAGCTTTCGCTGACATTTTAAAATCTTTCATCGAATTTTCACATCCTCCCAACTAAGCGTTTCTCCTGGGAATTTAATCCACCAAAAATCATCATACGTGACTCCATGCGTAAGCTTTATCCAACTCCAGGGATCATTATGTGTAAGACCTGCCTGATCAAGAATCCTTTTCAAATCTGCCCTTTGGTCTTCATAGCATCGGCTCTGAATAAAATCATATATATAAAACAAGTTGATTTTAGAAGATAAAAAAGGCTGTTTATAATACTCATTCGTATATTTAGCAATAGAAATTTTCCTATTCCCCCGTATTAATATATCTGCAACCTTTTCATCTTTATACATAATGGAGAAATTGATTTCCACAATACCCGTCAATTAAAATACCTCCAAGTTTCGTTGTTTGATCAAGATCTGACATGATCCTTGATATTTACCAGCCGCTAGTATTATAACAGCATTCATCATCCAATTCAATTTTTATATTTGTCATAAATCAGCATTTGCCAGCCAGACATAAATTGACAGCTTGCCATCCTCATATTCTGCCGTGATATTCCCGCCCATTTTCTCAATCAGGAGCTTGGAGATCGCTAACCCCAATCCCGTTGATTTTCTTGCATTTTCAACAGTATAAAAGCGGTCAAACAGTCTGCCAACTTCTATGCTGTTCAAGGCAGACGCCCGATTCGCAAATGTTATTTCGCCGTTTTGCGACAAAACGATATCCAGATCGCCGTCACTGTATTTTATCACATTACTCAAAAGATTTGCAAATACACGGGATAATGCGTCAGGATCCGCCTGACGCACAATCTCATTTTCTGTTATTTGGATGTTTGGCGTAATATTACTGCCTAAAAAATCCGTATAAAAGGCCGCGATACTTTCCTGCAATATGCGTCTGACATCAACGGCTTCTTTTTTTAATTCCAGTTCAGCGGAGGCATCGACGGAATAATCAAAAAGTTCCTCCGTCAATTTTTTTAATATTTCCACACGGTTCTCGATAATCTTAATATATTGTATCCCTGTTTCCGAAACTTCCTCTGCTTCAAGCAGCTCCAGATATCCCACAATGGCAGTCAAAGGAGTCCGTATATCATGTGAGATATTGGTAATTGCGTTTTTTAGCTCCATATCTCCGTTTTGAAACCTCTGGTGCTGTCTGTGAAGCTCCCGAAGCGTTGTGTTTATCTTCACTGCCAGATTACACATATACTTATCGCTGCCGGAAAGAGTAATCAGAGTATTCGTATCGACTTTTACTTTTTCCTCAAACCCTTCTCCGATTTCCTGCGCCGCCCTGTGGAGCAGGCCTATTTTCACTGTCAACACAAAAACAGCAACGGCCAAAATAATGATAATAAACCATAACCAAAATTCCATACAGACTCCTTTGCTCAATCGCACCTTTTCATACTTATTTTAATTCTCTCCCTGCAAATAACTTCATACCCGTCACTGTCGGCACAACGGAAAATGCACTGCATCCCAGAAGCATATACAGCACATTAAGATTCGGATTCATATAAAGGTCATAATATTCCATGACGATGCCTCCCGGAAGAAAATTCACAAGAAAAATATAAAATGTTCGCCGCCATCCTCCAACGTAGACTGGATTTTGTGCTCCGGCCGGATAATATACCACGTTATAAGTCCATTCATAATCCAGATACTGCTTGGAGTCCAAAGTTGCTGTCAACATCAATCCTGCCAGCAGAAGCGCCAAAAGCGCACCGATACACACGACCACCGTGACCGCTTTATTCGGTATCAACATCCCGATCAACGTGTAAATAGCCGCAAAGGCAACCATACACGCAAAGGCACATACAATGTACAACACGATCTCTCTGCGGGCAAAAACCTTAAACCCGTCCGTCAATGCCAGTCCGCCAAATAAGCCCATTATCAAATACACCCCATACAAAAGACAGCCCGCCACTGCGCTTGTAACAAAATTCGACAGATAAATGACCGTCCGGGAATGTCCCGCTGCGATTTTGTTGCGTAATGTCCCGTCACTGTACTCCGACCCTAGGAAAAATCCGGAAAATAAAACTGCCATAAAGGCAACAACAACCACATAGGTAAAAAACCAATAGTCCAGGGAATACTGTTCGCCGCCTATGATCAGCAGCAGTCCTGTCTTCCCTAAAAGGTATGACAGTTCTTTTCCTGCCACAGGACAAATAAAGCCTGCAGCTGCTGATATAAAAATTCCAAGCCGAAAGATGCTGTTTTTTAAAAGCCGTGCAAGTCCGGCTCTCAATAATTTCAACATAGTGTTGTTCCTCCTACCGCTTATTTCAATTCTTTTCTGCCAAATTTCAGCAAACCAATGGCTGTTGCCCCGCAAAAAAAGACTGCCGAACCGCCAAGCATCACATGGGTATTCAGATTACCGATCTGCATGTATGACGCCCTCAGTTCCATCATCTGGCTTCCCGGAAGAAAGTCCAGAAAAAACTTAGAAATTTCCACGCCTCTATTCCCCATCATATTTGTCATAAACACCTCTGTCAGCGAACTGATGTGAAATGTGCCAACAAACAAAAATACCAAAGCCACGGCAATGCAGGCAATGGCAGCCCCGGCCTGACTGGAGGACAACAGCCCCGCCATCGTTACAATGGCGGCAACTGCAAGCAATACCAAATAGCCGCACAAGATCAGGGCTGCGATCTCGCCCGGTCCTAAGACCTGAAACCAGCCTAGGACAAGCATTCCCACACAAAAGTTTGCGACCAGATATACCGAATAAAAGATGCAGCCTGCCACTGCATTTGTAATCAGGTTCGTAAGATAGATTGCTGTCCGGGAGTGACCCGCCGCAATTTTGTTGCGCAGCGTCCCATCCCGATACTCCGTTCCAATAAAAAAGGCGCAGAATATTGTCAGTGCAAGAGAAATAACATGCGTCCATTTCCAAAGATAAAAATCAATATAGTTAATATAATCAAAGAACTCGGCATATTCTCCGCTTGTCCGCTGAATATGGCGTCCGAACAAAGGGCAAAGAACCCCTGCAATAATTGATGCCATGAAAGCAAGGCGAAAGATATTATTTTGCCAAAGGCGTGAAAAATTCGCTTTTAATAATCTAATCATAACTTCTCACTCCCCCCACAAGATCCATGAAGTAGCTTTCCAGATTTTCCTCCTGCTCCTGTATGGATATTACCCTGCAATCCTCAGCGGCAAGCCGTAAAACCAATTCTGTAATATCCATTTTTCCGTACACATGCGCCTCCTGATTCGACAAAACTGTGTACTCCACTCCAAACTCATCCAGCGTTTTACTTAAAGTAGCTATATTTGTTACGGAAATATAGGTTCTTCTCCGGCACTCGTGCTCCAAATCCTTTGCAGTGATCTCCTTTACCATAACTCCGTTATTAATGAATCCAAAGTGAGTAGCCACTCTTGCCAGTTCATCCAAAATATGGCTGGATATCAGTACGGTAATTCCGTTTTCCCGATTCAATTTCAAAATCAGCTCTCGAATTTCAATGATACCCTCCGGATCCAGCCCGTTAATTGGTTCATCCAGCATCAGAAAATCCGGATTTCCCGCCAATGCCACCGCAATGCCCAGACGCTGCCGCATACCAAGAGAAAAATTTTTTACCTTTTTCTTTCCCGTGTCAGCCAAACCGACCATTTTCAAAAGCTCCGGGATGTCGTCAAAGGAGGGAAGCCCCAGAATGCGGTACTGCTCCTTTAAATTATCCAGAGCAGTCAGCTCCCTGTAAATGGACGGTGTCTCCACCACCGCGCCCATCCTTCGCCGGGATTTTACGATATCCTTGTCTTTGCTGCTTCTCCCGTAAATAAAATAGTCTCCTGACGTGGGCCTTTGCAGTCCGCAGACCTGGCGGAATAGTGTCGTCTTTCCCGCTCCGTTTTTTCCTACAAATCCGTAAATGGAACCTTTTGGAACATTCATCGTAAGTCCTTGCAGTGCACAGTAATCTTTATATTTCTTTTCCAGAGACTTTGTCTGTAATACATATTCCATGAATCGTACCTCCCTAACCAGATGTTATCGTTAGTCTACCATGCACCCGTTAAGAAACAGTTAAGACAACGGTTAAAAAATGCCAAACATTATAGCTCTTTCATTTTAAATCCAATGCCCCATACGGACTCTATATAATTTTTGCCGCTCACTTCACGCAGTTTTGACCTCAAATGACTCACATGCACGTTCAGAGAACTTTCCGTACAATCCGGAGTATCTTCAAAAAGATCATCCAATAATTGTGCCTTCGTTATGACTCTTTTTGGTTCCCGCATTAACTTTTTCAAAATAGCAAATTCTGTCCGTGTCAATTTCACTTCACGATCCCTCACAGTAACCTTATATTTCTCTAAATTAAGCGTCAGGTCATCAAAGACCAGTGTTTCGACAACATTCGACTGTGAAGTATTCCGAAGATGCACTTCAATTCTTGCTGCCAGCTCTTCCAAATGAAAAGGCTTCGTCACATAGTCCACGGCTCCGCCCAAAAACAATGATACCTTGTCGCGAACGTCGACCTTTGCACTGATCACAATAACAGGGATTCCCTTTATCTGCGGCAGAACATCCTCTCCATTTAAACCCGGCAGCATCAGATCAAGCAAAATCAGATCCGGTTTCCTTTGTGACAGAACGAAAAGCGCCTCCGTACCGGAATAGGCACGGGAAACCCGATACCCCTCCTGAACCAACACTTCTTCCAACATATTCCCAATATGAATATCATCATCAACAATCAAAATATGTTTCATCACAAATCACTCCGTATAAAAAACCTTAGCTTTTTCTTTTTTCTCACAACATTGTATGATATAATTCTATCAAACGCAATGCACAGAATTTTAAGATATCCTTACGATATTCTGATGCACTGCCAATCTTTTACATAGGGGGAAAACCAATGCAATTACTGGAAGAGAAAATACTTGCCGAAGGACAGGCAATTGATGAGAATATTTTAAAGGTGGACAGCTTTATCAATCACAAAGTTGATCCTGAACTGATGATGGAGATAGGAAAAGAGTTAGCCAAACATTTTATAGATCAGGGTATTACGAAAGTGGTTACCATTGAAAGCTCCGGGATCGCTCCGGCACTGACCACTGCGCTTGCGATGGAGATACCTCTTGTCATTCTAAAAAAACAGCCATCTAAAGTATTAAATAAAAATCTGTATCAGACAGAAGTAACATCCTTCACAAAAGGAACCAGCTATGAGCTGACCCTTTCTGTTGAGCAGATTGATGAAACAGATCATGTTCTCATCGTTGACGATTTCCTTGCAAACGGAGAAGCGGCCACCGGTGCAATCCGACTCCTCAGAAAAGCGCATGCCACCATAGCCGGAATTGGTGTTCTGATCGAAAAATCCTTCCAGCCGGGACGGGACAAATTACTGGAACAGGGAGTACACGTATATTCGCTTGCCCGTATCTCAAAAATGGAAAAAGGCCATATTGAATTTATTCCGGAAACAAATTAGCTTCCGGAAAGATTACGAAATTTTCAAAAATTTCCCATATCAT
>CAZLZX010000152.1:0-6314 GCA_964564095.1 uncultured Eubacterium sp. | reverse complement strand
GGACGCTCTGCATTCGTACTGTCGCACATCAGAGCCAGTACGCCCTTTTTCCCCAGCTCTCCGAAACGCTGAAGATCAATAGCATCGCCAAATACCGGCGTATAGTCCACCTTGAAATCCCCGGTATGGACTACCGTGCCTGCGCCTGAATAAATGGCCAGCGCAGCCGCATCCTGAATACTGTGATTGGTGCGAATAAACTCTACTCTAAAACAACCAAGATTAATATGCTGACCATATTTTACGACTTTCCTCTTTACCTTTGTCAGCATGTTGTGTTCTTTTAATTTATGTTCAATAATGCCATTTGTCAGTTTTGTAGAATAAATCGGCACATTGATCTCCCGTAATACATAGGGCAGGGCGCCAATGTGATCCTCATGTCCATGGGTAATAAAGAATCCTTTAACCCGATCAATATTTTCCTGCAAATAAGTGATATCCGGAATGACCAGATCAATTCCAAGCATGTCATCCTCCGGGAATGACAGACCGCAATCCACGACAATAATACTGTCTTCATATTCAAAGGCAGTAATATTCATTCCGATAGCCTCTAATCCGCCCAAAGGAATGATTCGCAATTTAGATTTTTTTGTTTCGCTCAAAAAAGCACCTCCATTTTTCCGTTCTTATTCTTTTTCTTAGCAATAGAAAATTCACAAACGCATCTTCTATTGATTCCTGCAAGTCATTCTATAACGATCCCCTGTCATACTCTGTCTTCCATTCCAAAAGAACAGATATCCTTTCATTGGACATAGTCATAGAAACCTCTTCCAGAATATTCTTTTGTTTTATTTTTCAATGCCCACATCTTCCAGCATTTCCGCAAATACTCGTGCAATGGCATCAAATTCCACATCATCTTCTACAAACTCGTAAATCAGATCATCCTCTTCTGTACGCACTTCTTTTAGCAGCCAGGCTTCTGAGTCCGCTTCTGCCTCTTCCGTTGCCAAAAGATAGTTCACATTATTAATACATGTCTGCTCTAAAATGTAAAGTTCAATTCGTTCTCCCGTATCCGGAGCATTTAATACTATTGTTTCCATATAATCCTCAATTATTGTTCTCGTTTGCCAAAAAATCCAGATATCCCTGCAAAATAAAAACAGCAGCCAGCTTATCGACATACTTCTTTCTGTCTTCTCCCCGAATGCCGCCTTCCGACATCGCACGATCGGCCGCCACTGTGGTCAAACGCTCGTCCCACAAAATTACCGGAAGCCCTGTACGTTTCTCCAGCATTTCCTTAAATGCCAATGTTTTTTCACAGCGTTCCCCTTCTGTATTATTCATATTTTTCGGGAAACCCAATACGATCTTTTCTATCTGGTACTCGTCTTTTAATTCATCGATCCTTGCCAGCGTCTGACGCAGCTTATTCGGAGCTTTTCTCCGAATGATCTCTACTCCCTGGGCAGTCAGAAGCAGCGCATCACTGACTGCCACGCCAACGGTCTTTGATCCGAAATCAAGGCCCATAATCCGCATAAAATTTCCTCACTATTCCCAGGAATGTTTTTTGATATAATATTTCAATACTTCCTCTACCAGTTCATCACGCTCGATCTTCATCATAAGATTTCTTGCATTCTTATAACTGGTAATGTAGGTAGGATCGCCGGACATGATATATCCAACAATCTGATTTACCGGATTGTAACCCTTCTCCGCCATCGCATTATATACTAACTCTAACACATCGCCAATCCGAAGCTCCGGCTCCTTCTGTACTTTAAAATATTGTGTGTGACCCATGTCCTGCATATTAACAACCTCATTTGCTTTCCTTCACGGCAATAGAATGGATAAAACGTATTTTCTATTGCTTATATCCGAAATGTCCCTATTCTCATAGTTTAATATAAAACGTCTGAAAATTCAACCACCATTATCTGATTTTCAAGGCTTTGACCTGCGGGATAAAAAACCTTCACATATTCCGGGGTAAAACCTTCAAAACAGGGATTTCCTTCATGCTCTGTCTTTCTCTCAAAAAGAACGGATACCTGTTTTCCCTGATACCACCGGATAAACTCCTGTTTCATCCGCTCTGCCGCTTCAATAAGAATCCCGCTTCTCATCGTCTTGATCTGCTCCGATACCTGATCCGGCATTCCCGCCGCAACAGTCCCCTGGCGTTTGGAATATTTAAATACATGGATCTCGTAAAACCGTATCTTCTCCACAAAATCCATCGTCTCCTGAAACTCTTCTTCCGTTTCTCCCGGAAATCCCACGATAATATCTGTCGTCAGCGCCGGATGTTCAAAATACTTCCGAAGGATCTGGCATTTTTCGGCATATTCCTCCGACGTATATTTTCGATTCATCCGCTTCAGCACGCTGGTACTGCCGCTCTGCAATGACAGATGAAAATGCGGGCACACCTTTGGCATTTTACTTAACGCCGATGCAAATTCATCCGTAATAATACCCGGTTCCAGAGATCCAAGACGGATCCTCTGAATCCCTTCGACCCCATGAAGCGCTTCGATCAGGGTAAGTAATGACTCATCTCTGTCCAAACCAAAAGAGCTCAAATGAATACCAGTCAGAACAATCTCCTGATATCCATTTTCAGATAAAATTTCAGCTTCTTTTTTTACATCAGCAATGGTCCTGCTGCGTACCCTTCCTCTGGCATAAGGAATGATACAATAACTGCAAAACTGATTGCATCCATCCTGTACTTTTAAAAATGCTCTTGTATGTTCCGCCGTTCGGGACACATTCAGATTCTCATACTCCTGTCGTCCGTGGTTAATATCAATACATGCATCCGTTACCTGATGTTCATTTTCATACTCTTCTATGATACGCAGCAGATCTTTTTTCCGATTATTTCCAATCAAAATGTCTACGGACGTATCCTCTTTCATCTGCTCATAAGCAGTCTGTACATAACAGCCTGTTCCTATCACAATGCTGTGGGGATTCATCTTCTTCGCCCGATGAAGCATTTGTCTGGATTTCCTGTCTGCGATATTGGTCACAGAACATGTATTTATAATATAGATATCTGCTCTTTCAGAAAAGGGTACGATCTCATACCCCGCCTCTTCCAGCATTTGCTGCATAGCTTCTGTTTCATATGCATTTACTTTACATCCAAGATTGTGCAGCGCCGCTTTTTTCATAATCTTTACCTCGATAATATTGACTTTTATAAGGAAAAAAGTTACTATAACTGTGGAAGCAATTTTGTTCAGGAGGAGTGAAATATATGAAAACAGTACAAATTTCTTTAAATTCAATCGATAAAGTAAAAAGCTTTGTAAATGCGATCACACAGTATTCTTTTGACTTTGACCTGATTTCCGGAAGATATGTCATCGATGCAAAATCCATCATGGGAATCTTCAGCTTAGATCTTTCCAAACCGATTGATCTTGCGATTCATGCAGAAGAAGATATCGATGCTGTTCTGGAAGCATTAAAGCCATATCTTGTATAATAAATTAGTATGTTTCATAATTTAATATTACTTATGAAACATTAATGTTTCATAAGGTATACCTCAAAGGAGGGCACTGTTTTTAAACAGTGCCTTTTCCATTTTTTCCATATTAACAGATCATATATTTGATATTTTATTGCTTCCTGCTTTCATAGCACTCAGCCTATGCCTCTACCCTGATAACCTCCGTTGTATCGATTGCTGTCTTTACCAGCTCATCTATTTTTTCCTGCAGCTTCAGCTCTGACTTTTTAATAATTTTTAAATTCGGCTTTGTAACCGGATGCTTTGCCACAAATATCGTACAGCAATCCTCATACGGCAGAATAGAAGTCTCGTATGTGTTGATCTTTTCAGACACAGCAATGATCTCATTTTTATCAAATCCGATCAGCGGCCGATATACCGGAAGCGTACATACCTCGTTCGTTGCAGCTAATGACTGCATCGTCTGGCTGGCCACCTGACCGATACTCTCCCCTGTGATCAGGCCAAGACAATGATTTTCATTGGCAAAATGCTCGGCAATCTTCATCATATAGCGGCGCATGATGATCGTAAGCTCTTCATGGGGA
This sequence comes from uncultured Eubacterium sp., assembly GCA_964564095.1. Lineage (GTDB taxonomy): Bacteria > Bacillota > Clostridia > Lachnospirales > Lachnospiraceae > Brotonthovivens. The sequence goes on along the minus strand of CAZLZX010000152.1, from coordinate 2,273 downwards.
CACTGTTCATAAATATAAAGCTGAATATCTGTGAAATTTACTACATGAAGATGAATGGGGCCGCTGTAACGTGCAACCAGCTTTGCCAGATCTATTACTTTTTGTTTTGCCCGCTCACTGGTATATGGCGGCGCATGAAAATATACTGCGTCAATCTTTACGCCCCGCTTTGCGATCATATAGCCTGCCACCGGACTGTCGATACCTCCGGATAACAAAAGCATTGCCTTTCCGTTGGTTCCCACTGGCATCCCGCCAGGTCCCGGAATGACGATAGAATAGATATTGATCTTATTTCTGATCTCGATATTCAACATGATATCCGGGTCATGCACATCCACTTTCATCTCCGGAAATGCATCCAGAATCATTCCTCCCAGTTCCATATTGATTTCCTGAGAATCCAAAGGGAAATTCTTTCTTGCTCTTCTGGAAACCACTTTAAATGTCTTGTTTTTATCAGGATATACCTGGTCCAGATATGCCAGAACATCCTTTGTGAGCTGTTCAAATCCGTGGTCCTCCACCTGTACCATAGGACATACTCCGACTACGCCAAATACTTTCGTCATGGCATCTACGGCTTCATCATAGTCATAATCGCCCAAAGCATTGACATAAATTCTTCCCTGCTCTTTTGTGATCTCAAATTCGCCTTCTACCGGTTTTAATGCGAACTGAAGCATTTCCACCAGCTTGTCCTCAAAAAGATAACGATTCTTTCCCTTGATGGCGATCTCGCCATATTTTATTAAAAATGACTGAAACATCCTGTTTCCTCCCTTTCCTGCTTAGCCTAATGTCTGCGGTATTTCCGAAGCATCGGCACCAGCTCCTTCAATGCCTGCAATGTATATTCCAGTTCCTCCTTCGTGGTGTGCACACAAAAGCTGAACCGGATCGTGGATTCCTGCAGGGACGCCGGCAGTCCTATGCTGTGAAGGGTGTTGCTCTCAGATGGATGGTGGGATGCACAGGCGCTTCCGGCAGACACATAAATTTCTTTGTCCTCCAGAGAATGCAGCAGCACCTCGCTTCTGATTCCCTCAAAGCTCACACTCACAATATGAGGCGCGGAATCTCTTCCGATCCTGCCATTGACATGTGCACCTTCAATCTTCGATACTTCCTCTGCAAAAAACTGTTTCAGCTCATACAGACGATCCATTTTTTCATCCAAATCTTCATAAGACTCTTTTGCTGCCAGACCAAGCCCGGCAATTCCCGGCGTATTCATCGTACCGGAACGCATGCCCTTTTGCTGGCCGCCGCCGTAAGAAATCGGTTTGATCTTTGTTTTTTCCTTAATGTATAAAAATCCGATTCCTTTTGGTCCATGTATCTTGTGACCACTGACCGAAAGCATATCAATGCCCATTCGTTTTGGTATGATTTTAAACTTTCCATAGGCCTGAATCGCATCCACATGAATCAATACAGATGGATTTTTACCATGAATGATTTTTACCGCCTCTTCAATGGGCTCTAAAGCTCCCATCTCGTTGTTTACCATCATTACAGACACAAGAATCGTATCCTCGCGAACTTCATTTTGAAGCTGTTCAAGATCAAGGATCCCATCCTGATTCACACGAAGGTATGTAATCTCAAATCCCTGTTCTTCCAGATAAATCATTGTATTTTTCACGGACGGATGCTCGATGGATGTGGTAATTATATGCATTCCCGCCCGCTTATTCGCCATGGCTGCGCCGATCAGCGCCAGATTATTTGACTCTGTTCCCCCGGAAGTATAAAAAATCTCTTTTTCCTGACATTTCAAGGTTTTTGCAATCTGAGCTGTAGCTTCCTTTACATACTTTTCTGCCTCTACACCTTTCATATGCATGGAGGATGCATTGCCATAATCCTCTGTCAAAACTTTTATCATCAGATCTTTGACAGTTTCCGAACACCTGGTGGTGGCGGAGTTATCCAAATATGCTTCCATAATACACTCCTGTATTTTTTAACTAGTTTTCCAAATCTTTCATTTCCAACGTACACATCAGCATAGACATCACACAGATTCCTGCCGTATCCGTGCGGAGAATCCTTTTTCCAAGAGAGATAACCTGCATATCCTCTCTGACAGCCTCGATCTCTTCCCGGGCAAATCCTCCCTCCGGTCCAATGATAATACTGATGCTTTTCCCCGGTTCAACACCCTCAAAAGCTTCTTTTGCAGCAATCATGCCCCGCTCATTTTCGTAAGGCACAAGATTGATATCACACTGTCTCGCATATTCCAATGCTTCCTGATAACTCATAAC
>CAZLZX010000151.1:0-6350 GCA_964564095.1 uncultured Eubacterium sp. | reverse complement strand
TGCTTCGGAGAGGATATGAAGTGTACGTAGGCAAGCTCTACAAGAAAGAAGTAGACTTTGTGGCGATACGCCAGACAGAGAAGCTCTATATCCAGGTAAGCGATAATATCTCAGAACCAGCTACTTTTGAACGGGAATATTCTCCGCTTCTGGCAATTAAGGATGCATATCCTAAAATGATTCTTGCAAGAACCAGACATGAAAACTATGATTATCAGGGAATCATTGTATGGGACATTGCAAGATGGCTGAACGAGGAAGATTGATTTTTATGAAGGTTTGCATTTCATTTATATTCGTGCTTCAAACCGATATGAAATGAAATGCGATTGTAAATAGAATTTCGGAGGTCGTATGAAGAAAATATTGGTTGTTCAGGGAAGCGGGCGTCCACATGGAAATACCGCCCATCTGCAAAGGCGTTGATAGCTCCGAGTTGTTTGAAAAATTAAAAATTGCCGGAAAGCCCGGATATAAAGAAAATCTGAACCAACATAACGTAATATATATTGATTTCAGCGTTATCTTCGAAATACGCCAAATCCAAATGTAACCAGAGAGGGACTGGAGTATTGGTATGATGGGTATCAAATAAAGGAGGATAACAAAACAAAGGAAGGCAAGAAAGAAAAAATATATAATCCGAGATCGGTTGTTGTAGCGTTAAAGAATAACAACCTTGGCAACTACTGGACAAGTTCCGGACCGTATGATGAGATATTTTATTATATCGAGAAAAATGTAGCCGATGTCAGAAGCTATTCAACAGATTAAGGATAAGCAATATGCACTGCGGTTCCGGGGAAAGTTGGGAGAAGAAATGCCTTCTGATTAAGTTTCTGTGCAAACAGAGCTTATTCAGAAGGTGTTTTGATTTTATGGGAGCATCTGCTCCCCAACACTGGAATCTTTACCGGGAAAGCACATCGTATCTGCGGCAGACTGTCAATATCCGAATTACGACCATCAGCGCTAAGTTTTCCAATCTAAGTTAGTAATAAGAAAAAGTAATTTTTCTCTTTGCAACCAGAAGGGGAAAACCAAGGAATTTGTAGGTGCTCAAAAAGCCTTAAAACCCTTGAAAAAACTGGATTTATTGGCAAAAAACCGGGGCTGAAAGCTTGAAATTTAATATTGGGTGAGTTATTATTTTTTTGAATTAATGAGTTAGAAAATTTATATTTCCTTTGTGTGTTATATGAAATATATATCTGAGACAGCTTGTCAGATATCATGTTTCTGATTTTAGATTTTTTAACCCATGGCAGCAGTTATTAAGGAGGAAATAATTGTGAGAAATATATATGAAAGACCATTGATGCGTGTGGAGATGTTTGTTGCAAATAATGCGGTATCTACCTGTACGGTAGAGGGAGGCGTTAATTATACGTTTGATTGTATGGTGGGACCTAATACTGATCCGGGATATGTTATAAATGACACGATTGCATCTGGCTGTAATACAAAAATAGGATATGCACCAGGTTACTCAGTTGCCAGAGATTATTCTTCTGGTGGCAGTCATTCAAATAATAATTCGGGCAGAGCGACGTGGACGACTGTACGCGAAAACAGAAACTCCTATTTACAAGTTACCTATTCTGGTGCAGAGGGACTTCTTTATACAGATGGTAACTCCACTACGGATAGCCAAGTTTGGTCTGTGAATAAGGAGGGTGGTTATGTGCAGCATTCTTCTAATAGCGGTGAAATGCATCATATGATAGCCCCTGTAGTGGATTCAAGATCTATTAATGCCAGCTGGTAAGCCACAAATTTAATATTTATGATTCTAAGGGCTGGGCGACCGGTCCTTACTTTTTTGTAATAAGTCATCAAAAATGTAGAACAGGAATGAGCCTTGTATTTGGGAAAGGAGCATTTAGATGGATGCGTTGGATGCCTTTGCAGGAAATTACAGCACATATCTTACCCGAACGGCGGAACAGAACAGGATCCCTCTCAGCGGAACCTTTGAGCTTTTGCCTTATTGCAATATGAACTGCAAAATGTGTTACATCGTACATAATAAAAAAGATTTCAAGGCATTGAAAGATATTGGTTTCTGGAATCATCTGCTGGATCAGGCAATAGACAGCGGGATGCTTTATTGTCTGCTTACAGGCGGGGAACCTTTTTTATATCCGCAGATCTGGGAATTGCTGGAATGTATTAATAAAAAACCCATACATCTTGCCATCAACAGCAACGGAACAATGTTGAATGAGGAGAGAATAAGACGCTTGTCCAAGGTATATCCGGGCAGAATGAATATCAGTCTGTATGGCGGAAGTAATGAAACCTATGATCGGCTGTGCGGGAATCCGATGGGATATACGGAAGTGACACAGGCATTTGGACTGATGAATGAGCATCATATCCCATACCGGGTACATGCGACTTTGACGCCGGATAATTATGAGGATTTTGACCGGATCGTAGATACCTGTAATCGATATCATGCGCCTTTGCAGATGGTATATTACATGTTTCCACCTTATCGGAAAATCAGCGATTTGAATGAAAATTCTAAAAATGAAAACAATCAGAAATTCTGCGATTATGGGAAAAATGCCGCTCGGTTTACTCCCCAACAGGCTGCTGAGGTTGCGATTCGTCTGCTGCGTCATAAATATAAAGATAAGAAAGAAGAGCTTCGTATGATGTTGGAGGCGAACTGTGCATGTTTTAAGGAACCGGAACGGTTCAGCATTTATGGGAAACGTGGAATCGCCTGCCGTCAGGGCATTACCTCTTTTTGGGTGGACTGGACGGGCGCCGTTTCCGGCTGCGGTATCCATACGGTGGAGCATATAGATTTAAAGCAGGTAAGCTTTGCGGATGCATGGAAAGTGATCACTAAGACAGCAGATGAGACGGTAATTTCGGAAAAATGCAGTATTTGTCCTTATCGGTGCATTTGTCCGGTTTGTGCGGCGGCAGCTTTTTGTGAAACCGGAGATGTTGCCGGGACACCGGAATACCTGTGTGAATTTAGTGAAATTTATGCACAGCTTCTGTTGAAGGAATTGGAAGAGGTCAGAAAAGAATATGTATAACAGCTATTACAACATCGCAGATGTTATTATACAAATCGTCAGTCCGTTTCCTTTTTTTGCCCATAATGGGGCGGAGTTTGTTTGTGAAAAAGCAAAACCGGACTATGTGTTTACGTTTCAGCAGACGGATGATATTCCGGCATTCATGAAAGAAAGTCAAAGGATCGCTGAATTATTGTGGGCACATGAATATCGTCAGGAGGATGGGACGGAGTTTCGGGCATTTTTATGGAATGACCGTTATTATTCTGCACTCAGTTTTTGCGGAGAGACAGAAGGAACCTGTTATTACGCCAGTGCGGAGATATTGGCGGAGCAGGCGCAGCGCGGGTTTGAACTGCTGATGTATCTTTGTTTGGAGAAAATTCTGTTAAAGCATCGTGCGTTAGTCCTTCACAGCAGCCACATCCGCTATGGCGGACAGGGGATCGTGTTTAGCGCACCGGGAGGAACCGGAAAAAGTACGCAGGCGGAGCTGTGGAGACGCTATGCGGGAGCTGAGATTATGAACGGGGATCGCAGTATTCTGAAAAAGATTGGCGATCAGTGGTATGTATATGGCTGCCCCATGTGTGGAACCAGCGATATCCATCATAGGGGCAAAGAACCATTGAAGTGCGTAGTTATGCTCAGTCAGGGCAGTGAAAATATTCCCAGGAGGATTTCGCCTCTTTTGGCTTTTCAGATGATGTATCCGGAAGTGACCGTATCCAATTGGAATGTAAAAAATGTGGATATATCTATTGAATTGCTGAATGATCTGATTCAGCATGTGCCGGTTTGGCATTATTCCTGCACAAAAGAGGAAGCGGCGGTGTTGGTGCTGAAAGATGCTCTCGAACAATGCTGATTTATTTCAAGTTTTCAGATCGTGAGCTGATTTATTTCAGGTTTTCAGATCATAAAATGATTTGGTAAAAGGTAAGTAAGAGTTTCTACAATTTCCGGGAGGAAAAAATGCAAAAGAGCGGGAAATATTGGATTTTATATTTGGTAATAGCGGTAGCGGCAATGCTTCTCTTTTCTGTGAGAACCAGTCCGGTGTATTCTTTTTTGCTAGGAGACTATGGCGGAAATGAAGCCTCGACGGGAATGCTGATCGGGAAATACTGGCTGCAGGGAACGGTTCCATACAAAGATCTCTTTGCCATGGGAAGCCCGTTATATTTTTTGATTCAGGCTGTCGGCTGGGGAATCTCAGAAAGAACCGGAATTTTTGTACTGCAGATTTTAAATTATTTTATATTTCTCATATTTATGACAAAAGCGCTGCGGAATTTTTGCTCAGAAAAGGCATCAAATATTTTCGGATTGTTGTCTATAGTCCTGTACATGGCATTATGTTGCGGCGGAGACAGCGCCACTGAATGGTGCCTGTCTTTTACGGCGGTACTGTTGTTTTTGGCTTTTCGGAAAACAGGGTCTGTGAAGAAAACGAATCTCAAATTCTTGGCAATGGGGATTTTGTGCAGCAGCGTGTTTATGATAGAGCCAATCAGCGGAGGCATGGTATATGGTTTATCGGTATTTACTCTTGTTGCTGTATGCAGGAAAGAGCGTAGGAAAAATGACAGGCATAGTGTCGGAACAGGCTATGTGATCAGCTTTTTAGTGGGATTTGTAATTCTTTGTATCCCATTTGTTACATATTTTTCAGTATACGGGTGTCTGAATGATATGTTTCGTGCAATGCTTTTGTACCCGATCCATGAGATGGTTTTAGAATCGGAAATGGCGGTCATTATACATAAGCTCGTGAAATGTGTCTTGGTGGTTCCCTTGTTTGCGGCAGGAATTGTTTTCTGCATTTCAGTCAAAAGAGATCATTGCGGTATTTCAGTCAAAAGAGATCATTGCGGTATTTCAGTCAAAAGAGATCATTGCGGTATTTCAGTCAAAAGAGATTATTGCGGTATTTCAGTGGAAGAAGACCAAAGAGCTGTTGATGTAATGTTCCGGAAACAAAGGCTGTCAAGTGGGATTTTGATGATCGTATGCGCCGTATGTCAGGGAGTATTCTTGCTGTTGTGCAGAAATGACTGGTACTTTTATCTCATGAACATTCCCGGAATCATGATAGCTCTGGCGTTTTTTGTTTCTGTAAACAGGAAAAAGGTAATGGTATTTTTGACTGCGGGAACGATTGTGGTTACTGCAGGCATCGGTTTCAGCCCGTTGAAAAATTATTGCTATTATTTAGCGGATGGAGTTCCGGAGGTGGCGGAAGAGTTTTTGACAGATCTTCAATCCTTTCAGACTCGAAATGAGCAATGTAGAATGCTGTTTTTGGACACGGACAGTACATGGTATCTTCTCATTGATCAGAAGTCGCAGTATCGGTATTTTTCGGATCAGACAAATCTTGCATCGTTAAACGGGGAGATCGCAAAAGAAAAGGAGCGATATCTGTCTTTGGACAATGATGTGATCATATCCACAGAACATGGATGGACGGGACAGGATTTTGAGAAGTATTCACTGACGCAGGTGTACCTGAAAAAGCGGGGAAATATATGTATTTATGTACCAAATGAAGGATAAGTTTGAGTATTGATAACAGGTTGCAGTCCCGTACAGAAGATTTTCTCCCTGTGCGGGAATGGAGTATCACATGAAAGATAAACGTAACAAAGAAGAGTTTCGGGGATTGAACAAAATATTGCAGTCTCAGGCTATCAAGATCCTGTTTGAAAAATTCGGCGACGGAACCTATACGGATTTTCTGGAAGACTGGAAATGGATCTTTTCCTACAGCGTAAAATACAAATGGATCATTATATATTATACGGCCATGGGGCTGGCCAGCTCTACGCTGGGGTTGGTATCTTCCGTTATTGGCAAATATTTGATCGATATTATTACAGGCTATCAGTACAGTAAGCTGTGGATTCTTATTATTGCCATGGTGGGAAGTACGGCGTTTAGCCTGATTACTTCCAGCATCGTGGGAAGGATATCGCTAAAGATCAGTATCTATGTGAATAATGATATCCAGACAGACATTTTTAATAAGATCATTGATGCAGATTGGCAGCAGGTCAGCGCCTATCAAAACGGCGATCTGCTGAACCGGTTTAATTCTGATGTGAGCACGATTTCCGGAAATGCCGTAGCCTGGGTGCCGAATGTGATCGTCAATCTGTATAGTTTTCTGGCGACATTTTTTGTAATTCTTCATTATGATATTACAATGGCTCTATTTGCTTTTATCAGTGCGCCCGTATTGCTTCTGGTCAGCCGGCGTGTAATGAAGAAGCTGAGAGAATATAAGAAACGTGTGCAGGAAATGAA
>CAZLZX010000150.1:0-6479 GCA_964564095.1 uncultured Eubacterium sp. | reverse complement strand
CCTTCTGGGCAGGCAAGTGAAATAATAAAAAACTTGTCGCTTAGAAGGGAGCAGTTCACTTTTATACTTTTTTTATAATTTAAAGGGGCTTTTCGTGTATAATGGAACCTCTGATTATGTTATAATTTATAGAAACAAAGTTATAAAACTAAGAGAGAATGGATTCCCATGGATGGAGGGTTTATGCTGGATAAAATCAGAAAATTTTTGGACAAGATCAGCGATATCATGGAATTGATTATGGCGATCGTAGTGATTGTTGCTGTTATTGTAGCGATATTTAATTTGAAAACGCCGTTTTTGGAATTTCTGGACAGCCATATGGGAGATGAAGCTTTTCTGGAATTTATGGCTTATATTTTGAATATCGTAATTGGTATTGAGTTCTTCAAAATGCTTTGCAAGCCGGGAACGGATACGGTTTTGGAAGTATTGATGTTTGTTATTGCCCGTCATATGATCGTGCATGATACTTCCGCATGGGAAAATCTTTTGACTATTATAGGTATTGCTATAATTGTGATCATAAAAAGACGTTTACTGCCGGCGAAAAAGGATCTTAAGAGTAAATGGAAAGAGTTGAAGGACGACATAAAAAAAGAAGAGAATGAAGAATAGATATTATGAAATGAAAGGAATGGAACGGTAATTGATGAAATTTTAGCTTTTAATAAAAAGTTTGTGAAGAAAAAAGATACGGGCAATATGATTTTAAATAATGCAGTTACATAGAAAGATTATGATACAGGAGAATATGTATGGCATACATAGAATTTCAGAATATCACAAAGGAATATATTGTAGGAGACAAGCCTATCAAAGCGGTGGACGATGCCTCCTTTTTTGTGGAAAAAGGGGAACTGGCGATCATTCTTGGGGCCTCAGGCGCAGGCAAAACTACGGCATTAAATATCTTAGGCGGAATGGATGTAGCCACGTCCGGCAGACTGGTTGTAGACGGCAGGGACATCACAAAATACAGTAAGGAACAGTTAGTCGGTTACCGCAGAACGGACATCGGTTTTGTCTTTCAGTTTTATAATTTGGTTCCAAATCTGACGGCGTTGGAAAATGTAGAGCTGGCAGCCCAGGTGTGCAGAGATTCTCTGGATGCTTCTGAGACATTGGATAAGGTAGGGCTGGACGCCAGAAAGGACAATTTTCCGGCGCAGCTATCCGGCGGGGAGCAGCAGAGGGTATCCATTGCCAGAGCTTTGGCAAAAAATCCAAAGCTGCTTTTGTGCGATGAGCCTACCGGCGCTCTGGACTATACTACCGGCAGACAGATCCTGAAGCTTTTACAGGATACCTGCCGACAGGAAGGGATTACGATTGTACTGATCACTCATAATTCTGCACTTGCCCCTATGGCTGATCGTTTGATCCGGTTCCGAAGTGGTAAGGTAGTGGAAATGACATGTAATGAACATCCGGTTCCGGTAACGGAGATCGAGTGGTAACAGAGCTTAAAAAGCAGGATGAGACTGAAAAACAGTTGACTTCAATAGAGAAGGAAATCATTGACGGCAGGGTAATGAATGATGAGAAATGCTTACAGAAAAGATATTCTGCGAACACTAAAGAACGGTAAAAAAAGATTCTTTTCTATCCTTTTGATTACGGCTTTAGGTGTGACCATGCTGACCGGGCTGAAAGCATCCTGTGTGGATCTTCGGCATTCGGCGGATCAACTTTATGACAAACAAAATTTGTTTGATATCAGTATTGTTTCGACTTTAGGGTTGGATCATGATGACATGGAAGCATTACAGGGACTTTCCGGCGTAACTGCGGTAGAAGGGGAATACAGCAAAAGTGTATATACGGAGATCGATGACTGCATGCAGGAGGCGGAAGTCAGGACTTTGGGCAATATCATGAATATACCTACAGTCGTAGAGGGCAGACTGCCGGAGTCTGCAAATGAAATTGCAGTCAATGAAAGTTATCTGTTGGAGTCGGGCAAATCCGTAGGAGATACCCTGACCTTTGAAGAGGGTAAGGATGAGGATACTGTTTTTCGTAATACAGAGTATACGATAACAGCAGAGGTCATTAATCCCATGGATGTTAATAACCGGAACGGAAATGTATCCTTTCGGGCTGCGGCTTCTGTAGATTATACATTTTTTGTGCCCTGGGAGGCGGCAGATACAGACATTTATACATCTGTATATTTGACGGTGGACGGAACTAAAGAGCTGATTTGTTATTCAGACGAATATACGGAGAAAGTAAACCAGATCAAGAGGCAGATAGAGTCTGAAATAAAGGAACAGAGGGAACAAGCAAGGTATGATGCAGTAAAAGCCGATGCGATGGAAACATATCTGGATGCAGAGGCGGAGGTTGAGGAAGAGCTGGCGGAGGCGCAGCAGAAACTTAACGATGCAAGGGATGAGCTTGAAGACGGAAGGAAGAAGCTTGCGGATGGGAAACAGGAGCTGGAACAGCAGGAGAAAAATGCTGATCGGGAGTTTCAAAAGGCGAGAAAAGAGATAGAGGACGGTTATACTGCATTAGAATCCGGAAAACAGGAGCTTGACGCATCAGAGCAGGAGCTTGCGTCTGCCAGAGAAAAAATCGAGCAGGGAAAAGAGGTTCTTGCACAGCAGGAAACAGATACTATGACTGAAATCCAGAATGGTCTGGATCAGATAAAGGAAGGTCTTGCGACAGCGCAGGCAGCATTATCAGAGCTGGAAGCCCAGGCAGAGCTTATGCAGGAAATGCCGGGGCCGGAGCTTGATGAAATACTTCGTTTGATCGAGGAGACGAAGGCAACAGTTTCCGGGCTGACGGATCAGTTAGAAGAGTTAGAACAGCAAAAAGCTTCTGCCAGTGAGCAATTTGCTTCCAATAGAAGCATGCTGGAACAGCAGGAAGCAGAGCTTATCAAAGGAGAGGAAGCTTTAGCTGCAGGACGGATTCAGTGGGAGCAAAGTAAAAAAGAGCTGGATGCAGGAAAGATCACTTTGGAACATGAGGAAGCTCAGGCTAGAAGGCAGATTGCAGATGGAAAACAGGAGCTTCTGGACAGTCAGAAAGAGCTTGAGGATGGAGAGGCAGAATTACTTGAACATGAGCAGGAATTTGCCGAAAGCCGTCAGGAGGCTATGGATGAGCTTGCCGATGCAAAGCGTGAGATCGAAGAGATCGACATGACGAAATGGTATGTGCAGAGCAGAGATTCCTTAAGCGGTTATGCCAATGTGGAGAATGATGCGGTAACTATCGAGGGATTGTCAGCGTTTTTCCCAACTATTTTCTTTGTGGTTGCTATTCTGATCAGTCTTACTACGATTACCAGAATGGTAGAGGAAGACAGAGGCTTGATCGGTACATATAAAGCATTAGGATTTACGAATCGGGAGATCAGGCGAAAATATGTCGTTTATGCTGTCGGAGCCTGTGTAGCAGGAGGACTGGTTGGAGATTTTTGCGGTTTTATTATATTGCCAAAAATAATTTTTACATTTTTTGAAACGATGTACATGATACCGTCATATGTGCTTCGGTTTGATTGGCTTTCCGGAAGTATCGGAATCGCAATGTTTACAGCAGGCATTTTAGTGGCTGTTTTAATTGCATGCCGGGCAGAGCTTTTACATATGCCGGCGATTTTAATGCGTCCTCAGGCGCCTCAAAAGGGTTCGCGTATCTTTTTGGAGTATATACCGGGATTATGGAAACGGTTTACCTTTTTAAATAAAGTGACTGCCCGCAATCTGTTCCGCTATAAGAAGCGATTGGTTATGACGATCGTGGGGATCATGGGATGTACAGGGCTGTTGGTGTGCGGATTTGCTATTAAGGATACGGTAAAGGAGCTGATGCCCCGACAGTATGAGGATGTAAATCGATATGATATTATGGCAGTGGCATTGGGAGAGGATAATGAACAGCTCCTTTCTTATATGGATGATGAAGAAAATATTGAAAATTATATGAATATTCAGGTTGAAAGCATAAAGATAAGAAACGAGCAGGGAAAAGAACAGTCTGTGCAGATGTTTGTGATCCCCACAGGAGAGACGTTAGATGATTTCCTTCATATCATGGATCGGGATGAAAGGGACACAGATCTAAGTGAAAATGGGATTTTGGTTACCCACAATGCCTCTGATGTATTGTCCTTGGATGAGGGGGATCTTGTTACGATTCAGGATCTGTCTTTGAATGAAACGGAATTGGCAGTGGATGGGATCATAGAAAATTATCTTGGAAATATGATTTATGTCAGTCAGGAATATTATGAAAGGAATGTGGATGAATATGAGCCAAATGCAGTTCTCATAACGTTGAAAGACACCTGTGAAGACCCTTCCGGATATGCCAAAACTCTGGGAGAACAGGATGGTCTTATTTCCACTGTAAGTACGGAAACGTTAAAATCAGAGTTTTCAAAAGCTTTTTTACTGATGAATATGGTTGTCTATGTTATTATTATAATGGCGGCGGGGTTGGCATTTGTAGTATTGTTTACGCTTTCGACTACCAATATTTCGGAACGGTGCAGAGAGCTTGCTACAATTAAAGTATTGGGATTTTACGACAGGGAAGTACATCTGTATGTAAATAAGGAGACGATTATTTTGACGGTTATGGGCATTGCTGCGGGATTACCGGCAGGATATTTTCTGGGAAGCTGTCTGACATGGGCATTGAGGATTCCGGGAATCTATTTTGCAGTCAGTATATATCCGATCAGTTATGTTTATTCTGCTGTGATAGCATTTATTTTTGCTATTGTAGTAAATTTGATTACAAACCGTATTTTGAATGCGATCGATCCGGTAGAGGCATTAAAGAGTGTGGAATAGAGACAGTAAGAACGTGTAACATAGATTACAGATAAAATAAAAAAAGAGAGTGTAATAACATTTTATGAAAAATGAGATATCAGTTACTTTAAAACCAGTAGAGACAAAAAAAGCCAGTGAAGAAATATACGAGCAGATCAGACAACTGATCATTGAGGGAAATATTCTTCCGGGACAGAGGCTTCCATCAGAACGGAAAATGATGGAGCAAATGCAGCGCAGCCGTGCAACTATCAGAGAAGCATTGCGTTTATTGGAGCGGGAAGGTTATATTCGTACACAGCCGGGCAGCAGCGGAGCGATTGTACAGAAGCCCAATGTGGACAATGCTGTACAGTCTTTGGAATCTATTATGCAGATACAGCAGCTCAACATAGAAAATATTTTTGAGTTTCGTCGAATGGTAGAAAGTGACGGTGCGGCACTGGCTGCCAGAAGAAGAAGCGGTAAAGAGCTGGAACAGATGGAAAATATTTTGAGCCAGGCGAAGGAAGCTATAGGAAATAAAGATAAATTTATAGAATTGGATCTGGCGTTTCATACAGCGGTTGCGGAAGCTACGAATAATGTTATGTATGTGATCATGCTGCAGGTATGTCGCAATATGATAGGAGAGTCCCTGAGAAATTTGCTGGATAAAGGATCGGATAAGGATAGGCGTGAACGGTACAGGAGGATTCTTGAAGTGCACGAGGAAATCTATTTTGCGATTAAAAATGGCCTTGATCAGGAAGCAAAGAGAGAAATGGTAAGGCATTTGGCGGATGCGGAATGCGATTTAAAGTGAGTAGAGTTTAAAAATTCAAAAAGTGTTCTTGAAAATACTATTTTCAGGAACACTTTTTTATGAAATAACTAAGCGGATGTGTTTTTAGGCTATGTGCATTTCTAGTAATAGAGTGGACTGAAGGTCTTTGTAAAGTCGTTGTCCGGGGATTCCAATAAAAAGGTATGTACAAAATCAGTTCCCGGTTTTAGGAAAGGAAATTTATCTGAAGTTGCCCAGGATGGTTTTGTAAATTCCGGAGGATTGGTTATCAATGCATTGGTCCAGTCATCATTGCATTCAAACCAAAGTTCAGATAAACGATCCCAATGACGCATCAAATTGGCTAATTTGTCGCCATTTACATCCTTATTGTCATCTGTCGTAATTGGCAGAGCACTGCCCTCAAATTCAATCGCTTTGTGACTGAAGAATCGAATTAGGCCGGGCATCTGCATAATTTCTTTTGCCTGAACATCCAAGAAGAATTTGTCGCAGGCTTCCTTGTCAGCACCTTCCGGATAACGATATGCAATGACCCATCTTAAAATAGGATGTTCTTCATAGGACCACTCAGAACCTAAGAAATCTTCCGTTGGCTCAGCCGGAATATGAATAATATCAGCTTTGATCATATTGGCCACTGGTTCCGGTGTCATCCCGATAAGACCTTTATGACCTCTTCGATATTTGATGTCATAGGCCCAGTTCTCATGGATTCGATATGTGTAAAGTCCTTCATCCTTTGCACCCTCTGGTGCGGGTACGGGGCGATACAGCAGATAACGATTTGTCCATGGGAATTGTGTAAGAACATCAGGTACATGAGATCTGCGGAACCAGCGTTCCATAGCCGGGCGAGCATTCTCATCTAATAGATTATGAAATAT
>CAZLZX010000149.1:6004-6492 GCA_964564095.1 uncultured Eubacterium sp. | reverse complement strand
ATCATCGCCAGGTCAAGCCAAGGAGCATCCGGGTTATATACGATCCGCTCACCGGAAAAAAGGATGGAATAGATTACCTGTCGGAGTTCCTCAGAATCCAATATTGTTCCCATCAGTGATTCAAACAGGGTGTTCTTTTCTGAGAGCAGCAGCTTGACGGCTTCCAGAAAACCGTTTTTCGTCCATGCGGTGGATTTGACGGGAAATCCCTCACTGCCAGCCACGTCTTCGGCTATCAGCTTGCAGAGCCGGGAGACGAGGAACGGGTAGCCGGAGGTGTAGTCATAGATCAGCCCGGAGATTTCATCCACATCCATGTCGGTATGATGGTCGGCTTCATAATCATGGAGCATTCCGGCAATCTCATTTTTCGAAAAACTCATATTTACCTTGAAATCTGCCGCTATATTCCAAGGGCTGTTGACTTTGCGCTCCTCGTTGGTGCGAATCTTACGCTTGATGTTTTTCACGTCATAGACACCAGCCAG
>CAZLZX010000149.1:0-5994 GCA_964564095.1 uncultured Eubacterium sp. | reverse complement strand
ATGACGGACTGAAAGGTAGGCAATTCTTCCCGTTTCAGATAGTAAGCCCGGAGTTGTGCAAGGAAATCCAGAAACACCTGGTTATTGGTGGCGCTGTCTACCTCGTCGATGATCAAAACAACCGGTTTTTCTGCAGTATCACACAAACTGCTTAATAACGGAAAGAGATCGTCAAGTGCAAAGGACGGATCAGCTTTGGCAGTATCGGTCATTTCTTCAATGATGGCACTGTCTAATCCTGAAATCGGGGCGTTGCGGTTTATGACCACTCTTTTCAGGTGGTTGGCAAATGCCTTTGAAAAGCTGTGTTCCGTCTCAAATTTTGCGTTTCCGATCATCTGGAAATCCAGGGACAGGACAATATAATCCTCCGCCAGATACCCGACCAGCGCCTGGATGGTTGTGGTCTTTCCATACTGCCTGGCCCGGTTGATGGTAAAGTATTTACCCCGGTCTACCAATCTTTTGATCTCCCTCAGCCGTTCCTCTATATCCACCATGTAGTGGCGCTTGGGATTACATGCGCCGGTAGTATTAAAATAGCATCCCATATCGCTCTCTCCTCACTGTATGCTCCGTCCGCCGGTCCCTTTCAGATCACAGGGGCATCCACGTGCGGATGATGTTTATAACTTGTCATAACGGAAGTCTTTTTTCAATCATGCCACCGAATCTTTGCTGCCTTGGTCGGCAGAGCTTTAAAAGCAGCCAATTGTTAGACCGGACTCTCCACCGCCCATTTTCTAAGCGCGTGTTCATCTTTACGGCCTGCTCTCATATCCTGTCAGATCCAAAGAGGACAGTTTCAAATAATTTTTGGTGCACATACAGATTCCACCCAGCAAGGCTGCCTGATCCTGCAGCATGGAGGGCAGCAGAATACAGTGATCCTTCATACGGGTATGGATACCCTGCCGGATTCTCTGAAGACTGTCCAGCATTTGCGTGGTAATGAAGGAATTGAGTACAATGACCTCCGGATTAAAGGTATTCAGGATATTGTTGATGCAGATTGTCATATAGGTTTCAAATTGTTCTAATACGAAACGTGCGTCAGAATCCTGATTCTGACATGCCTGAAGAAAGGCTTCGCGATTAAAGCTGTTGAATCCTTTTTCTGTTTCCATGATAGAATTTTTCTTTTGGCGGGCGTAGAAATCTTTCAGAATCGCCTGTTCAGAGGCATACTGCTCCAGACAGCCATTGTTGCCGCATGGGCAGGGCCGTCCGTTTCTCTCTACGATAGAATGTCCGAATTCTCCGGCCTTTCCGCAGACCCCGCGGAAAAGTTCATCATCAAAAATAATCCCCATGCCGATACCGGAATGTACGCTGACAAATATCATGCTGCTCTTGTGAAAGTAAAAGGTGTGTTCGCCAATGGCTGAAAGATTCGCTTCGTTTTCCAGATAAACCGGAACCTGAAAATGTCTGGTCAGCGTTTCGGAAAATGGAAGTCCTTCGTATGGCAGATAGGGACAAAAAGTAACTTCTTCCATAAAAGTAGTACCATGGATGGACAGTGCGATACCCGCCAGTGTGTGTGATTGGGCATGCAAAGTATATTGGTTTATCGCTGTTTCCAGCATTTTAGTCAGATCCTGCAAAATATGTTCTCGGTCCGAGGTATTGGGAAAAGAAAAAAATTTTCTCTGCTGTCCCAAAAGATCGGCACACAAAATAGTAATTGTGTCCGGACCCAGATCGGCACAGATCGAGTAGGCATGATCCTGACGCAGACGGAACAGGATGGCTTTGCGGCCAAGCTCTGACTGGTTGCTGCCGGCTTCCAGTATCAGCCCCTGATTTTTTAAATCTTCTGTGATGGCAGATACGGTGGCACGGGTCAATCCCAGCTTTTTTGATATGTCGGCCCGGGAGATGGTCACATTGCGGATGATCGTTTCCAGAACCAGGCTGCTGTTGATGTCTCTGATTAATTCATTGCTTCCGACTTTCATGGGTGTCTCCTTAAATTAGCATATAGCCTCATGTATTTTTTGAAAACAAAAGCCAGGCAGGTTCATGCTTTGACAGGATGTTTTTCAAAACAGATATTGTCGATATTATGATACTTGTTTTTGGGATATTGTTCAATAAATCAATTGGATTTTATTTAGTATACCAGAATTTGTTTAGAGAGTAAACAAATGTCTTGACCTGTTATTTCAGGCGTGCTATAGTGGATTTAGTAATAGTTTAGAAGATTTGATTTGCTTTGGGAGGAAACGATATGTTGTATATAGGTGTGGATCTTGGAACTTCAGCGGTAAAACTGTTATTGATGGATGAAAAGGGAAAAATTTTGAATATTGTTTCAAAGGAATATCCCCTGTATTTTCCACATCCGGGCTGGTCCGAACAAAAACCGGAAGACTGGTTTGAACAGTCAATGGAAGGAATCAAAGAGCTGACAGCACAGTGTGATAAGAATCAGGTGGCAGGCATCAGCTTTGGCGGACAAATGCATGGGCTTGTTATCTTGGACGAGGATGATCATGTCATTCGCCCTGCGATTCTCTGGAATGACGGACGGACTGCAAAGGAGACAGATTATCTGAATGAAGTGATCGGAAAGGATAAGCTGTCCAAGTATACCGCAAATATTGCATTTGCCGGATTCACAGCGCCGAAGATCTTGTGGGTTAAGAAAAATGAGCCGGAAAATTTTGCAAAAATAGCAAAGATCATGCTGCCGAAAGATTATCTGGCATATAAATTATCCGGCAGTTTCTGTACGGATGTATCGGATGCTTCCGGTATGCTTCTGTTTGACGTGGAGCATAAATGCTGGTCTCAGGAAATGATGGAAATCTGTGATGTAAAGGAATCGCAGTTGGCAAAGATATATGAAAGCTATGAGGTGGTAGGCACCTTAAAATCCGAGATAGCCCGGGAATTGGGATTGCCGGAAGCTGTTAAGGTTATTGCCGGAGCCGGGGATAATGCGGCGGCTGCTGTGGGAACGGGAACGGTAGGAGATGGAACCTGCAATCTTTCTCTGGGAACCAGCGGTACGATCTTTATTGCCAGTGAAAAGTTTGGTGTGGATTCTAACAATGCGCTCCATTCCTTTGCTCACGCAGATGGATATTTCCATTTGATGGGATGTATGCTCAGTGCAGCTTCCTGTAATAAGTGGTGGATGGAAGATATTTTGAAAACAACTGATTTTGCAGCAGAGCAGTCGAGTATCACAAAGCAGGGACAGAATAATGTATTTTTCCTTCCATATTTGATGGGCGAGCGTTCTCCTCACAATGATCCGTCAGCAAGAGGAACTTTTATCGGTTTGACAATGGATTCTACCAGAGAAGATATGACGCAGGCTGTTTTGGAAGGCGTTACCTTTGCTCTTCGTGATTCTTTTGAAGTGGCGAAATCATTGGGAATCAGCATCGAAAGAACAAAGATCTGCGGCGGCGGAGCGAAGAGTCCGCTTTGGAGACAGATGGTGGCAGATATCTTTAATATAAAAGTAGATATAATTGAGAGTGAAGAAGGACCGGGATATGGAGCGGCAATTTTGGCTGCCGTTGGCTGCGGAGAATATGGAAGCGTAAAAGAAGCTGCCGATGCCCTTGTTAAAGTGGTCGAAACCGTAGAGCCGAATCCTGAGACTGCCGCTATGTATGAGGAAAAGTATCAGAAATTCAGACAGATTTATCCGACGGTGAAAGGTTTGTTCAAGATCCTGGAAGCATAAGATACGGATGCCTGTCTGAAAGAAGCGATCTTTTCGGAAAATATAACGGATATCTTTATATGAAACATGGTGGCTGCAGATAGAGAGGACTTGAATGGATGGAAATCTATAAAATAACAGATGATTGTTTTAAAAAATATGGACGTGTAATTACCGACATGGAACTGCCGGAGATTATGGATATCATGGCGCAGACTCCATGCCCGGAGGATGTAGTATATGTGGCTTCTGATGAGGCAATGGAGAGCTGCGGCGATGCGGAAAAGGTACGGGGTAGTCTGTTTGGAGGTCTGCCGGTACAGATCGGCTATTGCAATGGTCATAACCTGAAGCTGAACGCATTGGAATATCACAGAAGTTCAGAAATCAATATCATGGCTACGGATGCCGTATTCATGCTGGGACAGGAGCAGGATATCGAGGAAGACGGAACCTATGATACGTCAAAGATAGAGGTCTTTTTTGCACCGAAGGGCAGCATGATAGAGGTGTATGCAACGACACTTCACTATGCGCCATGTCATGCGGATGAGCAGGGCTTCCGTGTCGTGGTCGTTTTACCAAAAGGAACGAATCTGGATCTGACATGTCATGCGGAGGGAAGGAGTGAAGATAGGCTTCTCTTTGCGGTCAATAAATGGCTGATCGGGCATGAAGAGGGTGGTCTCCCGGAAGGCGCCTTCACAGGATTAAAGGGAGAAAATCTTACATTGGAAAAACCATAAAGAAATCGTCTAAACAGAAGCTGTCAGGGAAGTGCGACGATAAAATTACAGAAAAAACAGATCTTCCCGATGTTAAAAAGTGTTTTAAATTATGAACTGAAAATAAATAAAAATAAAAAACGATGGAGGAATCTTATGATGGAAAACATGCCAAAAATAAAAATTGGAATTGTAGCGGTTAGCAGGGACTGTTTCCCGGAATCCCTTTCTGTAAACAGAAGAAAAGGTTTGGTGGAAGCTTACGCAAAGAAATATAATGCGGAAGATATTTACGAATGTCCGGTCTGTATCGTGGAGAGCGAGATCCATATGGTCCAGGCGCTGGAGGATATCAAAGCAG
This sequence comes from uncultured Eubacterium sp., assembly GCA_964564095.1. GTDB lineage: Bacteria > Bacillota > Clostridia > Lachnospirales > Lachnospiraceae > Brotonthovivens. Next base: position 1,223 of record CAZLZX010000149.1, on the reverse strand, counting down.
CAGGCTGTAATGCACTGTGCGTTTATTTAGGTAATTTTGGACCGGAGATAGCAGAAAGCCTGCTGGTAAAACATTTCGATGGTCCGGCTATGGTAGTGGCAGCAGCAGAGGAAACCCAGGGAAATCTGATCCAGGGACGCGGAGATGCATATTGCGGTATGCTCAATGCCAGCTACAATCTGGCGCTTCGGAATACGAAAGCTTACATACCAGAATATCCGATCGGTTCTTTTGAAGAAGTAGCTGATATGGTACATGAGTTTGTTCCGATTGCGAGAGCGGTAAAGGCATTGTCAGAGCTTAAGATCATCAGCTTTGGACCAAGACCGTTAAACTTCCTGGCATGTAATGCACCGATCAAACAGCTCTACAATCTGGGTGTGGAGATCGAGGAGAACTCTGAGCTGGATTTGTTTGAGGCGTTCAATAAACACGAAGGCGATCCAAGGATTCCGGATGTAGTGAAGGATATGGAAGAAGAATTGGGAGAAGGAAATAAGAAACCGGAAATTCTTGCTAAGCTGGCTCAGTATGAGCTTACCTTGCTGGATTGGGTAAATGATCATAAGGGCTATCGCAAATATGTAGCAATCGCAGGAAAATGCTGGCCGGCATTCCAGACACAATTTGGATTTGTGCCTTGTTATGTAAACTCCAGGTTGACAGGCCGCGGCATTCCGGTATCCTGTGAAGTAGATATTTACGGTGCATTAAGTGAGTTTATCGGAACTGTTATTTCAGAGGATGCAGTTACATTGCTTGATATCAACAATAATGTACCTGCTGATATGTATCAGGAATCTATTCAGGGCAAATTTGATTATACGCATAAAGATACTTTTATGGGCTTCCATTGCGGAAACACAACTAGCAAAAAGCTGTCCTTCTGTTCCATGAAATATCAGCTGATCATGGCAAGAAGCCTGCCGGAAGAGGTAACCCAGGGAACTTTAGAGGGAGATATCATGCCGGGAGATATTACTTTCTATCGTTTACAGAGCACGGCGGATAACAAGCTGCGCGCATATATCGCACAGGGCGAGGTCCTTCCTGTAGCAACCCAGTCCTTTGGCGCCATCGGCGTATTTGCAATACCGGAGATGGGACGTTTTTATCGACATGTATTGATCGAGAAAAACTATCCTCATCATGGAGCGGTGGCATTTGGTCACTTTGGAAAGACCTTATATGAAGTATTCAAATATATCGGTGTGGATGTTGAT
>CAZLZX010000148.1:0-6532 GCA_964564095.1 uncultured Eubacterium sp. | reverse complement strand
TATCAAGTATGTAATAGCGAGTTGTAAAGTTGTAAATAACATATGGTTTTACAACCAATTTTACAACTTTTGGGCGAAAACTTATACCAATTTATGCTAAGATATGCCAGTAACGAAGAAATTGAAATGTTGTAAAAATGCCCAAAAATTAAGGAAAAACCTACAATCAAAGGAGTTTTAGATATATGATAAAAGTATTATTTATCTGCCACGGCAATATCTGCCGTTCCCCCATGGCAGAATACGTCATGAAAGACCTTGTTAATAAATCCGGTCTCTCCCATCAGTTTGAGATCGCTTCCGCTGCCACCAGCCGCGAAGAGATCGGCAACGACGTTCACTACGGGACCAGAAAAAAATTAAAGCAGGCAGGAGTTCCCTGCCCTCCCAGGGCAGCGGTGCAGATGACCTCTCAGGACTACCGTTATTACGATTATATCATTGCCATGGACAGGTGGAACCTGCGGAATATGGACAGATTCTGTCATGGAGATCCGGATCACAAAGTACACCTTCTGCTGGACTTTACGGATCAGCCGGGAGATATCGCAGATCCATGGTATACGGGGAATTTTGATGAGACCTATGATGATGTTTTGCGGGGATGTCTGGCATTACTTGATAAAATTTCCTGATAAGTTAAAAATACGTGATTTTGGCGGCTAAATAGGGCCGCCTTTTCTTGACTTCAAAAACCAATGTGCTATGATGGTTAGTGATAACTAACAAAAGAAATGAATTAAAAAATAATAAGAGAGTATATTTGCTCATGGGGTAAATACAGCATATATATTTACATGAGAAAAATAACATTATTTGCTCAGATATAGAGGGAGGAAAAAAGATGTTTCTGACCATAAATCATATAGAAAAGGCTTTTGGCGAGGGCGAAAGCCGTGTTGAAGTCCTAAAGGGAATACAGTTGGAGATTGAACGGGGAGAATTTTGTGTCCTGCTTGGTCCGTCCGGTTCCGGCAAATCTACATTGCTAAATATCATAGGAGGCATTGACAGTGCTGATGCGGGGGACATCTGCATCGACGGTAAGCGTATGGCGGATATGAAGGAGAAGAAACTGACTGCATACCGGCGGCGCCATCTGGGCTATATTTTTCAGATGTATAATCTGATTCCGAATCTGACGGTAAGAGAGAATATCGAAGTGGGAGCATATCTGGGAGAGCATTCCCTTAATGTGGATGAACTTTTACATACACTGGGGTTGTATGAGCATCGGGATAAGCTGCCCAATCAGCTGTCCGGCGGGCAGCAGCAGCGAACAGCCATCGGCAGGGCAATTGTGAAGAATCCGGATATTCTGTTGTGTGATGAGCCGACAGGAGCGCTTGATTATAATACGTCCAAAGAAATATTAAAACTGATCGAGACTGTAAATCAGAAATATGGAAATACCGTTATTATGGTTACCCATAATGATGCCATCAAATATATGGCGGACAGAGTGGTACAGCTTCGGGACGGCATGATACGGAAAAATTACTGTAATGATACCAGAGTTCCGGCAGAAGAACTTGAATGGTAGAAATACAAGATTGATTTATTCAGACAGAATATCGGAAGCGATTTGCAGAAGAAGCGATTTGCAGTAGAAACAATTTGCAGTAGAAATAATTAATAGAAGAAGTAATATGCAGAAAAAATAATTAGTAAAAAATAATTTAAAAAGAAGCAATTAATAGTAGGAGTAATTTGCAAAAAAAGCGATATATAGCAGAAGCAGTTATCTTGACGGCGGAATGGAGATTATCATGAAAAATCCTTTAAGAAAGCGTCTGCCCCGGGAATTGAAAAGCGAAATTGGAAAATATCTGGTTATCTTTATTTTGCTGACCTTTACGATCGGCTTTGTGTCCGGGTTTCTTGTGGCAGATGGAAGCATGATAAAAGCATACAATGAGAGTTTTGAAAAATATAATATAGAAAATGGAAATTTCAGGCTTACGGAGCAGGCAAACAAAGCCCAGATAAAGACCATTCAGGAAATGGGCGTAGTGCTGTATGACAACTTTTATGCAGAAGAGGCTTTGGAAAATGGAAGCACATTGCGGATATTTAAAAACCGGGAAAACGTAAATAAAGTCTGCCTGATGGAAGGGCGGATGCCGGAGACGGCAGACGAGACAGCCATTGACCGTATGTATGCGGACAACAACGAGATCCGGATCGGCGACAGTTTAAGCAGCGGGGAACGCACCTGGACGGTAACCGGATTGGTGGCATTGCCGGATTACAGTTGTCTGTTTGAAAATAACAATGATTCCATGTTTGATGCGGTAAAGTTTGGCGTAGCTATTGTGACCGAGGAAGGGTTTTCTGCTTTTGCTGAAGACGAATTGTTCTATGACTATTCCTGGAAATATGATGCGGAACCATCCGGAGAATTGGAAGAAAAAGAAATGTCGGAGGAGTTAATGAAAACCCTTGCCGGGGAGACATCTTTGGAGAGTTTTACGCCCCGGTATCTGAACCAGGCCATCTGCTTTACCGGAGATGACATGGGCAGTGACAGAATGATGATGATCGTACTGCTTTATATAGTGATTGCCATTATGGCATTTGTGTTTGGCATTACGATCAATAACACCATTGCAAAGGAGGCAAATGTCATTGGTACGCTGCGTGCTTCCGGTTATACCAGAGGAGAATTGATCCGCCATTATATGACGATGCCCCTTGCTGTCACTATAGTAGGAGCGGTTATAGGAAATATATTGGGATACAGCATTTTTAAAGAGCTTTGTGCAGGTATGTATTACGGGAGCTACAGTTTGCCGACGTATGTAACCATATGGAATGCGGAGGCTTTCATGCTGACGACGATTGTGCCGGCGCTTATGATGGCTGCTATTAATTTCGTGATTCTGCGGCGGAAGCTGAGCCTGTCTCCACTGAAGTTTCTGCGGCGTGATATCAGCGGAAGGAAGCAGAAACGGGCATTTCGATTAAATCCGGGAATAAGGTTTTTCGGGCGGTTCCGTCTGCGGGTCATTTTTCAGAATATGAGTAACTATTGCATGTTATTTGTCGGTATTTTGTTTACGAACCTTCTGCTGATGTTCGGTTTGCTGCTGCCGTCTGTTTTGGATCATTACCAGAGTGAGATGGAGCACAATCTGCTCAGTAAATATCAATATCTGCTGCAGGCGCCTCTCAATGCTGCAAACGAAGAACATAAGCTGGAGAGCATGCTGCAGATGATGTATTTTCAATATGCGGTGGAAACCGATAATGAGGACGCAGAAAAATTCAGTGTATGGCAGCTTGAAATTCCGGAGGGAGATTATAACAGTGAGGAAGTGCTGCTCTACGGGATCAACGAGGACAGCAAGTATATTGATGCGGATGTTCGGGATGGCCAGATCTATATTTCAGCAGCATATGCAGAAAAATTCAGAGTAAATCCCGGAGATGTGATTACTTTAAAGGAAGCATATGAGGATACGGCGTATGATTTTACAATTACAGGAATCTATGATTATGAGGGTGGTTTGACGGTTTTTATGAGTCAGGAGCTGCTGAATGAAACCTTTGATCAGGACAAAGATTATTTCTGCGGATACTTTTCTGACTCGGAGATTACAGATATTGATGAGCAATACATCGCATCGGTCATTGATCTGGAGGATCTGACCAAGATATCGAGACAGCTGAATGTATCTATGGGAAGTATGATGACTTTGGTGGATGGGTTTGCCATAGTGATATTTATGATTCTGATTTATCTATTATCTAAGATCATTATAGAGAAAAATGCCCAATCCATCTCCATGGTAAAGATCCTGGGCTACACCAATGGGGAGATCAGCCGTTTGTATATCGTATCCACTACTTTCATGGTCGTTTTGTTCCTGCTTATCAGTCTGCCCATTGAGCGGCAGATCATGGAACTGCTGTTTCGCGTGATCATGATGAACAGTATCAGCGGCTGGATACCGTTTTATGTAGACCCATTTATTTATATCAAAATGTTTGGAATCGGTATCGTGACTTATGGACTGGTAGCCTTATTGGAGCTGAGAAGGATACGGAACGTTCCTATGGATGAAGCGCTGAAAAATGTGGAATAGGAAACGTCCGTGTCAGCTTGCACAATAAATAAGATGGATAATTCCTTACCGGCGGAAAGGGGTATTAACCATAAATATATTGTAGTAGGAGGAGGAAATGGCTTTGAAGGAAAGACAGAAAAGAAAACTGAGGGTAAGTATTATTACCGTAGCAGTCTTATTGATCGTATGTATGATGGCGTCCTCCTGTGGGACGAAGGAGGGCGACAGTCAGGCAGTAAGTACAGCTTCGGAGAGCAATCTGTCTGATGCAGCGGCGCCCGGCAGCCAGACTGCCGGCGGTCAAAAGAAAAATTCCGCATCATCCATGCAGGAGGATAAGAGTGAAACAGTTTATGCAAAGGCCGATGCACAGGGAAATATTACGGAGATCACGGTGCAGGATATATTGAAATGTGACAGCGCCGGCGGGCAGATTTCCGATTATTCTATCCTTGAGAATATAAAAAACACAGAGGGCGATGAGGAATACACGAGACAGCCGGACGGAACGCTGCTGTGGGACAATCAGGGACAAGACATTTCCTATGAGGGAACCACGGATCAGGACTTGCCGGTGTCTGTGAAGATCAGTTATGAGTTGGATGGAAAAGAACTGCGCGCAGAGGATCTGGCGGGACAAAGCGGCAGATTAAAGATGAGATTTGACTATGAAAATCATACATCTGAGATCGTGACTGTGGATGGGCAGGACCGAGAGGTAAAGGTGCCATTTTCTGTTTTTTCAGCGCTGCTGCTGGACACAGATATATTCTCAAATGTTGAAGTATCCAACGGCAAAATTATTTCCATGGGAGATCAGCAGGTGGCAGTTGGTTATGCTTTTCCTGGACTGACGGAAAGTTTAAAGCTGAAAGATTCTGAGGCTGCTGAGGATATGGAGCTTCCTGATTACGTGGAGATTACCGCAGATGTGACAGATTTTGAACTGGAATTTACTGCCACGGTAATAACGACGGGGCTGTTTGCAGATATGGACACGGATAATCTTAAGGATGCGGATGATCTGGTAGAATCTATGAAGGATTTGGCAGAAGCATCCGGCAAACTTTCAGAGGGCTCCGGAGAGCTCTTGAAAGGAGGAAACGAATTTCAGACAGGGCTGGATCAATATGTGGAAGGTGTCGGAACTGTGCAGGAAGGAATAAGATCATTGAAGAACGGGCTTTCAGCATTGGATGAAAATACATCGGCGCTGACAGAAGGTGCACAGGCATTGCAGGGAGGAAGCCAGGCGTTGGATGAAGGCATACAAGCATTGCAGGGAGGAAGCCAGGCGTTGGATGAAGGCATACAGGCATTGCAGGGAGGAAGCCAGGCATTGGATGAAAGTGTCCAGGCATTGCAGGAAGGGGCGGAAGCCCTGCTGGATAGTGTGGAAATGATGGAGCAGGCCCAGGCGATGGCGGATGCAGCGGCTGCGCAGCAGGCCAGGGCGCAGGTAATGGCTGCATTGGAGCAGGCGTTGGCAGGAAATGACAGCCTTACGGAGGAAGAAAAGTCACAAATATGCAGTGCGGCAGCAGACAGTATCCAGATATCCGGAAATTCCTTTGGGGAGCTGCAGCAGTTGGAAAATGGAAGTAAACAGCTGCAGAACGGGATTGGACAGCTGCAGAACGGGATCGGACAGCTGCGGGATGGAGTTGGGCAGTTACAGGAAAGCACTGGACAGTTACAGGCTGGAGCCAGACAGTTAAATGAAGGAAGCGAGCAGTTGGCGGAAGGGATCAATGTGTACGGTCAGGGGGTATCACAGTTGGCAGAAGGCGCAGAAGCTCTGTATGACGGTTCCGATCAGCTTATTGCGTCCGGAAGTGCATTATCAAAGGGCATGGATACGCTGCTGCAGGGTATCCGATCATTGTCGGAAGGCATGAGTGCTTTTGATAAAGAGGGCATCCAAAAGCTGAAGGATCTGGCGGAGAGTGATCTTTCTAATGTGCTTACCGGCATCAAGGCTGTAAAAGAAGCTGACAAAAGCTATGACAATTTTTCCGGGATCAGTGAAAATAAAACGGGCAGTGTAAAATTTATTATAGAAACTGAGGGAATTAAAGAATAAACAGAAATAATTATAAAAAAATTGAAATAAACAGAATATTCGTACAATACAGAGGGTTCCTATATGGAAACTGCATGAAAAAAGCAGAAAAAAGTATGTAAAATGACACCTGATTACAAAAAAGTTACCGCCAGAATTGTACAATATGCATAAAAAATAAACGAAAATTTTTATATCTTTGAGCACACTTTTTGAAAAAAATTGCATATAATAATAACTGTAAAAACCCCCAATACATTATATAGTTTTTTGCTACACCCCATAGTAAAAAATACCTTCTCCTAAAAAAAGGCAGCAGATCGACAGGCTGTCTTTTTTTGTGCCTTAAAACCGATACGCAATTCTTCTTTAAAACCGATACGCAATTCTTCTTTAAAAC
>CAZLZX010000147.1:0-6678 GCA_964564095.1 uncultured Eubacterium sp. | reverse complement strand
TTACCTTTAGAAACATCGATACCTACTGCGTTCATAAATTTGTCACTCCTTAAGAATTAATCATGCAATGGATAAGCACCAGTTTTACTCATTGCCTATTCAATCTACTGTGGTGTGACACGAATGCACCTAAGGCGATTCAACCTGCATAAAACGAACGCTGCGAATGAGGAGCTGGTTATCAGTCTGTTATACGGACGCGAAGTCCAAGAAAGGAAGCCGATATACCGATTGCTCCATCATTATACAGCTTAAGCAACAAGATGGATAATTCCTTACTGGCTGTAAGGGATATTAACCATAAATATATTGTAGTAGGAAGGTTGTGTGATTTTGCACAGATATGTGCAAAAATGCACAACCTTCCTTTGTTATATATAAAAAACTTCATAATCAAAATGGATAAATAATGCGAAAATCATAGGGTTTTAGCACAGAAGCAGAAAATAAAAAAGTTGGCATGGTATTTGCAAATTATAGCTAATAAGAACAGATCTGTTTTTTGAATTTTGGAGAAAGGAGAAGACGGGCAATCATTATTGATACAGGTTATAAAATGTATGGCAGTATTTGAAAATGTATTAATTTTCAGGAAACTTTTGAAAAACAGAAAGGAGAAGTTACAGTTATGGGAAGTACAAAAATTGAAAAAAATAAGATAGGCGCATTGAGCCTTATGTTTGTATTTATGGCATATTTTTGCAGTATCACAGCGGTTCCTACCGGCGGTCTGGTTGGGCAGGGAGCAGATTTTAAGACGGGATTAAGCGGCATATTTTTAGGTTTTGCAATTGGCGCAGTTTTGATTTTCCTGACTGTATGGATCGGTTATAAGACGGGGTTGAAAAAAGATGCGATATGGAAACAGATGTTTGGCCGTCAGGGCTTTCGGGTTTGCTCTTTTATTATCGCATTTTGTATGGCGTTCTGGGCATGCTTTGATTTATTCAATGCGGCACAGGCGGTTTATAATCTTATGCCGGGATCTTTAAAGAATTTCGGGTTTTGTCTGGCGATGGTAATTCTTCTGGTTGTAACAATTTTAGGCGGCGTTTTTGGTATGAGCGGAGTAAAATGGATTTCCAACTTGAGTATTCCGTTTGCAATCGTATTATTTATCATCATATATGTAGTGTGTGTGAGACATGCGGGCGGCATGGCAGGTCTGCTGAATTATCAACCGGTAAACAGCACATATAAGGTCAGTACCATTGCACAGATGATGGTCAGCATGTGGATGGCAGGATATTGCGGTGCGATTGATCTGACGACAGAAGCCAAAAATACAAAAGCCGTTGTCGTTGCAGCAATTGCCGGATCCGGTTTTGTTCTGCTCTGTTTCCTTGTTGGACAGGTAGGATTTATGGGTACAGGTATGCAGACTCTGGCAGACATTTGTGCATCCATCGGTGGAGCGATCTTCTTGATCGGCAGTATTTTTGTAATGATCGCACAGGGAAATACAACACCTGCATGTGATTATATGTACAGTAACTCATTTCAGGCAGTTTTTAATCTTAAAAAACGTACAGTAGTGGCAATCGTTGTTCCTCTCATTGCAGCAGTATTGTCGTTTGTTATTATGTATGGTCCGGGTGTCGATTTTATTACGGTTATTGTTAATACGATTGGTACTCTTACGGCGCCTTTACTGGGGGTTACACTGGCAGATTTCTATATTCTGAAAAAGACTCATATGAATATATATGGAGACAGGGAGCTTCCGATTGTAGATGTTTGCCCATTTATTTGTCTGGCTATCGGTATTGCATTGTCATTAATATTTAATCATGTTCCGTCAGTGCCGATACCGACATTCCTGGTTCTGATCATTACAGCAGTTCTTTATATTGTATTGAGAAAAGTAATGCCACGGAAAGTTGCCGCTGAGTAAGGACAAATTGTTAAAAGAAAACATAGGAGTTTAAGACAATGACAGAAAAAATAGTAGAGATTGGCAGCAAAGGCGGAATGGAGATGCGGAGCGGTCAGATTACGGAGGTTGGCTGTACAGAACGAATCCGAAAACTGAATGGAATCCTGCACGCATCCAGACCGAATCTGGAGCTGCATCGTACCAGAGTGTTTACGTCCTATTTCAGTACCCATGAAAGTGAATCTCAGATAAGAAAACGTTATTTTGCCATAGCAGAAGTTTATCGGACTTTGCCGATTCGGATCGAAAGAGGCGAGAGACTCCTCGGCTGGCAGGGCGGAAGGATCCGCTGCAACAATTTCAGTATAGAATCCCATGCGCATTGGCTGGAGTCTGATTTTGAAACATTTGAGACCCGTGCATTTGATCCGTGGGAAATTAATGAAGCGGATAAAAAGGAATTGCGCGAAGTGCATATTCCGTACTGGAAGGACAAGACACTGACTTCAAAATTTATTGCGCAGACCAGACAGCCGAAAATCCTGTTGGAATCAGGATATGTGGACTGCAGCAATTATATTTCAAATCCAGGTTCTCATTTTGTCCCGGATTATCATGAACTGCTTTCTATCGGCTACAAAGGATATTATGAAAAGTGTAAAAAAATTCTGGAAAGCAAGGATTGGACAGACCCGGAAAATGTGGGTAAAAAAGATTTCTATGAGGGTATGATGGAAGTCTGCCTGGGAATTCGGGATTATGGAAAAAGACTGAAAAAAGCAGCCTATGAGGAAGCAGACAGACAGGAAGATGAAGTGCGCAAAGCAGAGCTTCGTGAGGCCGGCGATCGCTGCGAGAAAATCAATTGGGATATTCCGGAAACCTTCCGTGAGGCACTGCATACGCTTTGGCTGAATACAATGATGCTGAATGTGGAGGCTTCCGGTCCCTGCATCAATCTGGGCCGTTTGGATCAGTTGTTATGGCCGTATCTGCACAAGGATCTGGTAGAGGGAACGGAGACGGTGGCATCTGCGTTGGAGTGGATGGAAGAGTTTAATATTAAATGCTGTAACATACCGTGGCTTCTTCCGGAAGGACTGGCACATTGCTTTGGCGGTTATTACCGTTGGGCAGGAGGATATAGTCTGGGAGGATACGATGAGAATGGCAATGATGCAGTGAACCTGCTGTCCTATATCTGTCTGCGCGGAGCACGTGAGACGAGAACGACCGCTCCGAGCGTGCATGTACATATTGGTTCAAAGACACCGGATTCTTTCGTGGCGGAAGCAGTCAAGTTATCGGCAGAAGGACTGGGGCATCCATCTTTCTTTGATATTGACAGTGTGTATAGTATGATTCAATATAATGGTGCAGGATTAAACGGATGTAATAATCTGCCGATGAAATTGATTCGGTCCCGTGCGACTACCGTAGGATGTGTGGAGCCGAAAATTGAAGGATATTGTTTTGGTCATACAAATGCCAATATTACGAATCTGGGAAATACGATCAGTCTTACGCTGACAAATGGTATTTTACCGGAAGGCTGTCCGGGATATGGCGCGGGAACGCGAATTGGGTGTGAGAGCGGCGATCCGCTGACATTTGAGACATTTGATGAATTCTATGAGGCATTTTTGCGGCAGTATCATTATCAGATCGATCTTTGCCATGAACATATGCTGGTGGCAGAGAAGTTGTTGGCAGAGGAGCATCAAATGCCGTTATTTACCATGATGGCAACCGGTGCGATTGAGAAAGGCAAGGATGTCATGGCAGGCGGTGCTATTCTCAACTCCGGACCGCACTATATGTTATCAGGAGTTGCTGATATGGGCGATTCGCTGGAGGTTGTCAGAAAGCTGGTTTATGAAGATAAAGTCATTACCATGCAGCAGCTTCTGGACGCAGTGGCAGCAGACTTTAAAGGCTATGAGGATATTCGGGAGCTTTGCAGGCGTGCACCAAAGTATGGAAATGATATCGACGAGGTGGATGAACTGACGGCAAAAGCATTGCAGGACTGCGTTGAGTATTGTGCAACAAAGAAGTGTTATCGTGCAGGAAACTATTCTTCCGGCGGTGTACAGCCGACACAGACAAATGTAGCTATGGGAGAAATGTGCTGGGCGCTGCCAAATGGCAGACATGCACTGACACCTCTGGCAGATACGCTTTCGGCAGAACAGCACATGGATGTATGCGGACCGCTGGCTGCATTGCGTTCTTATGGGAAAATTAACCATCGGGCGTGCACAAACGGGACGATCCTGAATATGTGGATCAGTAAGACGGATTTGATTGAAGAGTAGATGTACGGGCGTTGGCGTAGAGGATAACAAGATGAGAGACTATTCTATTACTGTGCTGGAATATGGGGTGCAGAAAGGTTTTTCCAATGCAATGGTTTTTTGCGGATATTATGGCGACGGCGAGCGTACTACCGTAACGTATACCTTTAACGTGCTAAAAAATAATGATGATATTATTCTGGTTGATACAGGATATGATGACAGGATTCCCGAATCCCGGGACCTGGCGGAAGGGCAAAATATAACCGGGTATCAAAGCCCCCGAAAGGTCCTGGGAAAAATCGGAATAGATGCAGCCGATGTGAAGCATGTTATATTGACACATGCCCATTGGGATCACATGGGAGGTATCACTCTTTTCCCGAACGCAACCTTTTATCTTCAAAAGGAGGAGCTGACAAAATGGATTGCCACGATGGCATTGCCAAGGGAATATAATACGCTTAAAGCATCCGTATCCTTTACCGATCTGGAGAATTGTGTCGGATTATTGAAAGAACAGCGGCTGGTTCTTCTGGATGGAGATGTAGACAATCTTTTTCCGGGTATACATATACGTGTGGCACGTGATGGACATAGTTTTGCCAGCAGTCTGGTCGTTGTCGAAACGAAAGGCAAAAAATATGTTATGGTCGGAGATTGTGCGTATGTAAAAGCAAATATTACCGGAGGCCGGAAAGATGGTATCTCCATGCCGAATGGGTATGGTGTAGGAAGTATTTATAATGCAATCCATACGATGCAGGACATATTAAAACTGGCAGAAGGAAAAATAGAAAACGTATTGATCGGACATGAAGTAGGAACCTGGGAACAGTATCCTTCCATACAGTCGAAAGACGGACTTCATGTTGCCTATGTTGAAACGTAAAGGAGAAAAATTATGCAGCAGATGGATGAATTTGATGTAAAGCAAAACGATATTGAATCAATTTTCCCGGAGAAAGAAGACCATTTTAAGGTGCAGGGAATATATAAGATGGTAGATCTGGTACGGACAGCGCTGTGTGATGAACATATTCATCATGTTCAGTTTAACTGCCAGGACAAAAAGGTTCTTTTGGATGCACAGAAGCATCCGGAAAAATATCCGACCTTGATGGTTCGAGTAGCGGGGTACAGCGTTTACTTTACGGATTTGGGTAAAGATGTACAGGATGATATTATCAATCGAACAGAACATCATGTGTAACAGGAGATAGGATGGGATGAACAGTTGACGGGAACAGTATTTGATATTTCTCATTATATGTTGGAGGATGGACCGGGAATCCGCACAAATGTTTTTTTAAAAGGCTGTCCGTTAAAATGTAAATGGTGCAGTAATATATACGGGATCAAACCTCAGATACAGCTTGCATTTCGGAAGGAAAGATGTATGGGATGCGGAAGGTGCATGGAAGTCTGTATTCATTCTGCTATTCAGCGTCAAAACGAGAATCGTTGTTGTGTGACGGATCATAAAAAATGTACGGCCTGTATGCAATGTGTAAAAGTGTGTATTAGTGGTGCACGAACACAGGTAGGGCGGCAGTACAGTGTCCAGGAAGTCATTCGTGAAGTGGAGAAAGACAGGAAATATTATCGACGCAGCGGCGGTGGTGTCACTTTATCAGGGGGAGAGATTTTGATGCAGGCAGAGTTTGCATATCAGATTCTTTCCGGCTGCAGAGCCCGGCTGATCAATACTGCAATTGAAACGAGTGCGTTTGGCAGATGGGAGGAGTTAAGCAGACTGATTTCATGCTGCGATACTGTTTTTATTGACTGTAAATGTATGGATCCAACGCTTCACAAAGAACTGACCGGAGTAGAGAATGGTCTCATTCTGGAGAACATAAGGAAGGCTGCGAAGTTGTGTGAAAAGGAAAAAATATGCCTGATCATACGTTTGCCGCTGATACCGACGTTGAACGATACACAGAAAAATCTGATGGAAACGGTAGAATTTGTAAAATCACTTCCGGGAGAAATTTTGTTGAATGTTCTTCCTTATCATAATTATGGAGAAGCGAAATATGAACATGTGGGAGAAGAATATACATTAAAAGAAATACAGCTGCCCAAAAAAGATTTTCTCAAAGAAGTATCTGATGTTTTGGAAAAAACAGGAGTTTCTTACAGCATTGGCGGATATAAGATAAGCTATGAGAGACAATTATGATACGTTTGTAATGATAGACAGGAGCAATACTCAGTCCCATGGGTGGTTCATAGTTTAGCAGGAAAAATCTATAGTTATGAAATGAAGAGGGTATCTCAAAAGTCATGGAATGCACTGACTTCCCAAAGTTAGATCTAGAATCTAACGATTGGGGAGGCGGTACAGGAGGGCTTAAGAGGTACTCTCTTTTATTTAAAATGTATGATATAAGTTGAAATAGGGCTACCGCAATCCCGCTGGCTTTAGACGGTGGGTTAAGGTAGCTAAAAAGTAGTGGCTTGTGCTATACTTACGTCATGGGAACATGGAAATCGAAAAAC
>CAZLZX010000146.1:0-6752 GCA_964564095.1 uncultured Eubacterium sp. | reverse complement strand
TCATCGTCCTCTGTATGACTGGGTTGTCCGTGAGCTGGAATATCCGCAGCCGCCGAAACAGATCGAATTTGCCAAGCTGTATCTGACCAATGTGGTTACGGGAAAACGTTATATCAAAAAACTGGTGGAAGATGGAATCGTAGATGGTTGGGATGATCCGCGTCTTGTATCTATTGCGGCACTGAGAAGAAGAGGTTTCACGCCGGAGTCTATTCAGAAATTTGTAGAGCTTTGCGGCATTTCAAAAAGCAACAGCTCTGTTGACTATGCAATGCTTGAATATTGTATCAGAGAAGATCTGAAGCTGAAACGCTCCAGAGCAATGGCGGTATTAGATCCGGTAAAACTGATTGTGGACAATTATCCGGAAGGTCAGACCGAGGACTTGACAGTAGACAACAATCTGGAAAATCCGGAGCTTGGACAGCGTACCGTACCGTTTTCACGGGAGCTTTATATTGAGAGAGAAGATTTTATGGAGGAGCCGCCGAAGAAATATCGTCGTCTCTATCCGGGAAATGAAGTGCGTCTCATGAATGCATACTTTGTGACATGTACCGGGTTTGAGAAGGATGAGAACGGTAAGATCACAGAAATTCATTGTACCTATGATCCGGAAAGCCGGGGAGGAAACAGTCCGGACGGCAGAAAAGTACGGGGAACGATCCATTGGGTTTCCGCACCGCATGCATTAAAAGCAGAGGTAAGACTGTATGAGAATATCATTGATGAGGAGAAGGGCGTTTACAATGAAGATGGAAGTCTGAATCTGAATCCCAACTCATTGACCGTATTAAAGGAATGCTATGTGGAGCCGTCATTGGGACAGGCTGAAAAATATGACAGCTTTCAGTTCGTGCGCCAGGGATTTTTCTGCGTGGATGCAAAGGACTCCGCACCGGAAGCGTTGGTATTTAACCGTATCGTGTCTCTGAAGAGCTCTTATAAGCTGCCAGCACAGCCATAACAAGGGGATATGATGTTTTGAGCGATTCAGACCTTCATATTAGGTTCGGTTATTAAACACGGAGCAAAAAGGTTTTTAGGATGTCTCTATGGAGACATCCTTTTTTAAAGGAACTGAAAAATAGAGTAGTGTAATGACATTTTTTCAAGTATTATAAAAGAAGACAGCACAATTATATGTGTGAAGGAGGAATTAGATGAAAAAAGTAATAAAAGCGGTATGTTTGAGTGGAATGATAGTTATTCTGTTTTGCGCGGGATGCAGTGCATCCAAAACGGCTGCTGATGCAGATCAATTCACAGAAGTGCTTGAGGAACATGACTTTGAGATCACAGATGTGACAGAGGAGGAGGCAACTGCAAATACAGAGCAGATTTTGTCAGCAAGTAATGAGGATGATATGAAAATCACTTTTTATGATATCAGTGATGAAGAAGCGGCCAGCGAGTTTTTTGCCGCAGTGAAGCAGCAGTTAGAGGACAGCAGAACTTCTTCAAGTTCTACCTTAAATAAAGCCGGCAGCAATTATGAAAAATATACGTTAAATCATGATGACATGTATTATGCATTATCCAGGATTGATGATACGGTTGTGTATGCAACCAGTGCTAAAAAGAATTCATTGACTTTGGGTAAATTGGTAGAGGCATTAGGATATTAAAGATGAAAGAATTGACGATTACTTTGCAGACAGATTCTAAAAAACCATTATATGAGCAGATTTACGATGCGATCCGGGAATCGATCCTGAATGGAAAGATCTCTGAGGGAGAGAAGCTCCCTTCTACTCGATTTCAGGCGGAATATCTGCAGGTCAGCAGGAGTACGGTGGAGCTGGCTTATGAACAGCTTTTATCAGAAGGTTATATTTACTCAGAGCCATGCCGGGGTTATTTTGCCTGCGATGTAAGAGATTTATATCAGTTAGCAGATATATCGTTTCGGGATAGTACCGGCAATGAAAAAGGTTCCGAAAAAAATAAGTATAATACAAATGCGGATGGTAATGATGGGGAGTCTGCATATGATATCGACTTTTCTCCAAATGGAATTGAGCTGGAACAGTTTCCCTATACACCCATGAGCAGAATTATGAAGAATCTGCTTCTGGATGAAAGGGAGAAAATGCTGCAAAGCAGCGCCTCTTTTGGAGATGAAAATCTTAGGCAGGTTATCTGTGAATATTTATATCGGGCGAGAAGTGTGAACTGTGAGCCGGAGCAGATCATCCTTGGCGCCGGAAATGAGTATCTGGAAATATTGCTGGCGCAGATACTGGGAAACCAGAGATGTGTGGCGATGGAGTCTCCCACCTATTTGCAGGCGTATCATACATTTTGTAATTTAGGCTATAAGATTCAAGAAATTGAGCTGGATGAGAGCGGGATGTGCATCGGTCAGCTCAGGGAATCAGGGGCGGATATTGCTTATGTGATGCCCTCCCATCAGTTCCCGTTGGGAACGGTCATGCAGATGAAACGTCGTCTGGAACTGCTTGGATGGGCGGCGGAGGAGAAAAATCGTTATATTATAGAGGATGATTATGATAGTGAGTTCCGGTATAAGGGAAAACCGATTCCGGCCTTACAGGGAATGGATCGAAATGGAAGAGTGATTTATCTTGGCACTTTTTCCAAGAGTATTGCTCCATCTACCCGTGTCAGTTATATGGTGCTTCCAAAGGAGCTGCTGGAATTATACCGGGAGCGATGCGGCTTTTACTCCTGTACGGTGCCTAATATTATGCAGCAGACGATTTACCAGTTTATGAAGGAAGGATTCTTTGAAAAAAATTTAAATCGGATGCGTGGTATATATAAAGTAAAGCATGATTATCTTCTTGCAGCCTTAAAAAAATGTCCCTGGGCGGGAAAGGTCATGGGAGAAAATGCAGGACTTCATTTTCTGGTGGAAATAAAATGTGAGCTTGCCGAAGCGGAATTGATCGACCTGTGTAAAAGGGAAGGCATCAGGGTATACGGCATTTCGGAATATTTTATCAGCCGGACATCCAGTTTTCAAAAGCCGGTACTTTTATTTGGGTACGGCGGTCTGACAGAATTGCAGATGCAGGAAGGCTTAACAAAAATCGGAAGGATCCTTGCAGATATTCGTGCTTGATATATACGACTGGAAGAAGCAGTGTGTTATATGGAAAGGATGAGGATGTATGAGCAGTTATCAGGGAAAAGACCGGGTTTCCTTTTTCGTTTCAAGTACATTTAAGGATATGCAGGGAGAGCGTGATGCGCTTCATCGGGTTGTGATGCCGCAGCTTCATGAATTTGCCAGAGAATATGGCAGAGCCGTAGAGTTTATAGACCTGCGTTGGGGGATTTCTACGGACAATCTGGAAGAGGAAGCAGGGGCAAATAGGATTTTGAGCGTATGTCTGGATGAGATCGAATATTGTTCTCCTTATATGATCGTGATTCTCGGGGAGCGGTATGGATGGATGCCTCCTGCGGGAATGATCCATGAGGCTGCCGGGCAGAAAAAATTTGCAGTTGATGGGGATCAGGTCTCTGTTACGGAACTGGAGATCCAATATGGTATCTGGCTTAGTGAAGGAAAGCTGGACAGATGTATTTTCTGTATGCGCGATCCATTGGATGAAACTGTTTTGACAGAAGAAGAAAAAGGTATTTATTTGTCGGGCAGTGATGCGGATAAAGCACATATGGATAAGCTGAAAGAAAAAATTCTCGGAAATCCTTCTGCTCACATTATAAGATATTCTCTGGACTGGGATAAAGAGAAAAGAAGTGTGGGCGTATATGATTCTTTTGCGGAACAATTAACATCTGCTCTGTTGGACATTCTGAAAGGAGAATGGCAGGAAACAGGGATCAGAGGATGGATTGAGAGACAGCAGACTGAGGATCGTCTTATGACGGAGGAGCTGTCGGAGCGGTTTAGTGGAAGAGAAAAGTTATTACAGGAATTGCTGATACAGCAAAAGAAAAGTGATTTTCGCGTTTTAGAAGGAAGGAATGGATGTGGCATGTCCAGCCTTATAGCGAAAATGCACGTTAGTATTCAAGGAGAGGGAAAAAGGGTCAGAGCGATTTATTGCGGCAATGGTTTTTGTACGGATACAGAGCAGCTATTGAAGATTCTATGTGCCGAACTTATGGGGATGGAAGCGGATCCGGAATTTTCAAAGACCAGGCCAGATCATGGAAATGCGGATAAATGGAAGGAAATATGGGATGAGCTTGCGGTTTCTTATGACGGAGAAAAAATATATTTTCTTATAGATGGAATAAATCATCTGCTATCGGATCAGGCTCTGATTTCCAGCAGGTTTCTTCCCTCCAAGGGATGCAGCAATAAAATTGCCTTTGTCATTTCAACAAATCAGGATGTATTTGTGGATAGTCTGGCAGTGGAGAATATGAAACGCTGGTGCGCATTCACAGACATTGTAAGCTGTGATGCCTCTGATATTCGGACTATCGTTACCTCCAGGCTGAAAGCCGGGCACAAGCAGATCGGCGAGTCCGTCATGGGGGCGATTCTCGAACATCCTTTATGTACCAATATGATTTGTTTGGAGTTGATGGTACAGGATATTTTAAATCTGGATCAGAAGGATTTTGCAGAGATTGCGAAGCTTGAGGAAACAATGCCGGGAAATGAAGCAATCGAAAAATATTTGTGCCATCTTATTCGGCAGCATCCCAAGGATGTAAGTGAACTATTTCGGTTCTGGGTGCTCCGCACACTGCAAATTTTGGCGGAACATGACAGGACAGAACTTCACTGTCTGTATTACATGTTATGTTGTATGACCTTACCTTTGAGTGGAATCTCTATGGAAGAGCTGGCGGATATGTCTCAGTTTATCAGAGAAAAATGCCAGACGGATGTCGTACATTGGAATAACTGGTGGGAAGAAGTTCGATTCGTAAAACTGTGCCGTTATTTCGGTTCCATGTTGAAAAAATCAGTAGATGACCGGTATGATTTTGCGCATGAACAGATGAAAGCAGCTATTTTTGCAGTCGATGATATATCCAAGATGATTGCAGGTCCGATGTTTTATTTTTTTTATTTACCGGATACTTCCGATTTAAAGCAGGAGAATCTTTTGCCTGCATTTCTTACTTACAGTGTATTGTATTGGAAGGAGCTTTCTCAAGAAAGGAAAGAGAAATATTTTTTTGAACCTATTGAACGAGCGTTCTCTTATGCCGAAGATACAGAAACCAAAAAGAGGCGATTGGGAAATCAATGGCTCTTGAGAATGCAAAATGGTATTCATAAAAATTTGCTCTACAATGGGGCGGATAAGCGTTTGCAGATACTCTGCCTGTTGTTAAAAGAAAGAGCATCAATGGGAACATCCGTCATGGACAACAGTATCCGTTTTTTTACGGAAAAGCTTTCCGTTATTCTTTTAAAAAGGAACAGTATGGAAAAAAGTATCCTGGTCTGCTATTTGACAGCGCTTATGCAGGGATATAAAGAGTGGGAAAAACAAAATCCTCCCCATGAATACAGGGAACGCAGACAACGCAAGGTAGAACTGGGGGTGTATAATGAATGGTCATTTGCTCAGCAGCAAAGACTGGCATGGCTCTATACGGAGTTGTGTGAACATTATCACAGTTTGCGGTCATTTGTAAAATGTTCACAGGATTTGGTATATGTACCTGATTGGGATTGGCAGCAGATTTATAAGGAGACGGCAGATTATATTAATTTGATTAATCCTTCGAACGACCGGTATTTGTATTATTTATGTGCCAGAATTTGTATTATGGAGGCTGAAAATTATTTGGTGGAGGATCCTGTCTATGGATATAAAAGGCTTAGAGAGGCGGAATCTTTTTGTAAATCGATGATTTCAGGAGTAGGTCCTGGAAAAAATCCGAAGGTTTTTATCAGATGGTATCTGTCCACAATCATAAAAATAGCAGATGGTTATCTTGCGCTTTCAGAAATCCTGCTGCAAAAATACGGAAAAAAGGATTCCATGTCATGGCAGGCAAAGCATATCTGTGAGGCGGCGGAAAAAAATTTGAAAAAGAGGCAATTTATAACAGAGTTGCCCGATTTGGTTCCTGATCTGAGAATTTCCTATAGCAGAACTTTATATGTAAGCCGGTTTTATTCTGGTAAGGAGAAACAAAAGGAAGTAAATAATCTGTGGAAAATATACAATATTGCCAGAGATTGGGGCGGATGGCTGGATGAGTATGCTACAAGAAATGAGATCCTTTGTATCGGCGTAAAGCTGATGGAATATCTGCTGATGGGATACATACCGGAGGAAGTCGTAAGGAGCGGCGAAAGCAAATATGATTATGCTGTCAAACTGATCTGGCGAGAGGGAAACTATATGGTGGCACAGCAGCAGGGGGATTATTCTCTTCAGATTATATATGAGAGAAACTTGCTTCGAACATTGTTTGTCATTGAGTACGAGGAAAAAGAGTTAGAACTGGCAATGGCGTACTGTCAGGAGATCATGGAAAATTTAAAAAAAGAGATCGCTTATTGGGAAAAATCAGAAGATCCGTATGTTTGTAAGCTGAACTGGATGTTACAGTGGTATATAGACTTTGTGGACGCTGTCGACAAAACTGGTCTGGTTAAAAAATAGCAAAATGACTGTGTCTATTCCTGTCATGGCAAAATGCCGTATCGGACATTTTGTGGAGGCTCAGATTTTAGAGGCAATTGAAGGAGAACAGTCCCACCTGGCTGATGCGGTCACCGTAGTCACGCAGGGCTTCGTACATCCGTGTGTTGCCCATAAATGTCCAGACCATGATTT
>CAZLZX010000145.1:1762-6814 GCA_964564095.1 uncultured Eubacterium sp. | reverse complement strand
AAGCCAGCGGGATTGCGGTAGCCCTATTTCAAAACGATATGATCGCCAAATCCTTTTACTAAATTATTAACGTCTATCACCGGTTCTCAACCTCCTCTCCAAAACGCCAAGCAGTTTACTCAAAATCAGCACGATAACCAGATATACGATCGCGATACCGATAAACGGCATAAATGCCTGATATGTAAGTCCCTGAATCGTCATAGCTGTCTTATATTTTTTCAATTTTTTCGCATAATTCTATCACTTTTTATAAGCCGCTTTCCGTATTGTTACTGCATTTTTATGCACCCGGGGGCCAAACAGAAGACGTCTCCACATCCAGATCTTTCCCATTTAAAACAGCCTCTTTCAGAACATCCCCTTCATAACGAAGCTTCAGAGAGAAAAACGGTGCATTTTCATTCAAAAGACGAAAGAAAATCTTGTCCCCCTCCCACAGATTCAGATTCATCACTTCATCCTTGGGAATCCAGACCAGTTCGCCCTCACTGCACTCTGTGATGGTTCCTTCATATCCATCCGCCGTATACAGACACATATATTCCGTAACCCAGCGGTCCGACTGGAAAGTTACCAATCCCCGGAACCGATAGGATGTCAATTTCAATCCGGTCTCTTCCATCGCCTCACGCAGCAGACATTCCTCCGGACTTTCATTTTCCTCAAAATGCCCTCCGATACCAATCCATTTTTCCTGATTGATATCATTTTTCTTTTTTACCCGATGCATCATCAGATATTTTCCATCTTCTTCTATATAGCATAACGTTGTCAAAGACATATTTTTAAATCCTCTTGTTTTGCAAGCTCTTGTTTTATAATCTCTTATTTTGCAAGCTCTTACTTTATAATCTCTTACTTTGCAAGCTCTTATTTTGCAAGCTCTTATTTTGTAATCCCTTATTTTATAATCTCTTATTTCATATTTCTACAGCTTACTTGTCCGGCGTCAATTTCTTTTTGTAATATCCGTCCGCCATATACAATGCAGCTACCGGATTATGTCCCAATACACGATCCTTTGTAACCAATGTCGTCGTAAGACCTTCCGCATATTTATAGAACAGACTGTCATGGCCCACGCAAAGTCCCATAACGATATTCAAGTCGGTATGCTGCTCGTTCAGAAGCTTCGCCTGAAGGATCGGATTGCACATATTGACACCGGTATTTTCGCATTTTTTCGGAATGCCTACCTCGGTCTTTCTGACAGTACCTATCTTACATCCGACACCATACACCTCAAATCCATGTTCCCGAAGAAGTCCGGCAAGGATGCGGGATTCTTTGATCAAGCCCACACAGGTGGCAATACCGATCTTTCCGGCATTGATTCTTTTTGCAAACTCAATGATTTCCTCTAGCCTTGTCTTTTCACAATAAAAATCACTTTCCACACCTGCCGATGCCAGAGTTACCTTATGATTTTCTTCTTCCCCGTATAACTCTATGACACCGTTCAGCCATTCCTGATCTAATTCCATAGATGGGCAAAAATCCGGATAGAATTTGTCCATAAGATTGCAATTTGTCACACCGCAGTCGATACAGCTTCTTGTAATATTCTTTTTATCCTCCATATTCTCAGCCTTTCTCTGATAATCAAATATCTATATCTTCTTTCATTCCATAAAATCATATCTCTAAAATGCTTCTGGCGCCACTATTTTCCCCATATCGCGAACATCATAACCATTCATATAGAAAAACTGCTCCTTAAATTCATCAGACTGTAAAATCCGAAGCATTAATTGTACCCGCTCATCCTGGAAATTCTCTTTCTTTACTACAAGATCGTAATGTTCCATCTGCAGCGGAATAAACTCTACGCCTCTCATATTTAAGGCCGTTTTTTCTGTCCCTATTCCAAAATCTGCATCTCCTCTGCTGATGCTTCCCGCTACAGACATATGAGATAAATACTTTCGATGATATCCTGGTATTTGATTTCCCGAAATCCCCATAATCTGCAAATGCTCATCCAGCAATATGCGGGTTCCTGCCCCTGGCTCCCGGTTGGCAATTACCAGGTCACTCCGTTTCAGATCCTCCCAGGATGTAATCTTCTTAGGATTTCCCTCCGCCACATAAAAGCCCTGAGAGCGCTCTGCCACTCTTATTACCGTAACAGAGCACCCCGGCAACATCTTAATGAGATATGGATAATTATAAGAGTTCGTTGCCGCATCCCACATATGACTTGCCGCAACCATAACTTTATCCTTATATAAATCCACCAGGCTGTCATAACTTCCCTTATGCACCCGTTCCACTCTGATATCCGGGGTCTGGACATTCATATACTTTGCTAGGACATCCAGAATTTCATCCTGTCCACACAGTCTGAAGGACATATGTTCTGCCAACTCATTTTTTGTCTTAGCAGAAGTATCCTGCCTCCATTTTATTCCGCTCTGAATCGCAGACACCGTTTCGCTGAGCTGTTGCTCTTTCACTTTTTTTGAACCAATTCTGGAGGTATTAATATACTCCTGAACGTCATCATAAGTAAAACGCATTTTTCTCCCAACTTTATAACAGTTCAGTTTTCCTCGTTTTACCAACTCATACACAGTATTTTGAGCAACTTTTAAAATTTCTGCCACTTCCGGTGCCGTTAATGCATCCTTATTATCCATGTCTTTCATCCTTTTCCATTTGTTTATTTTTATGTTCACTTCGTTTCATTTATTTTCTCACATCATTTTTGCGTATATACATATTTTCATCACTTTTCAACACGTTACACAATGTTTCTGGATATTTTTTGATATTTTTCATTTATTTTCACACTTGTATTTCACGTTTCTTTTGGATATAATACAATCATACCAAATAACACTGCTCCAAACAAGAGCTGTTCACTACAAAAAAATAATTTTTCTAAGGAGGATTTTTATTATGATTAGTGCAAGAAATCAAATCAAAGGAACTATAAAAGAAATCAATGAAGGAGCTGTAAATGGCATTGTGAAACTGGACATCCCAGGCGGAAATCACATCAGCGCAACAATCTCTATGGATTCCATCAAGGAGCTTGGATTGGCTGTTGGCAAAGAAGCTACCGCTATCATCAAAGCTACTTCTGTCATGATGGCTAACGGCAAGCTGAAAATCAGTGCAAGAAACCAGCTTACGGGTACTGTTTCTGCAATTAATGAAGGTGCTGTAAATGCTATCGTAAAACTTGACGTAGCAGAGGGTGTTGGAATCACTTCCACAATCTCTATGGAAGCAGTGAAAGATCTTGGCCTGGAAGTTGGCAAAGAGGCTACCGCTATCATCAAAGCTACTTCTGTTATGATCGGAGCATAATCTGAATTTCAGGAAAATATAAGAGCTTTTTATATCATAAACGAAAAAGTAAGCGGCTTGGGGCACCCTCCGTAAGGAAGGTGCCCCAAGGATATTCTTATCTCACTTTTAAATTCCAATATTTTTTCGCTTTATTAAGCAAAAGGATAATATTTTCTTTGTGATCTTCCACAACGGCGTGATCTTCTTCGTTTAATTCGTTTCCGCTTTCATCAATCTCAACCATATACTGGTTTTCATTGTCATAAAGAATAACGCCGTATTCATACTTTTTGCCGTCTATCCAAACAATCAAGCCATCTGTATAGGGATTATCATCGACAGCCGGAAAAGCCACAGAAAGGTTTCCGGTATTTGACAGATAATCCGGATACTTCACACCATATGTGAATCCTTCTTCATCAACAAAAACATAGCGCGGAGTAAGAAAAGTGGATAACATACTTTCGTTCATCCCTTTGCTGTAATCTGAATACTTATTCTCTCTGTCGATATACCAAACTATGTTTATCACTAAAAACGCAGCAATGACGGACAATACGACAGCTAAGACTTTCTTCCATAATTTCATTCTAACTTCTCCTTGCATATCCCATATACTTGCGCCAACGAAATCTGATTTGATCACTTCTACTTCAACGCCTGAATGCCATTCTCCTCATCCCATTGATACAGCACCGTCTCAGCCTTCGTTCCCGGCTCTCCACTGTGAACATCTGCCTGAATCGTACCATCGCCATTTAGTATCGTTGTAGATTTTCCTACAAAATCTCCGATGCAGCCCAGATATGCCAATTTCTGCCCATCATATCTTAAAAAGAAGGTAACCGGGTCATCGCTTGGTCCACTGTCCCGAATCGCAAGTTCCAAATATTTGTCTGACACATCCAAGTCTACAATATAGTATTTGTCAGCGGAATATTCATTCGCTCCCTCGGTCAGAAATGCGTTTTCATCCTTCAAGGCATCTGAAAAATCAGTGTCATTTATTACCAGAACCGGTATCGGTTCTGATGTTGCCTCATCTATGGTACACTGATAAGATATCATATCCTGCTGACCATCCCCATCCAAATCTGCCGTTCCGGCAGCGCCTATGGGCAACCCCATTTCATAAGGTCCCTGATATTTATATTCTTCCTTTAAGCCATTCAGTTTTTCATAAGGTATATCAAAGTGAAATGAACCTGCCGCATATGGACCCAAAATATATGCATTTGCAACAAACGTTATACCCGTATTAGTAAAATACCAGTAATTGTCATCAGACAGCACATCCTCTTCCACTACCTTCATCGCATCCTCTTTCGATCCGTACAATGCCTCCTCAAAACGTGGCAATTCAAGCAGCTCCGCAATGTAGCTTTTCGCAGAATCAAGCAAAGCCTCTTTATCTGCGGCAATATCGTTAAGACTCAGCGCTTCGCCTGTCTTCATATCAAAATTAAGCCCTGTTTCCTCCGTATATCCATGTACTCCTGCCATATAGCCATAACTTTCCTGAATAAAAGACAAGACACGGTCATCCCCTCTCTGCAGGGAAAAATCATATGCAACCTCATAAGATACTATCTCATCGCCGTTTTCCTCATATTGCCAGCCCACTTCTTCTGCGCTTTCACTGAGAACCCGTTCGTATCCCAATTCAATTTCCTGAAAAGCAGTTTCCAGTTTCTGCGCCACATCGTTATCGTTCAAATAAAAGGTTGGCTGCATAAAGCTTGCATAAACAAG
>CAZLZX010000145.1:0-1752 GCA_964564095.1 uncultured Eubacterium sp. | reverse complement strand
GAGTAACTTGTCCATCCTCAGACATAACATTGTTTTCCACTTTTTCAAAGGTAACTATCGGTTTCTTTATTTCCGAAATTTGGCTCACATTTTGGTTTTGAACTATTTCTGCTTGTTCCGGTTCGGCAGACTCCTCCGAAACGGCCGGCTGATCAGACATGCTCTCCGAATCACTCTCACTCTGTTTTCCACACCCCGCACTGAAAACCAATGCTGACAGCAACACGGCTGCCACAATCTTCTTTTTCACAGATATCCCTCCCCTGCAGCATTAAAAAGCTTTTTTGTTTCTCACATATAAAGAAAAACCTTCTTCTGTATCCAAATACAACGAGGGCATCTGCCAAAGCCTAACTGTAATTACATTTATATACAACCAAAACTTTCGCAACTGCCCTCTGGTTCTTATCTAAAAAAACTCATTTAATTATTACATATAATCGATATAATCGTAGATCAAAGAATCATAAACGCCGCTGGCCAGCAATGATACACCAATAATAATCAGAATAATAAAAATAACAATGCCTGCGATACTCAGTACCAGACCCGCAATCGCCATCGTGCGGCGCTCCTCTGTTCCCCTGGCAATATGAATCGCGCCAAAAATAATACCTACGATACCTGTAATGATATTAATACCTGTACAGGAAAGTACAAGTGAAATAATACCTAACACCAAAGAAGCAATTGCCAATCCTGTCTGCTCAGGCTTCTGCGGCGGTTCATGATATCCGCCATAATTATTCGGATTGCCATAGCTATTCGGATCGCCATAGTTATTCGGATCGCCGTAATTATTGGGATTTCCATAATTATTAGAATTACCATAGTTATTCGGATTTCCATAATTATTAGAATTGCCATAGTTATTCGGATTTCCATAATTATAATTTCCGCCTGGCTGATTATAATTATTTCCATTGGATGTACCATATCCGCCATTACTGTCTGACTGGCTATAAGTATTCGTACTTCCGGTCTGTCCATAATGATATGGATTTCCAACATCGGAATCAGACTGCGTACCCTGCTGACTGTTATGGGAAGCGCTCTGCTGTTCGTCATAGGAAGCACGCTGCTGATTATCATAAGAGGAATCTTGTGTTCCGCCGTTAGAAGCAGCATACGGATTTTCCTGATTTGAATTTCCATAGTTATAATTGTTATCCATAAAAACCTCCCGATTAGATTTTCTATCTTTTATAATGTATCAGTATAACAAAATTTCGACACAATAACAACCTGTGCCAACTTAAAATACTGCTGCAAATCTAAAAAAGAATGGCACTTTATGTTAAAAGGGAGTATAATGATAGATATTTTTGAGAGGAGCGCATGTTTAACATGCGAAACGGATATGAGATCTATAAATTTGACATTGTTGACTGATTTATATGAAATCACAATGATGCAAGGCTATTTTGAAACCGACAAGCAAGACATTGTAGTATTTGACGCTTTTTACCGTGAAAATCCCTGTGGAGGAGGATACGCCGTTGCTGCGGGACTGGAGCAGGTCATTGAGTACATCACAACACTGCAATTTTCTACAGACGATATTCGGTATTTGCAAAGTCTGAACATGTTCAATGAAGATTTTATTAAATACCTGAGTACCTTCCGTTTTTCCGGCAGTATTTATTCTGTTCCGGAAGGGAGTATCATATTCCCACGGGAACCATTTATTAAAGTTATCTCACCTATCATGGAAGCCCAGCTTGTGGAGACAGCCATCTTAAATATTATGAA
>CAZLZX010000144.1:0-6883 GCA_964564095.1 uncultured Eubacterium sp. | reverse complement strand
TGTCCCTGGACTCGGCAAAGGTCTTCGGTCCGTCATCCACCCCATATAAGAGATGGCAATGTATGTCTATCATTACAAATTCATTCCTTTTATATCTTTTTTGCAAAATTCAGCGCTTTTCCTATGCGCCTATTTATATGGGTAGATATATATACCCTATAAATATATAGCACAGAATTATGAATCTTTCAAGAGAATGATTAGGAAAATATAATTAAAATCATCCAAAAAGCATGGAAATCGAGGTAAAATATGAGAAAACATAAAGAGAACCCGCTGCGTCAGCTGCCTGTAAACAGCAATAGCTACGGAAATATACAACTGCGCCTGGATGAGATTATAAAAAAGAGAAATATTTCCCTGAATCAGCTATCTTTCCGGGCTGAAATGCAAAGAACACAGCTTCGCAACTATCGAGATAACAAAGTACAGAGATTGGATATCGATATTCTGAAACGATTGTGCTATGTTTTGGAATGTGATTTAACAGATCTGATTGAATACATACCTCCCCAAAATGAAGATAGTAATAAGGAAGAATAATTTTTTATCGACTTTGTAAATATTATTTTCAAATCGTATTACTATACCAGACTAAAAATATGAAAATTAGTGATAAAAAAAGAAACGGAGATTCGCGCACGACAATCATGCGCGAATCTCCGTCATTTTTTTATCCTTATGAAAGTTTTTCTGTCATTTTATTCCACCAGAGCAATCTCCAGCACTTCTTCCATCTTACTCACAAAGCAGATTTCTAATCCATCCTTGATTTCCTCAGAAATCTCCTCCACATCTTTTCTATTCTTCGATGGTACGCAGACCGTTTTGATGCCTGCCGTCTTGGCCGCCAGAAGCTTTTCCTTCAGGCCTCCGATCGGCAGCACACGCCCCCGCAGCGTGATCTCTCCTGTCATCGCTACATCTGCACGCACCGGCTGCCTGATAATAGCAGACAGCATTGCTGTTGCCATGGTAATCCCGGCAGATGGACCGTCCTTCGGCACTGCCCCTTCCGGAATATGAATATGAATATCATTTTCTTTGAAAAATTCCGGTTTAATGTCATATTTATCGCTGACCGAACGAAGGTAGCTGATGCCTGCCTGAGCCGATTCCTTCATCACGTCTCCAAGCTTGCCTGTCAATACAAATTCTCCTTTGCCCGGCATGATGTTGACTTCGATTTCCAGAGTATCGCCGCCTACGCTGGTCCATGCCAGCCCCCGGACGATACCAATCTCGTCCTCTTCATTTGCCATGTCTACGGAGAACCGTTCTTTTCCAAGAAAATCCTCCAGATTTTCTGCTGTTACCTGAGTAACCTCTACATGATTTTGAAAAATCTCTCTGGCGGTTTTTCTGCAGATTTCGCCGATCTTACGCTCCAGATTTCTTACGCCGGCCTCCCTTGTATGACCGGAAATGATCTGATTTAACGCATCATCACTGATGGTCAGCTGATCTGTGCCGATACCATTTTTCTCTTTCTGCTTCTCGATGAGATGTTCTTTCGCAATATGAAGCTTCTCATTGGCAGTATATCCTGATATCTCGATGATCTCCATTCGATCAAGCAATGGTCTTGGAATATTAGATGCATCGTTAGCGGTCGCCAAAAACAATACTTCTGACAGATCCACAGGCATATCAATATAATGATCAATAAATTTGCTGTTCTGCTCAGAGTCCAGCACCTCCAACATAGCAGAGGATGGATCGCCTTTGTAGTCACTGCTCATCTTATCGATCTCATCCAACAGCATCAGCGGATTTTTTACCTTCGCCTGACGCAGTCCCTGAACGATTCGTCCCGGCATGGAACCGATATAGGTTCGCCTGTGACCGCGAATCTCTGCTTCATCCCGGACGCCGCCCAGACAGATGCGCACATATTCCTTTTCCAGCGCCCGGGCAATCGATCTGGCAATACTGGTCTTTCCAGTACCAGGCGGTCCCACCAGACAGATAATAGGGCTGTCGCCCTTTTTCGTCATATTCCGCACGGCCAGAAATTCCATGACACGCTCTTTGACCTTTTCCAATCCGTAATGGTCGTCGTCCAGTATGTTCTGAGCATTATCAAGATCCATATTATCGACGGAGGCTTTATCCCAGGGCAGATCCACTAATGTCTCGATATAGCTTCGGACAATACTTCCCTCTGAGGGATTCGCTGCCACTGCCTTATAACGCTCGATCTGCTTCCTGATCTTTTCCTTAACCTCATCAGGCGCCTGCAGTTCTTCAACCTTTTTATAGAAATCATCAATATCGGAATCTGTATTATCTTCGCCCAGCTCTTCACGAATCACTTTCTGCTGCTCTCTTAAGATGTAATCTTTTTGGTTTTTGTCAACCCGCTGCTTTACTTTTTGCTGCAGATCGTTTTTGATACGGGTAATATTGGTTTCCCGCAAAAGCAGCTCCATCAGCACTTCATACCGCTGCGTCAGTCCGGAAGCCTCTAAGAGTCTCTGTCTGTCCCGATATTCCAGTGGAATATTGCTGCCGAGATGCCGCATAAGCCTGCGCAGATTATCAAAGCCATCTGCCTGTTTCGCCAGCTCTTTTCCCACTTTTGGATTTACGGTACAGTATTCAAGAAGCGCTTCCTGAACAGCCCGAAGCATCGCATCTTCCATGCCATATGGAAAATCCTCTTCTTCTTCCTGAAGCGCTACCACTGCCGCTTCCAGATATTCACTGTTTTCCTTTAAATATGCAAGCTCTGCGCGCTGTCCGCCTTCTACCAGGACGCGCACAATATCATTTTTTAATTTTACGATCTGTTTGATTCCGGCGATTACACCTATTTTGTATAAATCGTTCACATCCGGGTCATTGACGTCCAAGTCCCGCTGGGTAACCAGATAAATCTGATTATCCATTTTCATACTTGTCTCTATTGCCTTTATGGATTTTTCCCGACTCACATCAAAATGAGCTACCATTCCCGGCAGGATCGTAACGCCCCGCAGTGCAACCGCCGGCAACTCTCTCAACATTTCACTCATCGTCGTCCTCACTTTATGCTTTCGTTCTCGCTATGCGCTTTTGTCCCACTATAGTGCTTTCATTCTCACTATGCGCGCTTTTGTCCTCACTATAGTGCTTTCGCTCACTATGCGCTTTTGCTCTCGCTGCCGCTTTTGTCCTCCAGCGCCAGAGGATCCGCTTCTCCATCCACTATTTCCTTTGTGATCGTACACTTCCGGATTTCATTATGGGAAGGAATCTGATACATCAGATCCAACAATGTTTTCTCCACAATGGCACGCAGACCGCGGGCTCCTGTCTTTCGCTGTAATGATTTTTCTGCAATGGCTTCCACTGCGTCCGGCGTAAATTCAAGCTCCACGCCATCCAGCTCAAACAGCTTGTGATATTGTTTGATCAGAGAATTTTTCGGTTCCCGCAAAATGCGGATCAGCGCTTCCTTATCCAGAAGATCCAGAGATACCGTTACCGGAACTCGGCCTACGAACTCCGGAATCAGACCGAATTTTACCAGATCCTGCGGAAGCACATCTCTTAAAAGCTCGCCTACATTCTTGTCATTCTTCGCTGACAACTCTCCGTTAAATCCGATGGAAGTCTGATCCTTACGCGCTTCAATGATCTTATCGATTCCCTCAAAAGCACCGCCGCAAATAAAGAGAATATTGGTTGTATCAATAGGAATCAATTCCTGCTGCGGATGCTTCCTTCCGCCCTGAGGCGGTACGGATGCAACCGTTCCTTCTAAGATTTTTAACAATGCCTGCTGAACGCCTTCTCCGGATACATCTCTTGTAATGGACGCATTCTCGGATTTTCTTGTGATCTTATCAATCTCATCAATGTAAATAATGCCGTACTGCGCTTTTTCCACATCATAATCTGCAGCCTGAATGATTTTCAGCAAAATGTTTTCCACATCTTCGCCGACATATCCGGCCTCAGTCAATGTAGTCGCATCTGCAATAGCAAATGGAACATTCAAGATCTTTGCCAGCGTCTGTGCCAGCAGTGTCTTACCGGAACCGGTGGGGCCAAGCATCAGAATATTGCTTTTCTGAAGCTCCACTTCCGGGTCCGGCTCAGCCAAAATTCTTTTGTAATGATTATAAACAGCTACGGAAAGCACTTTTTTGGCGTCTTCCTGTCCAATGACATACTCATCCAAAAATGCTTTCAGCTCCTCCGGTTTCAGGAGATTGATATCCATGTCCGGAGCCTTATCTCCATAATCATCAAATTCTTCTTCTATGATATCCGTGCAGATCTCCACACATGCATCACAAATATAAATGCCCTTTGGTCCTGCAATCAATTTGCGGACCTGCTCCTGGGGCTTTCCACAAAAAGAACAACGTATTCTTTCATCGCCGTTGCTTTTTCCTGCCATATTTCTACCTCACTGCTAGTTTCTTCAATATGTCTTAAGACTCCGCCGTCAGGCTGATCTCTGCAACATTCAAATTTTCAGAATATCCTACTGGCGCTCTTTGATAACTGCATCGATCAGACCATATTCCATGGCCTCGTCTGCTGTCATGTAATTGTCTCTCTCAGTATCAGCAGCGATCACATCCACCGGTTTTCCGGTATTTTCAGCCAGAATACGATTCAGACGTGCCTTTGTCTTTAAGATGTTTTCTGCTGCGATCTGAATCTCCGTAGCCTGACCTCTTGCTCCGCCGGATGGCTGATGGATCATGATCTCTGCATTTGGAAGTGCAAAACGTTTTCCTTTTGCTCCGCCTGCCAGCAAGAATGCTCCCATGCTTGCTGCCAATCCCATACAGATGGTGGAAACATCACACTTGATATACTGCATCGTGTCATAAATTGCCAGTCCTGCCGTAACCATTCCGCCCGGGGAATTGATGTATAAATGAATATCCTTTCCCGGATCTTCTGCTTCCAGGAAAAGCAGCTGTGCGATAACCAGACTTGCGGTTGTCTCGTTTACTTCTTCTCCCAGGAAAATGATTCGATCTTTCAGCAAACGTGAATAGATATCGTAGTTGCGTTCTCCTCTGCTTGTCTGTTCAACGACATAAGGTACTAAACTCATGGTTGTGACCTCCTCTTCTTTTATCATATACTTTTCAAAAAATTTCAGAATCTGCTTTGCAGTTCTTCCTGCTCTGAAAATTCGACAAATTTCGGTTTAAACAGGATATGGGAGATTTGCCGCCAAATCTCCCATATCTCCTCTCCACAAAATGTGTTATTACTCTTCTGTTGCCTCTGCAGCCTCTGCTTCAGCAGCTTCTGCCTCTTTTTCTTTTTTAGATTTGGCTTTTGCTCTGTATTTAACGCTGTCCATGATGTATGTAACAGCTTTCTGTTCAGCCATATCTTTTCTCATGGCTTCTTTCTCAGCATCTCCCATGTAGGATTTCAACTGATCAAGCTCCATCTTGTACATCTCTGCCATCTTAGCAAGCTCTGCATCCAGTTCTTCATCAGAAACCTCGATCTGCTCTTCTTTTGCAATCTGCTCTAATACAAGTCCGCTCTCGATACGGGATACTGCTTCATCACGAACCTGCTCTTTCAACTGATCTACGGTTGTGCCTGTAAACTGAAGATACTGCTGCATGGAAAGTCCCTGCTGCTGCATCTGCTGTGCGAACTGATTGATCATGTCTTCGCACTGTGTATCAATCATTGCTTCCGGAATCTCCATCTCGGATTTCTCAACGATCTTTTTGATCGCTTCCTCTGTCTGAGCAGATTTTGCTTCGTTTGCTTTTCTTGTCTCTACTTTCTCTTTGATACTGTCTTTGTACTCTGCAACTGTATCAAACTCAGAAACATCCTGTACGAAATCATCATCCAGTTCAGGAACTTCTTTTGTTTTGATCTCATTGATCTTTACTTTAAATACTGCTGCTTTGCCAGCCAGATCTGCTGCATGATACTCTTCCGGGAAAGTAACATTTACATCCACTTCCTCGCCTGCATTTTTGCCGATCAACTGATCTTCAAATCCAGGGATGAAGGAGTTAGAGCCGATCACGAGAGAATGATTCTCTGCCGTACCGCCTTCAAATGCAACGCCATCTACGCTTCCTGCATAATCGATAACTGCTGTATCGCCGCTCTCGATCGCTCTGTCCTCAACAGTGATCGTTCTTGCATTTTTCTCTCTCTCTGCATCGATCTCTTTCTCGATTTCCTCTTCTGTAGCAGTTGTATCAATCTTTGTAACTGTTACACCTACATATTTGCCAAGTTTTACTTCCGGTTTTACAGCAACCTCTGCTGTAATGATAAATGGTTTGCCTTTTTCGAGCTGAACGATGTCAAGATTTGGTCTGGAAACGATATCCAATCCGCTTTCCTCTGCAGCCTTTGCATATGCATCTGGCAGAATTGCGTTTGCTGCATCATCGCAGAAAACATTTGCGCCATACATTTTTTCTACCATGGCTCTCGGAACTTTTCCTTTACGGAATCCTGGAAGGCTGATGCTCTTTTTCTGTTTATTATATGCTGTCTGAAGCGCCTTCTCCAATTCTTCTGCAGGTACTTCGATTGTGAGCTTAGCCATATTTTTTTCTAAGTTTTCTACCTGTACACTCATTCTGATGATTTCCTCCTTAATATATATCATGATACTCCGCATCATAATCGCATTTCGCCCTTCGCCGCACGTGCAAGCATGTGCATCTCGCTCATGTTATCATGTAGCTGCGTACCCCTGGCACGCAGTGCTTTTCTTACCGTACGGGGAAGAAACTTCCATACAGTAAAAAAGGGCGTACTTCGGCTACTTACAGTCATTTAGGAATTATAACACAGCGTATATTAAATTTCAAGAACAAAAATCTTCCCCCGAGTTTGCCACTTGTATGACTAAGTAAATATCAAATTTTCCCTTATTTTG
>CAZLZX010000143.1:0-6929 GCA_964564095.1 uncultured Eubacterium sp. | reverse complement strand
TCAGTAATATATAATACGTTTTGATGATTAATAGCTTAGCTGTAAGAAACTTAATAAGAAGAAAAAACAGATAGGCTATGGTCCCTGTCAGCATTGTCAATAACAGACATAGAATCAAACTAATCTGAATATTCATCCAACAATGCCCTCAACTCTTTGGCTTCTTCCGGTGTAATATCTGATATCTGCATCAAAGATGCCATCATCCCCAAAGTAGAGCCGTGATACCATTCGTCTTTCACATCGGAAATATGTCCCTGACGGTATTCATCCATACTTATGAGTGGATGATATTGATGGGAATGTTTCTTTTTATATCTGTTTACAAACCCTTTTTTCATTAGAATAGTCATAAAAGTAGAAACTGTATTTACTGCATATTCTTTTCCATAAATATTTTTCAGACGTTCTGTTAATTCCAAAACCGTCAAATCCTGATGGGATTCCCATAAACATTTCATAATTAATGCCTCAGATGGCGCCAATGTTCTCATTCGTTTATCCTCCTTTTTGTTTTCTAAACGTTTAGAATTCAATTATACATAACTTTTACATATTCGTCAATTATTTTGTATTATTATCAAACAAACCAGATAAAATTCACAAAAATAATACTTGTATTGATTTTTTATGTTGCATATATTGACCATAATCCAACCTTTCTCCAAAAATTATTTAAACATTTTTCTTTGGACACAATTAAGAAAAAGCACTGATTTCTCTGTCAACCGGTCTTTTCCACTGCCATTAAATTACATCCAAAGACCTTATAAATTTAATTTTATAAAAAAACTGTGCATCAGCATTTAGCCAACGCACAGTTTTTTATATAAATTTTCATGTAGAATCAATATAAAATTTGATACATATAAATACAGACTAGAGAAGTCCGCCAATCTGAAGGAACAATGGTGCAAATACTACTGCAACGATTGTCATCAGTTTGATCAGAATGTTGATAGATGGACCGGATGTATCCTTGAATGGGTCACCTACTGTATCGCCAACAACTGCTGCTTTATGAGGCTCACTGCCTTTACCGCCGTGTGTACCACCTTCAATGTACTTCTTAGCGTTATCCCAGGCACCACCTGCATTTGCCATAAATACAGCAAGCATAACACCTGTTACCAGAGCGCCGGCTAAAAGTCCGCCAAGGGCTGCAGGTCCTAAAATGATACCTACAATAATCGGAGCTACAATAGCAATCACACCAGGTATAACCATTTCTTTCAGAGCTGCTTTTGTAGAAATATCTACACATCTCTTATAATCAGCTTTGCTTGTTCCTTCCAGGATACCTTTATCCTCACGGAACTGACGGCGTACCTCTTCAATCATCTTGTTAGCCGCTTTGGATACAGCTTCCATTGTGATAGATGAGAAAAGGAACGGCAGCATAGCGCCGATAAACAGACCAGCAATAACTGTTGGCTGAAGGATACTGATTGCCTCTAACTGTACTGCGTTTGCGTATGTCACGAACAAAGCCAATGCTGTCAAAGCTGCAGAACCAATGGCAAAACCTTTACCGATAGCTGCTGTTGTATTACCTACGGAGTCAAGAGAGTCTGTGATCTCACGAACGCTCTCATCCAATCCGGACATCTCTGCAATACCGCCGGCATTATCAGAAATAGGGCCATAAGCATCTACTGCTACTGTACTTCCTGTTGTTGCAAGCATACCTACCGCTGCAAGGGCAATACCATAAACGCCGGATGTCATATAAGCAACAATGATAGCTACAGCGATCAGAATAACTGGAATCGCACAGGACTGCATACCTACTGCAAGACCGCTGATAATGTTTGTAGCGGAACCTGTCTCAGACTGAGCTGCAATCTTTTTAACATGTTTATAATGATCAGATGTATACCATTCTGTAATCTTACCGATCAACAGACCAACGATCAGACCTGCAACAATAGCAACAAATGGCTTCATAGAACCAAGCATTACTTTTGAAAGAATTGCTGCTAATACAATCGTGATGATGTAAGATACATATTCGCCTGTATTTAAAGCCTTCTGCGGATCTCCGCCGTCTTTACCACGAACGAAAAATACACCGATGATAGATGCAACAATACCTACTGCTGAAAGTATTAACGGATAAAAAGCTGCACCAAGTGTACCTGCATTACCTACATATACAGCAGATGCTGCAATACCCAATGTAATCGCAGAAATAATAGAACCTACATAAGACTCAAAAAGGTCAGCACCCATACCAGCAACATCGCCTACGTTATCGCCTACGTTATCAGCGATTGTAGCCGGGTTACGAGGATCGTCCTCCGGGATACCTGCTTCTACTTTACCTACCAGATCCGCACCCACATCTGCAGCTTTTGTATAGATACCGCCGCCAACACGGGCAAACAATGCTACAAATGAAGCGCCTAAGCTGAATCCAAACAGAATAGAATCATTACCTGTGATCAGGTAAATGATACTTACGCCGAAAAGACCAAGACCTACTACGCAAAGACCCATAACTGCGCCGCCGCGGAATGCGATAGCAAGGGCTGATGCCATACCTTTCTCTTTTGCTGCGTTTGCTGTTCTAACGTTTGCTCTTGTTGCTACGCTCATACCACAGTAACCTGCGATAATGGAGAAAATTGCGCCGATGATAAAGCAAACTGCTGTTGGCCAGCCAATTGCAAATCCCACTGCCAGGAATACGATAACAATTATAATTGCCAAAATTTTGTATTCCGCCTTTAAAAACGCCTGCGCACCTTCGTGTATAGCTGCTGCGATTTCTTTCATCCTGTCATTTCCTTCCGGCTGTTTCTTGATGAAAGAAGCTAAAGCTGCTGCTACGACAAGTGCAATGATACCGATGATTGGAACAATCCACATCAATGTTGTCATTTTACAACTCTCCCTTCATATTGTTAAACAAAATGAAACCGGCAAACCGTCGGTTTCATACGTCTAATTAGTATACTATCATGCAAAAAATAGACATGTCAACAATTGTTATATAATAGACAAACTTTCTGTCATTCACTTGCGCATATTTTTATGCTAAATCACAGAAAATTTGTCTATTTCATTTATATCATTACAAATCTTAGTTACTTCTTAACTCCCTTTGTATCTCTGTTTCCAACATGAAGCCGGTTCAAATGAACCTCTTTGTCTTTGACCATAACCACCTGTGTCTGAGATTCCTTCAGCACATAACATGCTTCCAGGCTGTCCGCTGCTGCCAGCTTCATACCTCTTACACCGATAGCAGCCTTTCGTTTCTGTGGAATATCTGCCGCATTAATACGCAGAAACATATTTTTCTTTGACTGCATAATAAAAGTATCACCCTGTTCTGCCAAAGATACAAAGAGAAGCTTATCTCCATCTGCCAGCTTTGTGGCAGCCGTAGTACGTTTTGCCACGTCAAATTCCTGCCCGCTTACCAGCTTGATCATGCCGCTCTCAGTTGCAAACAGCATCATTTTTTCCTTCATCTGTCCCAGATTATCAATAAATACTACCTTTTCTTCACTGCTATTGTAATTGCTGAGATTATCGATGGGGACTCCTTTATCCCGGAATTTACCATATGGCAGATCCTGGACTTTTAAAAGATGCATTTGCCCTAAATCCGTAAAAATACATATTTTATCTGTATTCATACAATTTAATACATAACGATTCTCCTGATCCGCTGCATCCTTATTCCTTTCATAAATAGAAACATCCACAGTTTTTGCATATCCAAAACGATCCATCAGGAATACGACCGGTATCTCTTCCATCTTCTTTTCTTCATAAACGGCTTCCTTGGCATTCTCTATAACAGTCCTTCTCGGCACCGCATATTCCTTTTTAATGGCTTTCAGCTCTTTGATAATGACTCTCGCCATAGCGGCTCTGCTGCCAAGCACTTCCTCATAAAATGCAATATTTTTCAGCGTCTCCTCATGCTCCTTCATCAGCGCTTCTATCTCAAGACCGATCAGCTTGTACAAACGCATCTCCAAAATAGCATTCGCCTGTCGTTCGGAAAACCGCAGCATAGAGGCCATCTTCTCAGACATTTTGGACTTGAACTTGATATTATCCGTCACACCGTGAACCAGACATTCCTTCGCCTGCTTAATATTTTTGCTGCCGCGAAGTATCTCAATGATCAAATCGATAACGTCACATGCTTTGATCAAGCCTTCCTGAATCTCTTTTTTATCCAGCGCCTTTTCCAGTAATGTCTGATATTTTCGCGTAGCAAGTTCATACTGGAAGGACACATTGTGACGAATGACATCTACCAGTCCCATCGTTTCCGGGCGTCCATTCGCTACAGCCAGCATATTCACGCCAAAAGTATCCTCAAGACGAGTCTTCTTATAAAGCAGATTGCACAAGTTCTCTGCATCTGCTCCCTTTTTCAAATCAATGACAATACGGATTCCTTCTTTGGAAGACTGATTGGAAATATCCACAATATCCGTAGTCTTCTTGCTTTCCACCAGACCATATACATCATTTAAAAATTTCCCGATATTGGCGCCGATCATCGGATATGGAATCTCTGTGATAACCAGCCTTTCTTTTCCGCCCTTTACTTTTTCAATCTCCACTTTTCCACGGATCTTGATCTTTCCGTTTCCGGTTTCATAAACAGCGTTCAGATCATCTTTATTTACGACAATACCGCCAGTGGGAAAATCCGGCCCCGGAATAATGGTAAGCATTTCATCCGTAGATATGTCCGGGTCCTTCATATAAGCAATCACACCGTCAATGACCTCGCCCAGATTGTGAGGCGGGATACTGGTGGCCATACCTACCGCAATCCCCTCCGCACCGTTAATCAAAAGATTCGGAATCCTGACAGGTAAAACCGCCGGCTCCTTCTCTGTGGCATCAAAGTTCGGCACAAAATCCACCACATTTTTATCAAGGTCTGCTAAATAAGCTTCCTGCGTGATCTTCTGTAAACGTGCCTCCGTATAACGCATCGCTGCTGCGCCGTCTCCCTCAATGGAACCAAAATTGCCATGTCCATCTACCAGCGGAATCCCATTTTTAAAATCCTGTGCCAACACCACCAATGCGCCATAGATCGAGCTGTCTCCATGAGGATGATATTTACCCATGGTATCCCCCACGATTCTGGCACATTTTCGGTATGGCTTGTCATATCGAATGCCAAGCTCATGCATATCATAAAGTGTACGGCGCTGTACCGGCTTTAACCCATCTCTTACATCAGGCAGTGCACGGGCCACAATAACACTCATGGCATAATCAATATATGATTTCTGCATCAGTTCGGAATACTCTGTTCTGATGATCTGTTCCTGTTGTTCCAATGTTTCCATTTCTATTTCCTCTCTCTATTTAATAGAAATTTTATTTATTCTACTGCATATGGCTGATATAAAATACGCTTGAAAATATCATTTTTATGCATCATAGCAAACATCTATTTTATGAAAACTAGGCGTCAATCTCCGCATCGTTGGCGTGTTCATAGATAAATGCCTTTCTCGGAGGTACATCCGTCCCCATCAGCATTTCCGTCACATCAGACGCCATCCTTCCGTCCTCAATCTCGATCCGTTTCAGCATTCTCGTCTTTGGATCCATAGTCGTCTCCCAGAGCTGCTGCGGAGACATTTCGCCCAGACCTTTATAGCGCTGCAGCGTAAAAGAACCCTTATGTGTTTTTCTGTACCGCTCTAATGCCGCATCGTCGTACAGATACTCTTCCTCCCCCTTAGAAGGCATGACCTTGTACAGCGGCGGCATTGCCACATAGACATGTCCTTCAAAGATAAGCTCCGGCATAAAACGATAAAACAGCGTTAAAAGCAATGTGGAAATATGAGCGCCATCCACATCCGCATCCGCCATAATTACAATCTTGTCGTAACGAAGCTTTGAAATGTCAAAATCATTTCCATATCCTTCAGAAAATCCGCATCCAAAGGAATTGATCATTGTCTTGATCTCCGCATTGGCAAGCACTTTATCAATGCTCGCCTTCTCCACATTTAAAATCTTTCCGCGGATCGGCAGAATTGCCTGAAAATTTCTGTCTCTGGCTGTTTTTGCCGAACCGCCGGCGGAATCTCCCTCTACAATGAATATCTCACAGACAGAAGCGTCTCTGCTCTCACAGTTTGCCAGCTTTCCGTTGGAATCAAAGGAAAATTTCTGTTTGGTCAGCAGATTCGTCCGGGCGCGCTCTTCCGTCTTTCTGATCTTTGCCGCACGCTCCGCACAGGAAATGACAGTCTTTAAAGTTTCCAGATTTCGGTCAAAAAATAACTGTATCTCGTCGCCGGTTACCTTGCCTGTTACCTTTGCCGCATCCTGATTATCAAGCTTTGTCTTGGTCTGTCCTTCAAACCTCGGCTCCGGATGCTTGATAGAAATGACCGCTGTCATACCGTTTCGCACATCCGCGCCGGTAAAGTTGGCATCTTTTTCTTTTAAAATACCAAGCTCCCTGGCATACTGATTAATGACTGTGGTAAATGTCGTTTTAAATCCGGTAATATGAGTGCCACCCTCAGCATTATAAATATTATTGCAGAACCCTAAAATATTCTCATGAAAATCGCTTGTATACTGAAATGCTGCCTCTACAGAAATACCATCGCTTTCGCCCTTATAATAAATAACATCATGAAGCACTTCCGCTTTTTTATTGACATCCTTTACAAACCCGATAATCCCTTCTTCTTCATGGAAAACGATATGCTCCGGTTCTTCCAGACGCAGATCATCATAAATAATCGTAAGAGCCGGATTTAAATAAGCCGTCTCATGAAGCCGGCTTTTTACTTCATCCTCTTTAAACTTTGTCTTTTCAAAAATCTCTCCATCCGGCATGAATGTGATCTTCGTTCCGGTCTTTTTCGTCTTACCGATCACAGGCAAAAGTCCATGCTCCAGGTCTA
This sequence comes from uncultured Eubacterium sp., assembly GCA_964564095.1. GTDB lineage: Bacteria > Bacillota > Clostridia > Lachnospirales > Lachnospiraceae > Brotonthovivens. The sequence goes on along the minus strand of CAZLZX010000143.1, from coordinate 6 downwards.
ACACCG
>CAZLZX010000142.1:0-7023 GCA_964564095.1 uncultured Eubacterium sp. | reverse complement strand
GCCGCATAAGAGCCGATCAACATTACGATCGCATTGATACAGTTCAGCCAAGCCATCTGAAGCATACCACCAAAGAATACGTAGCATACGATCAAAATAAATCCGATAATAATGGATGCATAAATACTTAATCCAATACCACTTGCATTACATAACGTCCAAATAGCCGTTCCTGTTGCAACCAGCTCGGAGCAGCCGATACCAGTCCATGTCATTGTCTGGAATGCCGCATGGAAATATCCCATTTTTTTGCCAAAAACTTTTTCCAGAGCAGCCGGAGCTGTCGGAGCGCCGATTTTTTTGTACAAAGGTCCCATCCATAACATAGCGATTGGAAGGAATACAGCACCTGCACCGATTGCCCACCACATAGCGCCGGCACCGATACCAGTATATGCTGCCCAGTCAGAGAATCCGCCGCCTGCAGCTTTCTGCCACAGAGACATTGTATGACCGGAACCCAAAGGTGCAAGAACGAATGAGAAGGTAACCATGATCCATCCCATCTGTCCGCCTGCATTCGCAAAGTCGGATGCAGTTTTTACTTTCTTTTTCGAGTATAAACTTGCTACAATAATAAGAGCAGCGAAGTATACAATCGCAATTACAAGAGCCATAAAAAAGTTCCCCCTTAAAATAAATTAAGTTAATGTTGCCTCTACTCAAGGAATAGTTTAAAGTGTATAGTAAGTATATTGTCAATCAAAATATTAAAAATATATAAAAAAAATAAATTTCGCCTAAACAAACGATGCATTTTTACCAACCGATCTCTGCCTTACCGGTATTCCACGGGTGTCTTTTTATTCACTTTTCTTTCCTATTGTGGTATTTATATGGTATTCCTTGTTTCCTCCTTTTCTCTGTCTCTACATTATATGCAATTGAAAAGGAGATATCCCATTTTGGAAATATCTCCCTGATCCTTTCTTTCTCAGTCACAAGCGCCCTGAACAGATCTTTTATTATCTGGTTTATCTGCTTTTTTACAATTTTACTACAGCATCGCCTTTTTTTACAGTTCCGCCCTTTATGATTTTACAAAAACGGCCTTCATAAGGAAGCAAACTGATACCAAAGGTTCTTGTAACAACGCTGGGATGATCCGGTTTTCCAATCTGCGTTACTTCCAGCACAACGGACTCTCCCAACTGAAACTGATCTCCTTCCTGAAGATCAAGCTCATCCATATGCTCAATGCATACATTTTCCGCAAAATCTCCAGGTCCCATATTCAGCTTGTTTTCCTCATTCGATTTTGTCACGCTTTCCCAGTTAAGACAGGTAACCTGACGTCCCCAGTCTCCGCAATGACCATCGCCTTCAATGCCCACGCCCTCGAGAAAAATTCCCTCTTCTATCTCTTTTTTTAACTGGCCTCTTTCTGTTGCTATGCAAACAGAATGTACTCTTGCCTCACTCATCTTATTTTTTCCTCTCTCTAATGAAATGTCCGGACTTACCGCCATCCTTCTCCAATAAAAGGATATCTACGATCTGCATCCCTCTGTCTACTGCTTTACACATATCATAAATAGTGAGCAATGCTACGGATACTGCATGGAGAGCCTCCATCTCGATTCCTGTTTTTCCTGTCGTCTTTACAGAAGCGATCACTTCTATTTCTGATACCTCAGGATATAATTCAAAATGAATATCTACACCGGTCAGCAGCAAAGGATGGCACATCGGAATCATATCCCATGTTTTCTTAGCTGCCATGACACCAGCCACCTGGGCGACAGCCAGCACATCTCCCTTTTTTATTTTCCCCTCTGTGATCAGTTCAAAGGTTTCTTTCTGCATGCGGATCTTTCCGGAAGCCACTCCGATCCGCTGTGTATCTGCCTTTGCAGATACGTCCACCATTTTTGCCCGTCCCTGATCGTTAATATGCGTTAATTGAAGTTCCATGTCTTCCTCCTTTAATAAAGAACGTCCCAATCTGTCGGAAATTTCATTTTTCCAATCAGCATATCATCCGTGATCATCTTACGGCCATTTGGAATGTAATACCCCATTTTACCTAAATCCTCTTCTATATACTGAATCAGCTTGTGATTTCCCGGCTTCGCCTGATACTGTCCCGGAGGAAGCACCCCATGTTTATCATTTGTGCTGTAAAATGCAATATTTTCTGTATCCGGATCATGCCAGATTCTATAATATCCAATTACCTTACCTTCATATTTCACTTCAAAGCGCATAATTTTAAATACGCTGTACTTTTCAATCTCTTCCCAGTGAATATTCACTGCCTTCAAATTTGTATCTGCCATTCTATTATTTCCTCCTATTTACCAAATCCGCAATTCGGGAATGTACACACATCACAGTTTAAACATAATCCGCCTTCGCCAAGCACACAGATATCTTCTCTTGTCATAATATCATCTGCCATGGCTCTCGGAAGTACCAGGTCAAAGATTGTACGTTTTGCATACATTACACATCCCGGAAGTCCCATGATCGGAATCTGTTTTCCATCTTTTTCATAATAAGCCAGCATCATCATGGCGCCCGGCAGCACAGGCGCTCCATAAGACACCACTCTGGCACCGGTATTTGCAATTGCGCCCGGTGTACAATCATCCGGATCAACACTCATACCTCCGGTACAGACAATCATATCCGCCCCTTTTTCTATATAATCCAAAACTGCCTCTGTAATATGAGCCTTTTCATCATCTACGTAAGTTTGTCCAAGAATCTCCGTCGGAAACTCAGACAGTTTGTCTTTGATAACAGGGCCAAACGTATCCTTGATGCGACCTTTAAACACTTCACTTCCGGTTGTTACAATACCAACCTTTTTTTTCTGATATGGAAGAATGGTAAAAATCGGTTCCTCATTTCCTACATGTTTTACCTGTTCCATTTTTTCTTTTTCTATTACAAGAGGAATGATTCTCGTGCCTGCCAGCTTATCTCCGCATTTTACCGGTGTATTTCCATGTCTGGCTGCGATCATCATCTGTTCAAAACTGTTTACCGCAAGAAGCCGCTCTTTATTGATTTTTAAAATACCGTCTACCTCTGCAATCAGTTCGATCTTTCCTTCTTTTACATCTGTTCCATGCATATGATCGCCTTTGCAGATTTCATATAAAACCTGAGCAGCATCATTCTCATGAAGCATCGTTTCGTCATTTTCCCAAACATACAAATGTTCTTTTCCCACAGATAAAAGCACCGGAATGTCCTCTTCGGTAACCACATGTCCTTTGCGAAAAACAGCATCCTTTGTTACCCCCCTGATGATCTGGGTAATATCCTGGCAGAGCACATGTCCCACTGATTCTTCTGTCTTTATCAGTTTCATGTTATAAAAACCTCCATACTTAACAATCTCTTTTTTGCTTTCATTATAACAAAGCTTCCGCCAGACAGTAATGCCTAAGTCGTCTTTATATATGCAAAATCATAATAACATTAATTTTTGTTCTAAAATCTGTTTCGCTTTCTCAGGTTCATACTCTGTAATAATATGACTGACCACATCATATCCAAGAGCCTCAATATACTGTACGCCAAAATACGCCGTCTGTTCCAAATGCTTTTTACAACTTTCTTCATTTGCCTCCAAACAATCTACACATTTTTCCCGGAACAATCTTACCGTATTTTGAAGTAATCCCAGGCTTTCCAAAAGACTGTCTGCAATCAATGGTAAAAATGCATTCAATTCAAATTCTCCTCTGGATGCCGCCATAGAAATCGCACTGTCGTTGGCCATTACCCGAATGGATGTCTGTATCGCCATCTCCGGAATCACAGGATTTACTTTTCCGGGCATGATCGTACTCCCCTGCTGTAACGCTTTCAGTCTGATCTCTCCGAAACCACCATGTGGTCCGGAATTCATCAGTCTGAAATCTCCTGCAATTTTCGATAGATTAACTGCCAATGCTTTTAACAATCCTGAAACCTCCACAAACACATCGTTATTCTGTGTAATATCCATAGGATATTCTGCCACAGCCAATCCTATCCCGGTACTCTTGCGCAGCTCTTCTATGATACCAAAGCGATACTTTCTGGCAGCCGTATCGGATAACCCTACTGCCGTACCTCCAATATTTACCTGACGCAGACGTTCTTCTATTTTATAAATACGCCAACGGTCTCTGCCAATGGCTTGGGCAAAAGCTCCAAACTCTTCTCCCAATGTAATTTCCACCGCATCCATTAATTCCGTTCTGCCAAGCTTTCGAATATCCTCAAAGTCATTTTCCTTTCTCTGTAATGACTCCTGAAGCTTTGCACATTCTTCACTCAAAGCACGAAGCATATCGATTGATGCTATTCGCAATGCCGTTGGATACACATCATTGGTAGACTGCCCTCGATTAATATCATTAAGGGGATGAATCTTCTCATAATGACCCGGATACTCTCCATGCAAAATAAGCGCTGCATTTGCCAATACCTCATTCACATTCATATTGGTAGAAGTTCCGGCACCCCCCTGCAACGCATCCAACATAAACCATTTATCATGTTTGCCTGCCAACACCTCATCACATGCCAAAACTACCTTTTCATAAACATCCGGTCTTATATTCAGCTTCTGATAAGTTACAGCAGCAGCTCTCTTAACCTTTACAATCGCATAGATTAATTCCATATTCGTCCGCCGGTAGTTCAAATTGAAATTTTCTGACGCCCGGAGCGTGTTGATTCCAATCAATTCTTCATCCTGTAATTGTCTGTTCCCGAGACAATCCTCTTCCATTCTCATTTTCCTAACCTCGGCTACTATTTTATAATTTCACAGTTTCAATTTCATACATAACATATATTCCTCTTAATCCTCTATTTCATCGGATAAATAAGGAAATATCCGAATACTACGTTTTAATATTCCCTGCATATATGCAATGGTAATCCCATAGTTAGTAAACGGAATTCCCTGATCCAATGCACATTTCATTCGATATTTTACCTCGCGTTCGTTTAGCATACAGCCTCCACAATGTATGATAAGAGCATACTTCGTCAAATCTTCGGGAAATTCCGTTCCTGAACTGGTTTCAATTTCTATCTTTTTGCCGGTATAATTTTTCAGCCATCTTGGGATTTTCACGCTTCCAATATCATCACATTGTCTATGGTGCGTACATCCTTCTGCTATTAAAACCTTATCCCCATCCCTCAATTGTTCAATCGCCGCTACCCCCTGTACCGCAGCATCCAAAAAGCCTTTATATCTCGCCATTAATATTGAAAATGACGTTAAAGGAATGTCTTCCGGAACATCCGCAGATACCTTTGCAAATACCTGGCTATCTGTAATAACCAGAGACGGTTTCTTTCCAATCTGCTCCAAAGTCTCTTTCAATTCATGCTCTTTTACCACAATAGCGGTAGCATCCGCTTCCAAAATATCACGAATCGTCTGCTGTTGAGGTAAAATCAGACGCCCCTTCGGTGCAGCCTTATCAATAGGCACTACTAAAACAACAAAATCTGATGGTTCAATAATATCTCCCACGATTTGAAGCTTCATATCGTCTGTAACCACAGTCTTCCCGATAAGCTCTTTTAATGCATAAATGCCTGTCCCCTGTAAAGCGCTGACATAGATCTCATTTTTTGCGTTTTCCTGTATTTTGTTCTGCTGAGTATTCTTATCACATCTTAAAGACTGCGCACCCCCAAGCACTCCAGTACCGTCCAAAAGATCTAATTTATTGTATACAATAATATAAGGAATTTCCTTTTTCCGAAATAATGCAACCAGCTCCTCATCGCACTGCTTCATTCTCTCTGTTGCATCTACTACAAGCACTGCCACATCCGTTTTATTTAGTACCTGCTTTGTTTTCCTGACACGCAGTTCCCCCAGTGTTCCTTCATCATCAAATCCCGGTGTATCGATGATCATAACAGGTCCCAAAGGCAATAACTCCATAGATTTATAAACAGGATCTGTTGTCGTTCCCTTTGTATCGGAGACAACTGCCAGCTCCTGACCGGTTACTGCGTTTACTACACTGGACTTACCCGCATTTCTTCTTCCAAAAAATCCGATATGTATTCTATTTGCACTTGGCGTACTGTTCAATCCCATGATAAACCTCCCATCTCTTTGTATTTTTTTCAACATAATGGTTATATTGTCTACTATAGCACGAAGTTAATAAAATATTAAGCAAAAAGCAAAAAATACTTTACATGTTTATCCATCTGTAAACTTAAAAAACATAATTTGTGTGATATAATTTTCAAATAACAATTAATAAAGGAGACATGAAAAATGAAAAGAAAATCTTTCAAAGCGCTTATTTGCTGCACAATGCTCGCAGTAGCGCTTACCTTTGCCGCATGCGGTGGAAAATCTGATGCAGACGCTAACTCAAATGCTGCAAATACTTCTTCTGAGCAGGAGTCCAGCGCCGAAGAGGAAAAATCTGATTCCGGCCTTTCTGACCTGACTAAAATCAGCTCTGTCGAAGAATTTCTCAACACAGATATGATGCAGTCTCAGCTTGAGAGTCTGAAATCCTCTCTGGCAGACCAGGGCTTAGACTTTGATATGGCTGCTGAAGGCAACAAGCTCATCTATATCTACAAATACACAGACGCTGATATTGATCCGGAAGCAACTGCTGAAGCTTTATCTGGTCAGTCTGATACAACCGACGAACAGTTAAAGAGCGTATATGACGCTTTAGTTGAAGCAGGCATTGAAGATCCTGTTATCGAGGCTCAATTCTTAGCAGCAGATGGCAGTGAAATCTTCACACAGCAGCATCCGGCTGAATAAAAGAATTCTCTTAATCACATATTTGCACAAAAGGGAGCGCTTACCAGAGCACTCCCTTTTATTTTTAATTCTTATAGCAACAAAAATATCATATAAATTAAAATATTCTAACGCCATGTTTCTAACCATTTACTTTATTTTCAAATGATTATAATAAAAAAATAGCTGTAAACCTTGAAAAACCAAGATCTCAGCTATTTTCAGCAGGGACAGAAGGACTCGAACCCTCGACATTTGGTTTTGGAGACCAACGT
>CAZLZX010000141.1:0-7036 GCA_964564095.1 uncultured Eubacterium sp. | reverse complement strand
TAAAGCTCCATCAAAGTAAATTCCGGGTTGTGTCTGGTGTCTAATCCTTCATTACGGAATACACGGCCGATCTCATATACCCGCTCCATGCCGCCTACGATCAGACGTTTCAAATATAATTCCAGAGAAATACGCAGCTTCAGATCTTCATTCAGGGCATTGAAATGTGTCTCAAATGGTCTTGCTGCCGCACCGCCGGCATTGGATACCAGCATCGGAGTTTCCACCTCCATAAATCCCTGTCCATCCAGATAACGGCGAATACTGCTGATGACTTTAGAACGTTTGATAAAGGTATCTTTTACATCCGGATTCATGATCAGATCCACATATCTCTGACGATAACGGGTATCCGTATCTGTCAGACCGTGAAATTTCTCCGGCAATACCTGAAGGCTCTTGCTCAAAAGAACCACTTCGCTGGCATGGATAGAAATCTCTCCTGTTTTTGTCTTGAATACTTCGCCCTTAATGCCGATAATGTCGCCCACATCATACTTTTTAAAATCTTTATATGGATCTTCGCCAATGCTGTCTCTTGCAACATAAGACTGAATACTTCCCTGCAGATCCTGAATATTGCAGAAAGAAGCCTTTCCCATAACACGTTTAAACATCATACGTCCGGCTACTGTCACAGTCTGACCTTCCAAAGCATCATAATTCTCTTTAATCTCCATGCTATGATGTGTCACGTCATATTTGGTTATCTCAAATGGATTTTTTCCATTATCCTGCAAATCTTTTAACTTTTCACGACGAACCTTCAGAAGCTGATTCAGATCCTGCTCCTTTGCCTGTCCCTTATTCTGCTCTGCCATCTTTCGCACACTCCTCTTAGTTGGATCTCTGGATTTCCAGAACTTTATATTTTAATATTCCAGCCTGTGTCTCTACTTCAATTTCTTCTCCTTCTCTTGCACCAAGTAATGCTTTTCCTACAGGAGATTCATTGGAAATTTTTCCCTTCAGGCTGTTTGCCTCTGTGGAACCAACGATCTTATACTCCAACACTTCATCAAACTCGCAGTCCAGGATCTTTACCTGACATCCCACACTGATTTTGTCCAGATCTACCTCATCTTCCACAACGACTTCCGCATTTTTCAGGATTTTTTCAATTTCTTCAATCCTTGCCTCAATATCACGCTGCTCATCTTTTGCAGCATCATATTCTGCGTTCTCAGATAAATCTCCCTGCTCTCTTGCTTCTTTGATCTTCTGAGCAACTTCTTTTCTTTTTACTACTTTTAATTCCTGAAGTTCGTCTTCCAGTTTCTGTAACCCCTGGTAAGTTAACAGATTTTTCTTATCCATTTTTACTGCTCCTCCTGCTTTTATATCTCATAGACGATTCTGTATATCGCTTGCTTTCGTTTTTACAGTCACAATATTATATCCGATAGGTACTTCTATGTCAAGATTTCTCTGATCTATGGCATCTATATCTATGCACGCGTTAACTTCTGACATTTCATCTGCTCTCTGTTTTACCGCGCTTTCCCTATCCTTACTTTCTCTCCATCTGCGTTTATAAAACGGAATATATAAAATCTTATCCGTCCAGCGCTTCAAATCAAGTTCACTGTGACGCTCCAGATCCAATACCACATTTCCCAGCAGGCCTCCACAAAAGTCCCGAGGGTAAATCTGAATCAGCAGACCATATTCCTCATTCATCCTCTCCGAAAAGCTTCTGAAATATTCCGGTCGGTCCGTGAGAATCTCTAAGGTATTCAACCCCTCCCCGATCTGCGCCAGCAGACGTACCGTATCCTCTTGCACCAGAAAACTCTGTTCCCGTTCATCGGAATCGATCAGAATCGGATGAAACTCTCCAAACTCCATATGACGTATTTTCAGTATCTGTAATAAAATGTTTCTGAAATCATCCAGATAAGGATTTTCCCATGATTCTTCCTGCTCAGCTTCATCCCACGCCTGGGCATCTACTGTTTCCTTCTTCTTGATACGGTTCCACAGACGCTTCCGCCATCGAGAAAATCTATCCCATATTTTTCCCACCAAAAATCGCCCGTTCTTTTTTCTGTCCGTATCAGAAATTCTCTGTGTCATAATAGTTTCCCATCAATTTCTTCTATATTAAATAATAGATTTTTTCTGAAAAACTATACCATGCTATTTAAAAAGCACTGCCAAATACAGACTTTTATTTCTTGGCTTCTATTTCCCTTATCATATTACCCGGGAATCATTTTTACTGCATTCCCGCAAACAATTCCTCCAACTGCTCAATGGTTTCCACTTCATTGATTTTTCCCCGAAGCTTTGACGAATTTTTATAGCCTGCGGTATACCATGCCGCATGCTTACGTATTTCCCGAATACCTGTGTATTCTCCCTTTACTTCAAGCTGCAGTCTTGCATGACGAAGCACCATCCGTGACACTTCCTGTATAGTTGGCCGCGGCATATCCTCTCCGGTTTCCAGCTTATGCAAAATCTGTGCAAAAATCCATGGATTTCCCTGCGCTCCCCTGCCGATCATAAAGCCATCGCAATCCGTCTGCGCCTTCATACGGCACACATCATCCGCAGTCAACAGATCTCCATTGCCGATAACCGGAATCTTTACCGCCTCTTTGACCTGACGTATGATCTCCCAGTCCGCCTGTCCCGAGTAATACTGCTGTCTGGTCCTTCCGTGAACCGCTACGGCGGCTGCCCCGCAGCTTTCCGCAATACGGGCTATTTCCACAGCATTGACATGTTCCTCATCAAATCCCTTTCTTATCTTTACTGTTACCGGCTTCTTTACCGCTTTTACCAGCTTGGTCAAAATCTCTTCCACCAGCTTCGGATTTTTCATCAGAGCTGATCCTTCCCCATTGTTCACTACTTTTGGCACCGGACATCCCATATTAAAATCCAAAATATCAAAAGGTCGTTCCTCAATCTGAGCCGCCATCTCAGCTATAATATCCGCATCCGAGCCAAATAACTGCAAAGACACCGGCCTCTCCTGCGGGGAAATCTCCAAAAGCTGTTCCGTATTCTTATTTTTATAATAAATCGCCTTCGCGCTGACCATCTCCATACATAAAAGCCCTGCCCCCTGCTCTTTGCAAAGCAAACGAAATGGCAGGTCTGTTACCCCTGCCATTGGTGCAAGTACAAGTGGATTGTCCAACGTCACATTTCCTATTTTCAACGCTTCCATGCTTTCAACCTGTTTTACTAACATTCGTCCCTATTTTGATTACATTCCCGCTTACCAGATCCATCTTAACTTCCCAACCATGTCCGCTTTCACTATCGTTTGTTCTGCTTTTCAAAAATCAGGCGCATTCCCTTAAGTGTCAGCATCGGATCATAAATATCAATAAGATCCGTTTCCTTCTCAATCAACACGCCCAGACCTCCGGTTGCAACAACTTTGATATTCTTTAAACCGGACTCCTTTTTAATCTGCTGAATGATATATTCTGTCTGACCGATCTGTCCATAGACAAGACCTGCCTGCATGCAGGTAATGGTATCCTGTGCCAGAATACTGTCCGGTTTTTTGATCTCAAACTCCGGCAGCTTTGCCGCCATGCTCCAAAGTGACTGTGCAGATGTCCGAATACCCGGTGCAATAACACAGGCAGTAAACGTACCCTGTCCGTCAATCAAGTCAAACGTCGTCGCCGTACCATAATCAACAACGATCGCCGGTCCGCCATAAAGCTCATAAACGGCTGCCGCATCTACGATACGGTCCGCACCTACCTGACGGGGATTCTTAGAAGCCACACGAATACCAGTCTTGATACCAGCCTCTATAATAATCGGCCTTGTGTGGAAATATTTAATCAGAGCACTGGTCAGAGAATGCATCACATTTGGCACTACCGATGCCACAATAATATCCGTAATACTTTCCACAGCTACCTGATTGTGCTCCAAAAGCTCACACATGACCATACCGTATTCATCAGAAGTGCGTGTCTGTATCGTGGTCATGCGAAATGTTGTAATCAGTTTCTTCCCATCAAATACACCCAGTGTAATATTTGTATTTCCTATATCAACGGTTAATAACATGACTATTCTTCCTCCCAGTCTTCGCCCAGGAAAAAGACTTTATAGTAAGTCTCCAGGGCTTCCAGCAACTCAATCTTTGTATTTTGAAGCTGCTTGATTTTCAATATACTGCCGATATCATCGTACAGCAAATCCCCTTCGTCTGCCGAAGTCTCAAACTGGAGGTTTCCATTTTCATCAAATTTCAGCGTCAATACACCGCCAATATCCTCCGTATAAAGTACGCACATGATTTTCAATTCATCCTTAACTGCCTCAGGCAATCCGGAAAAATCTTCATTCAAATAATATTTTTTTGTATATGCGCTGGAACCGCACAATACAATATCATCCTGATACATGTTGTCTTATTCTCCTACGCCCCTTAAGGGCACTTCCTGTTTTCCATAAATATCCCCTAAATACCCTGAGGGACACTTTGCCCTATATGTCCACACATGCGGCAGACAATACCTTACCGATTTATACGTATCCATATACGCCACGAACCGATACCTCTCCTGCAGTCACGTAACGGACATCCTGTTTTGTCTGAACCATCAGCTCTCCGGCAGTATTGATACCAAGGGCAAGTCCCTCATAGGTTTCCTTTGGATCCAATACACGAACTTCTTTTCCACGATTGACCAGACATTCATTATATTCATCCACAATTTCACGCAGATCCTGCGTCGGCAAATATTTGTTATAATAATATTCAAACTGATGCATGATCTCGGCGGTCAGCTTTACCCGGCTCACACGTTTTCCGCATTCTATGTACACAGAAGTCGCCATCTTTTCCAATTCTTCCGGGAAGCTTTCATTCTGGACATTCACACCGCAGCCAATCACAATATGGTTTACATAATCCACCTGCATACTCATCTCTGTCAATATACCGCACAGTTTTCTGCCATTTAGTATCACATCATTTGGCCATTTGATCTGAGGCTTTAACTCTGTCAATGCCTCAATCCCCCTGGCCACAGCTAGTCCCATTACCAGGGTCAGCATAGATGCTTTGGCCGGTTCAATATCATCCTTTACGATTAGACTCATCCAAATGCCGCATCCCTTTGGAGAAGAAAAGGCACGTCCTCTCCTGCCCTTTCCTGCGGTCTGCTGCTCTGCAATAACCAGCGTGCCATGAGGCGCCCCGTCTTCAGCCATTTTTTTTGCTTCATTATTCGTCGAATCAACCTCTGGCAGAAAAATCACATGCTTTCCTGCCCATACAGTACGTACTGCCGTCTCTATTGTCTCTGCTGAAAGCAGATCCGGCATATTTTTCAGGCAATATCCTTTATTCCGCACTGCCTCTATCTCATATCCCATTTCCTGAAGCTGATGAATTGCCTTCCACACAGCAGTTCGGGAAACACCAAATTTTTCACAAAGCTCCTGTCCTGACACAAATCCTTCTGTGCCTTCCAACAAAGCCAAAATCTTGTTTTTCAACTTATTTTTCTCCCAATGTTGCAAGCATAACAGCTTTGATCGTATGCATACGATTTTCTGCTTCATCAAACACGATAGACTGTTCGCTCTCAAACACCTCATCGGTTACTTCAATCTCATCCAAGCCAAATTTATCATGAATCTCTTTGCCAATTGTTGTCTTCAGATCATGAAATGACGGCAGACAATGCATAAATCTTGCCTGCGGGCCTGCGTTTTCCATTACCTTTTTATTTACCTGATATGGCATCAGCTCTTTAATGCGAGCCTCCCATGCCTCATCCGGCTCGCCCATGGATACCCATACATCTGTGTAAATGATATCCGCATCCTTTGTGCCGCTTTCAACATCCTCTGTTAATGTGATAGTAGCGCCGGTTTCCTTTGCAATCTCTTTGCATACATCCACCAATTCCTGCTCAGGGAAATAATTTTTAGAAGTACATGCCACAAAATTCATACCCAGTTTTGCACATACTACCATCAGGGAATTTCCCATATTATAACGGGCATCGCCCATATATACCAGCTTGATTCCCTTTAAATGACCAAAGTGCTCCTGAATCGTCAACATATCTGCCAGCATCTGTGTAGGATGAAACTCATTTGTCAGACCATTCCATACCGGTACACCGGCATATTTTGCCAATTCTTCCACAATATTCTGACCAAATCCACGATATTCAATACCATCATACATTCTTCCAAGCACTCTTGCAGTATCAGCAATACTCTCCTTCTTTCCAATCTGAGATGCTGATGGATCTAAGAATGTAGCATGCATTCCCAGATCAAAGGCAGCCACCTCAAAAGAACATCTCGTTCGGGTGCTTGTTTTCTCAAAGATCAATGCCACATTTTTTCCTTTCAATGTGTCATGCATGATTCCCTGTTTTTTCTTTTCCTTAAGATCTGCCGCCAACTGAATAAGATACAAGATCTCCTCCGGTGTAAAATCCAGCAATTTCAAAAAATTTCTTCCTTTTAAATTCATAGTATGATTTCCCTCCCGTAATGCAATGAATGAGGATGTCTCAAATATGAGACACCCTCTTTTCGTATTTTATATTTTTCTTATTCTGCATCCTTCACGTCCGCTGCAACTTCCACTACGGATTTTGCCAACCCTGCAATACCCTGTATTTCTGATGGAATAATGATCTTTGTCGCTTTTCCATCCGCAGCTTTCGCAAAGGCTTCCAGGCTCTTCAACTGAAGAACGGCTCCATCCGGCGCAGCCTCTTTCAGATAACGAAGACCATCCGCATTGGCCTGCTGAATCTTCAAAATAGCTTCTGCCTGACCTTCTGCCTCCTTTACAGTTGCCTCCTTCTTCGCTTCCGCGCGAAGGATAGCCGCCTGTTTCTCTGCTTCCGCATCCAGGATTGCAGACTCTTTCTTACCTTCCGCCACAAGAATTGTTGATTTCTTCTCGCCCTCTGCACGAAGGATCGCTTCACGACGTTCACGCTCTGCCTTCATCTGTTTCTCCATGGCATCCTGAATCGCCTGCGGCGGGATAATATTTTTCAGCTCCACACGGTTTACC
>CAZLZX010000140.1:0-7070 GCA_964564095.1 uncultured Eubacterium sp. | reverse complement strand
AAAATACAAACTATTAAATTTCCGCTTCTTTTTTTTGATTGTAGGTTTTAAAAAATTCCGCCAGGTTGGAAAGGGCTTTGACCAGTACCTCAGTCTCTTCCAGATTCAGTCCGGCAATCGTAGCTTTAATCATATCTTCATGGAATTTTTTGTGATGATGAAACGCTTTTTTGCCCTTGGCAGTCAGGGAAACGAGAACGACCCGCCGGTCTTTTTCGCTGCGGCTTCGGTGCACATATGCTTTTTTGACCAGATTATTGACAGCTATGGTCAGAGTACCCACGGTCACAGACAGATCCCTGGCAACGGAGGACATATTTCGTCCCTTGCCAAGTCCGATGGCCTCGATGACATGCATATCATTATTAGTGATATCTTTAAACTCTTCTGTAATAACAGCTTTTTCTTCAATGTCCGTAATGTCATTGAATAAGGTCACGAGAATTTCGTGAAAGGTATCGTAGGTGTTCAAATTGACCTCCTTGTATTTGGCATGTGAACTCTCCCCCATATAAGTATCCGTATACTCCGTAGATAAAAGTATCTGTAACGGATCTTTGAAAATCTATTGTATATAGTATACTATTTTTTCGGCTTTTCAGCAAGTTCTTTGATAATCAAAATATTTGATTCTTAAATGGTTGGTCATGGCATTAAACGGTAACGTGTAATATTTCTCCACTTTTCAGGAAATCCCATCTGTTCCAGCAACTCTTTTTCTGTAATATGTACCAGCTTTTGGCTAAGTTTTCCAATTTCACGGATCAGTTTCCGTTTGAAATCCGAAAAATCTTCTTTGGGTAAAAGATAACGAAAGGCAATAACAACGGCGAATAAATCTTGCTTCCCATACATATATTGATTTCCTTGTTTTGGAATTTCCAGTTTGGCATGTAATGGAGTATCTAATATCTGATCGATTGTCTTATAAGTAAACAGACGGTCACTGTGGGCGCAGACATTCCTATATTTTGTCAGGACAGACAAGAAGCGTTCAAGCTGTCTCTGATTGACAGAAGGGAAATGACGGCAGACCTTAGAACGGAGTGGCTGTGGCAGTACACTGTACATCTTGGATAAACTACCAAAAGTCAAAACACTTGTGGTTACCCATAGAGGGATGTTTCTAAATTGTGACCGGTAATAGTTTACATACTCGTATTCTGTGGTGTTTACAGCGCCATACAATTTTTTTATTAACCCATCGATTGTTTTTTTATTCCGGAGAATATTATGGTAATTGTTTGGGTTCATGTATTCTGCTTGTTCGATACCATGTAATTCCATGAAATAATATGCCATGAGGTTTCCTACGTGACGCTCGATCTGGAGCAGGTATTTTAGAAATAATGCCCTTAATTCTGCATCAAATTGATAAAGTGCCACAATTTCGTCAAAGGAGGTTCCCGGTTTGTATTTTTTGGTAAATGGCACCCGAAATAAATGTTTATATCCGCCCATCAGGGAAAAATAGCCGACACGCTGCAGAATTTCTTCTGCGTATTGTTGATTGGGAATGATAATATGCTTGTCATTTTTTAACGCTTCGACTTGCTGTGAAAAAGTTAAAAAATTTTTAGATGCTGCCATGTTCAAATCTCCTAAAATATAAAAGAGGGAGATACCTACAGGCTCTCCCCCGCCTGTGGGCTTCGCAAGTTTCCACAGAACGATCACTGAGCTTACTATAACAGAATTGACGGAAAAAATCAATAACTGTGTTCGGCTCTTTGTTATTATATGCAATGTAAATACTGAAAATACATGGTGGTTATATAACAAGTTCTACATAATAAACTTACAACAAAACAAGGGAATATTTGAATTTCTTGCACATAAATTTTGTAACCAAAAACAATATGATGCATATGTTGGAATAACGGTACAGGTTTTTCCTCCTTGGCAGATGGAAAATGCGGTGCCGCGACAAGGATATCAGGAGGTTTGGTCATGTTGAATTACTTATGGGCATTCATGATTCTGGCAGGCATTATCTATGCCTTTTTTCAGGGAGATCTGGCGGCTGTGACGGACGCAGCTCTTGCGTCTGCCCAGGAAGCAGTGACGCTGTGTATTACAATGGCGGGAGTGCTGGCCTTTTGGGTGGGGATGATGCGTATTGCCGAAAATGCGGGGATTTTGCGGGGAGCTGCCAGAAAGCTTCGGCCGTTCCTGAAATTTATGTTTCCCCACATTCCGGAGAATCATCCTGCCAATGAAGCCATTGCCACGAACTGCATTGCGAACTTTTTCGGGCTGGGATGGGCGGCAACGCCGGCGGGGCTTGATGCAATGGAAAAGATGAGCCGGCTCAACCGGGGGAACCCTCAGGAAGCCAGCAATGAGATGTGTACCTTTCTGGTGCTGAATATTTCTTCATTGCAGCTGATACCGGTCAATGTTATTGCCTATCGCAGTCAGTACGGTTCGGTAAATCCTTCTTCCATTGTGGGAATGGCGGTGGTGGCGACAACGATCTCCACTCTGGCAGGAATCATATTTTGCAAGATTATGTGTCTGACGGGGAGGAAGCATGGATAGACTGCTGCAGATATTTTCAGATGCCTTGATACCCTTGATAGTCATTGGTATCGTTTTGACGGGATTATTGAAAAAGAGAAATATATATGAGGATTTTATTCACGGGGCGAAGGATGGGCTTTATACGGCTGTAAAGATACTCCCTACACTGGCAGGGCTGATGATCGCAGTGGGCATTTTGCGGGGCTCCGGTTTACTGGAATTTCTTACGGAAAGCATATCAGAATTTACCGATTACATACATTTTCCATCCCAATTGGTGCCCTTGACAGTTGTAAAGATGTTTTCTTCTTCAGCTGCTACCGGATTGCTGCTGGATATTTATCAGCAATATGGAACAGATTCCCAGACCGGAGTCATAGCTTCTCTGATGATGAGCAGTACCGAGACAATATTTTATACGATGAGTATTTATTTTATGACGGCAAAGGTAAAAAAGACGCGGTGGACATTGGCGGGAGCATTGATCTCTACATTTGCCGGAACGGTGGCCAGCATTTGGCTGGGAAGCAGATAATGGCTGGCATTTGGCTGGGAAGTAGATAATGACCAGTTTTGTCCGGATAGCAAAAGACAGAGGGAATAACCTATAAGATCACTTTGTTGAAGCGGCAGGCAGAAACATTGTATACTGTTATATCAGAGAGTTATACAAATTTTAGAATTGAGAGGTTGGAAAAGTGGTATACGATAATGTTTTGTCTGCAGTCGGGCATACGCCGATGATTCGTCTGAATCGTATGAACAAGCCGGAGAATGCAGAAATACTGGTAAAATTTGAGGGGTTGAATGTGGGAGGTTCCATTAAGACCAGAACGGCTTATAATATGATCGTGGAGGCGGAAAAAAGGGGTTTGATCCATCCGGATACGATCATTGTGGAGCCTACCAGCGGTAATCAGGGCATCGGTCTGGCTTTGATCGGTGCAGTCAAAGGATATAAGACGATCATTGTTATGCCGGATTCTGTCAGCGAGGAACGCCGTAAGCTGGTAAAACACTATGGCGCAGAGGTTATCCTCATACATGATGCGGGAAATATCGGGGATTGTATCGATGAGTGTCTGAGAACGGCGCTTCAGATGGCGAAGGATGATCCGAATGTCTACGTGCCGCAGCAGTTTGAAAATCCGGCGAATCCTATGGCACACCGTCATCATACCGGTCTGGAAATCCTTGAGCAGGTGGCAGGACCGATACACGGCTTTTGTTCCGGCATTGGCACCGGCGGTACGATTACCGGGATCGGAGAGGTATTGAAGGCACAGAATCCGGAGATTGAAATCTGGGCAGTGGAGCCGGAAAATGCAGCGATTCTGGCAGGAGGTACGGTAGGAACGCATTTGCAGATGGGGATTGGAGACGGCGTTATCCCGGAGATTTTGAATCAGCATATTTATGATAATATTTATATCGTTTCCGATGAGGAAGCTCTTCAGACGGCGAAGGATCTTGCCAGAAAAGAGGGCATTATGTGCGGGATTTCCAGTGGAACCAATGTGGCAGCTGCCCTAAAGCTGGCAGCGAAGCTTGGAAAAGGAAAGACTGTGGTAACGGTACTGCCGGATACGGCGGAGCGATATTTTTCCACACCGCTTTTTGAAAATGAGTAATCTGTCAGACGGATTACGAATATATGTTGAATAAAATATAAAAGGATGATTTCTCGCAATGAGAATCATCCTTTTTGCGTCATCGTTTTCTATCCCGGGCTATGTAATATTTGCGGATTTCAGCAACGGTAAATGAAGGTATAGTATTTAACTTGATATGTCAGAGGCTTCATCCGCATCCGGTGCAGAAGCGCTTTCATTCGTGCTGTCTGTGCCGGATGTATCCTCTTCCGGCTGGAAGCCGCCGATATAAAACAGCGAGTTATCAATATTGTCCTTATCCAACAGGTTATTGTACTCAATACGGCTGTAAAGATTCAGCAGATCGCTGTATTCGGATTCCTCGCCGTGTGAGAAATAGTTGTTCTCACTGTCAATATAACCAACGGTGTTGATGACCGGAAGCTTTTGATACATTGCTGCCAAGAATTTGTTATAGTCGGTAAGCTCCAGTCCGGCTGTCTGCAGCAACAGTGTAGATAAATAGTTTGCGCTCATTTTTTCCACGGTAGCTTCCGGAATATCATAGTTTGCCCAAATGATAAATGGGGTCACATAACGGGATTGCTCTTCCTCTTGGGTCAGATCATTCAGATCCTTTCCCAGCAGCTCCTCGTAAAATTCATCTTCTATGGAAGGAAGATGATCTCCAAACATGCAGATGATCGTCGGTTCCTGTACGCTGCTGAAATATTCCACCAGTTTCTGGAATGCGGCATCCGATTCCTGTACCAGTGAAAGATAACGGTTTGCCTGGGGGTAGACCCCTTCCATGTTTGTGGCATATACTTTTTGCAGAAAGTTTGAGTAGGATGCCGCATATCCGCCATGATTCTGCATCGTTACGTTAAAGATGAAGAATGGTTTGGACGCATCACGATTTTCGTACATATCTTCTACCATCTGGTAATCGTAATCATCGCTGACAAAGCGGCGAAGCAGCATGTTTTCTCCGGGATATTTGGCATCCAGCAGATCAGCGTATTCTTCCGCATCGTTGTTTTGCTTGTATATTTCCAGAATATCGTTATCTATAAAATCTTCAATGGCTGTAAAGCTGTTAAATCCAAGGTGTTCATAAACTGCCGGACGATTCCAGCCATCTTTGTAGTAAGGATGATACGCCTGACTGGAATAGCCCAAAGCTTCCAGCGTGGATACCAGCGAGGACTGAGCAGATTTTATATAGGACTGATACACATTGCAGCCAACGGGGAGGCTGGAAATGGAGTTTCCTGTTAAAAATTCAAATTCAGAGTTGCTGGTGCCGGCGCCAAATACAGGCATATACAGATTTCCCTTGATCGTGTTTTCCGTCAGGCTATGTATAAACGGCATGTAGTCTACGTTGGTTTCCAAATCGCCCATTTCGCCCAGATCCGTAAGAGATTCATTCATAATGCAGATCAGATTCGGCATAGCAGCGTCCGCAGACGGCGTATAGTCATTGGCTCCGGTCAACAGATTGATGGAGGTATTGCCATCGGCGGAAGTGCCGCTTTCCTCCAAAAAGTTTTCCAGGATATCCGCCGTATCGGAAGCGTTGTAATTTTCCGGTTTCGATACATGCAGATATTTTGTGT
Source organism: uncultured Eubacterium sp. (assembly GCA_964564095.1). Classification (GTDB taxonomy): domain Bacteria; phylum Bacillota; class Clostridia; order Lachnospirales; family Lachnospiraceae; genus Brotonthovivens. The sequence goes on along the minus strand of CAZLZX010000140.1, from coordinate 1,333 downwards.
TCAGGCAAAAATTGAAGAAGGACCCCGTGCGGTGGTAACCGCGGCTCTGGTTCCAGAAATCCGGTTTATATCCTGAATTTGCAGGCAGATCCGTAAAGAAAAATGTCATAACAAATATCAGGACCACACCTGCCGGGAGAAATTTGGAAAACACTTTGAATTTTAATTTCTTTGGTTTTACGTTATAAACATGTTTATTCAGCAGGTAGACCATGAACATCATAATAGAGCCCATGATCAGATTCCAGGAAAGCTCGTAAGAATATCCGTCGGCAACACTCAGACCTGTACCGAAGCTGAAAATATCCATAGGAATAAATGGGGTTCCCCGGAACAGCTCGATAAAATAGTTTAAAAGGCTCCAGACGTATAAGGTAATATTGACGATCAATCCCACCATATGCATCCGGTTTGTCAGCAGATAAAACACCAGATAAAAGCATAAGATCGTCAGATAATTTAAGCAGAAGGTAGGTACGGAAAAGTTGTAAATGAATTTTCCGTTGAAGGCTTCTACCATCTGTAAGGTAACTACCGGCATCAGGAAAAATAAAATGGTATTGCACAGCTTTTCATATCGTTCCGGTACGGATACCCTCACTGCAATGAGCAGACCGCACACGGGGGCGCAGAGCAGAGCTGCCGCAAAAAGGATGCCGCCGTAAGCAACCTCAAGTGTCGGATCAAGAAAAAGGTTTCTGTGAAACAGTATAAATAAAAACATAAAGACGGTTACTGCGGCTGCCAGAATCCGTACCTTTTTTCCGGCGAAATGGAATTTTATATCCTTCAATAAATTAAGTGGTTTTTTCAATCTTTTCATTATTAAAATCCTGTTCTGATATTATGTAGATAGTTCCTATTTTTATTGTCTTGTCAGGTGCAAGTATAAACTTGATGTGATCCTGTTGTCAATAAAAGTAAGAAAAAGTTTAGAATATATCAAGTTTATGTTAAAATTGTGAAAAGAATGTGTTTTCATTCAAAAAAATGCTACAATAGAAAAAATTATATTAAAAAGTTGTAATCGAAGGATTTTAACAGGAAGTCTGCAGAGCGGAAGCGCAGGAGGAGCGAGATGATGGGAGCAACAGAAAACTTAAAAAACATTGTGAAAGAATCTGACAATATTGTATTTTTTGGCGGTGCGGGAGTATCAACCGAAAGCGGCATACCGGATTTCAGAAGTGTCGACGGGCTGTATAATCAAAAATATGACTATCCGCCGGAAACCATATTGAGCCACACATTTTTTATGAAACAAACGGAGGAGTTTTATCGTTTTTATAAGGATAAGATGCTGGCGCTGGATGCTAAGCCCAATGCGGCACAT
>CAZLZX010000139.1:1683-7128 GCA_964564095.1 uncultured Eubacterium sp. | reverse complement strand
GCATTCTGCAATATAACGCTGCGCCACTTCCTCTGCGGATATTCCTTCCTCTATGGATTTTTTAATAATTTTGTCATCTACATCTGTAAAATTGGATACGTAATTTACATCATATCCTTTGTATTCCAAATATCTGCGCACCGTATCAAACACGATCATAGGACGTGCATTTCCAATATGGATAAAGTTGTATACGGTAGGTCCGCAGACATACATCTTTACTTTTCCTTCCTCTAAAGGAACAAACTCTTCTTTCTGTTTTGTCAGTGTGTTATAAAGCTTCATATTATTTCTCCTTCTTTTGGGTAGTTTATTCAGAAAATCCCAGTTTGTCAACGTTTTATTCCAATACAACATTCAGCTTAACCGGCTGATGATCAGAATACTGAAAATCCGTATCAATATTTTCCACCTGCGTAACGTTCAGATTATCGGATACGATAAATCCATCCAGTACATATACCTGTGAATCCGTATAGTTGCCGCTGTACGGTCCGTTTAAAAGCCGGCACGTAGGCACATTATCCGTAACCGCAAAGGAAAAACCATCCGGAAGATCGGATTCACTTACAATACCCGGCGTCCAGTTCTTTGTGTCAAGAATCGGATAAGTATCCATTCCATCAAAGGTCTGGTTAAAATCTCCTCCGGCTATGACATAATTTCCTTTTTCATATTCCTCTGACAGCTTCTGGGCCAGTATTCTTGTCTGGGCTTCCTTGCCCTCTCCACTGTCATAGGCTTCCAAATGGAAATTGATCAGCACCAATTCCCTGTCCGTACCCTGTATCGGGATACGCGTTTCCAGCATACATCGTTTCAGATTGCAGGTCTTTATGGGCCATTGAAAGGATTCCGGCAAAGCCAGGCGGGAAGCCTCGCTTACATTAAGCTCTGTCATCGTTACCAGACCGGCCTCCACCCTTCCGATGGGCGGCAGCGGATATGGGACAAAATCGCACTTAAAATTGCAGGCATACATCCCCTCATACCCCAACTTTTCCTCATAATATTCCATCTCGTCTATATGATAGGAACGCTTTGCATTCCGGTCCACTTCCTGTAAAAAATATGCATCCGCATCTAACTCTTTCAAAATACCAGATATTCCATCCAGATTTTCCGTTACCAGCTCCGAGCTGTCCGGCTGAACCTTGGAACCGCCATCCATAAAGAAATCTTCGTCTCTACTAAGTCCGGCGTATCCGGTATTGTATGTTACGACAGAAAACGCATCTCCCTCCTGCAGCGTCTCTGTTCCCTTAGAAGCTTCCACGCTTTCTATTTCATCAGGTCTGTATTCTCTGACCGTCAAATATCCAAGAAAGACGGCAAAAACGATCACGATACACAACACAACTTTTCCTATTATTTTTAAAACTTTTCTTTTTTTCATTCCTTACCCCAATAACTGCATTTATTATATCACAAGCACAGCTTGTGATCGACATTCGCCGTTCGCCATGAGCGAGCAAGCTCTCTGGCTCTCTTTCGCTCATTTCATCATGAAATGATCCATGTATCTATTGTATCTGTTTTTAAATTTTTGTAAAGAGAACTTTCCTAATAAAAGGAAAAAAGAAAAGAGGTAAAGCCTTACCCCTTCCTTTCAGTCCTATCGCACTGCATGCCGCAGCTTTTCCCAATATACTTCAACCTCATGAAAGATATCTCCTGACGATCTCTTCCATCTGCTCTTCTTTTTCTTCAATATCAAGCACAAGATAAAACTGCTGTACAGCTTTTTTTAAATTTGCTGTCTCACAATCCCCATGGCTGAAATATACATCGCCGCTCAAGTAATCTGTCAGATAACGGATGCCGCATTCCATAGTCATAAGCCATACGGAATAGACCATCAGCTCCTTCTCTCTCACAGACAGACTATCCTTCATCTCAGACAGATAACCTTTAGTATAAGCCTCAAACAGATCCATGTTAAGCTCCGCATTGTCATCTGTCACATCCGTACCGGCAGGCGAAGCTCCTGATCGGATCGCATCGCCGTAATCATACAGCGCACATCCCGGCATTACGGTATCCAGATCAATGACGCACACCGCCTGCTTTGTCTCTTTTTCCATCAAAATATTACTGCATTTCGTATCATTATGCGTCACACGCTGCGGAATCTGTCCGCATTTCATCTCATCGATAATGACTCCAAGCTTCTCCGAACGCTCCAAAACAAACATAATCTGCGACCTGCATCCGGAAGCTCTCCCGCATACATCCGCCCGAATCGCACTTAAAAGCTGTTTTACCCGATACTTTGTATCATGGTATCTTGGAATCGTAGCAGACAGCTTGCTGCTGTCAAAATCTTCCAGACGCTTCTGAAATCTTCCATAGGCCGCTGCCGCATGCTCCGCGCATTCCAACGTCTTCATCCGTTCCATCGCCTCTACATTCTGAATCATGCGGTACATACGGTAATAGCTCTTCTGCTCTGTCTGAAGCATCGTATTACCCTCTTTTGTCCTGATAAATTCCAGAGTTTCCCGTCTGGGATCCCCTCCCTCTTCCAAAATTTTCTTCTTTAAATGCTCTGTTACCAAAAACAGATTGTTCATCACATCTGCCGGATGCTTAAATACGGTACGATTGATCTCCTGCAGCACATAATGGTCATTCTCACAGATAATTTCATAAGTATCATTGATCTCTCCATGTCCCAGAGGACGGGCAGCTACATATGTATCCTCTATCTGAAACTTTGACACGATTTCCTTAAAGTCCTTCATATTTCCCTTCTTCCACCAATCTTCCTATTGCATTAACTACAGTTTCCTTATCTTCCCGATATGTCACTCCATACCACTTATCTTCTGCAACAAGAATCTGCACCTGCTTTTCGCCGCTTTGAATCAATCTGTCAATGACAGACGGCAAATAAAACTCTGCTTTTTCCTTCTCGATATTCTCAGTCAGAAATTCTTTAAAACCTGCTTCAAAATAATCAAAAGCATCTGACTGCATTCCCCACATGTTCATCGAAACTACCGTATCCGGAGACAAGGCAACCAGTTCTCCGTTCTCTGTCTCATACCTGCACTGGGCGTCAATCTTTGTCCGCTCTTGTATACCTGTCAGCTTCCCATCCGTCATACTGCAGACGCCTCTGGAAACATATCCATTCTCCGTTACCGTATTGCCAAGTCTGAAACCTACCATACAGTAATCCGTTCCCTGCTGCAGCCCCTTTATGATCTGCCGAAAAGCATCTGCTCCATAAAAGTCATCTGCGTTGATAACAGCAAAAGGAGTTTTTACCACATCTTTACAGCAGAGCACCGCATGACCGGTTCCCCATGGTTTCACTCTTCCCTCCGGACAGGTAAATCCTTCCGGCGGCACATCGGTCTCCTGAAATACATATTCCACCGGAATCTGCTTCTCAATCCGCTCTCCCACAAGCCGTTTGAAATCCTCCTCAATCTGGTGCTTGATTACAAATACCACTTTAGTAAATCCGGCTTTTTTTGCATCATAGACAGAGAAATCAAGAATTGCTTCTCCCTTCGGTCCCACCGGTTCTACCTGCTTCAAGCCTCCAAATCTGCTTCCCATACCTGCTGCCATAACGATCAACGTTGCTTCAAATGCCATACTTCCTTTACTCCTTAAACCACTTCATTAATATAAATACGCATATTGTCAAAAATTAATTTTCCAAACTCTGCGATGTCCATAGAACATTCCGTCCTTAATCCATGAACTCTTACTGCCTGACCGCCATTTTCGTCGATCAGTATCCGAAAACGGCCATTATTCTCCGGTATCATCGTATCCCGGATTTCCACTTCCATACATCGTTTTTCGGTACTTCTTATCATACCACAAAAACGTTCTAAATTCAAAATTCTTCCCATCATCAGCGGATGAATATATTCCGTACAGGAATCCGTCATGATCGGCTCCCTGATCTCTACGCCGCATTCCCGGTCAAAACAGAAGGTTCCGCAGATCTCTCCTTCCGCCATCGCATCTGTCTCTTTTGCCTGACGGATCACTACCACCTGGCCATCCTCACTGTGCTGCTCCTTTAACAGCCGTTTGTAATAGGCTTCATCCTTTTTCACATACAGATCAAACTTCTTTTCCAATACGCCATTGGAATACTCCGCCAGCTCCTGACAGTCCTTCTCCTTTGCCGCAGCGATCCGCTGCCCCTCTCTCCAGATCGTGTCCTGATCCTGCTTCAACTCAATCTGATTTTCCCAATATTCAAATCCGCTGGAATAGTAGTAATCCGGATTGGCAGGCATCAAAAAGACAAACGGCTCCTGCGCCTGATACAGATCATGGAACGCCTGCTTCATCAGTTCCACGGCATATCCTCTGCGGCGATATTCCTCTGCAGTAGCCACTGCCACTATATAGTGTACGGTCGCATCGTGACCGTACATACATATCTGAAACGGATTCAAATGCATCATAGAAATCAGCTCATCCTGCTCTTCCAGCACTAAAATCTGATTATCCTTACATTTCTCTGCATAATAATAATCCATAAACGCTTCCGTATCTTCCGGAAAACATCTTTCGTATAACTCCCGGCTGCGTTCTTTTTCACTCTGCTCTAAATATCGTAGCTCCATTGAAAACCAAAATCACTCCTGTCACATTATTCCAAATATTTCAACTATTTTGACGGATCATAAATCCTTCACAACCTATTCTTACCCTGTCATTCCAACTCAAGACAACAGATCGCCTGCGCGGAAATACCAAGCTGTTCTCCGGTAAACCCAAGCCCTTCCTCTGTCGTCGCTTTGATATTGATCTGATTTTTCTCTATTCCAAGTACCTCTGCCACATTTTCTTCCATCTGTGCAATAAAAGGACGAAGCTTCGGCCTTTGCGCAATAATGGTAGCGTCTATATTGCCAATCTTAAAATGCCGCTCCTCCAAAAGACTTCCCACATGGGCCAGCAGCTTCAGGCTGGAAATCCCCCGGTAGCGTTCATCCGTATCCGGAAAATGTTTTCCGATATCCCCAAGAGCCGCAGCTCCCAGCAACGCATCCATAATCGCATGAAGCAGGACATCAGCATCCGAATGTCCCAAAAGTCCCACTGTATGCGGTATTTCCACACCGCCCAATATCAGCTTTCTTCCCTCTGTCAGTTTGTGTACATCATATCCTGTTCCGACTCGTATCTGCATAGGATCTCCTCCCTGTCGCCAGTATGCTATTCCCGAAATCATTTGCACTTTCCGCTTTTTCAGTCCCGAAAACCGGCAGAAAATAATACCTCAATATCTGTTATTTATTTAACGTATCTTGACTTTTCATTTTTCCCCTGCATATGATATAAGGTAAGCCTGTAACGATAACATATCCTGTTTCGGGTATACTGACAACATGTTTTGAAAGAAGCGTGAAACAATGAAAAAATTAAAACAAATGTGTTCCACTGCAATCCTTCCAACCATTGTAG
>CAZLZX010000139.1:0-1673 GCA_964564095.1 uncultured Eubacterium sp. | reverse complement strand
CATATTTTTCTTAAACTATTATATTTTCGGTGCAGACAACACTATGATCGCACCTTTTGCCACACTGTCATTTTTGCGATTCCGAAATATAACCAACCATTATGAATGTATGCTAAAAACATGGCTGGTCTATCTGGCAATGACAGTATTGGCATTTGCAGCAGTCATCAATCTGCCACTCTGCATCATAGTCAATGCATTCGCTCTTTTTTGGCTGGCATACTGGCTGATTGATGAATATAATCCTACCAACTATTTTCCGGCGGGCATGGCCTTGATCTTTTTCCAGATCGCTCCCGCTGCAACCATCCGGTCACTGGGAATCAGGATCGGTGCACTGACTGCATCACTTTTCATCGTATTTTTATTTATTGTATGTCTGTCATTTAAAAAAGCAAATAAAAAACCGATCTACAATTATATCAAACAGGGGCTCTCCATCTGTGACGCCCAATTAAGTGCTTATAGAAAACATAATACCACAAAACTAAACAGTCTGCACCAGGAGCTTTGCAATCTTAATAAACAAATTTGTGATGAGATATATGCCTATAACCGCGCCAGTCTGCGATTATCCGCAAGAATCAACTGGTATTGCCGTTATGTGGCTCTGTTTCAGGTCATCAATTTTTTTACCACACAGGAATATGATGCGGAAGATTTCAAAACCGTTTCCTCCATCTTTAACCGTTTTGCCAGACAGTTTGAGACAACACAGCCTTCTGCCGACTATAAAAGACTGCGGTTTCGTAATGCGGTGCCCTCTGTTACCGCTTTTCGGTTTCGTTTCGCCATGAGACTGGTACTGATCATCACGCCATGTATGACATTTGCCTACCTGTCTCATTGGGATAATGCCTACTGGCTGGTCATCTCCGTATTTTTTATGATGATCCCTGTATACGAAAACACCAGACAACGTATCAGACAGAGAATGACAGGTACTGTCATAGGTATTGTTCTGTGTTTTGTGCTGTTCTCTATTTTTCAGCAATTCCCCGGACGGGTTGCCCTTATGACGCTGGCTAACTTTATGATCTATGCCTCCAGCAGCTACGGCACCATGGTAGTCTATATTACCTGTTCCGCTCTGGCGATCCAATCCATTGATGCCACCGTCAGTGTCGTATTGCTGCAAAGGCTGATCTATACGGCAATCGGCGGCGGGATCGCCTTTCTGGCAAACAAATTTGTATTCCCGATCCGTACCAGAAAGGATATGACAATACTGATCCAAAGACTGGACGATCTGCAGCATCAGCTTACGCTGATTAACGAAAGCAGCTATCCTGATCCGGATAAACGCCAACACCGTACCGATGAACTGATCATCAAATCCTATATGCTGATGAAACGGCTTCAAACCTATCATGCTTCATTACCGGAAGAACAAAAAAGCGAATCTTTTACCATATATGAAAGAAAGTACATGAACTTTATGGGGGAGTATCTGAGAGATCACTTGATAGAAAAAGTAAAATTCTGATGAAATCAAATATATTAAAATATAAAAATTCACAAGCTTCGTTGCCTGTATGCCCAAAAGAACGAGTATGATATTTACACTATCATACCCGTTCTTACCTGATTATTTTTATGCTGTCGGCTTTAATTTTCAGTTACCAAATCATTTCAAATCCTTTTTCCAGTATTCCAGTATTTTTCCATATACT
>CAZLZX010000138.1:0-7219 GCA_964564095.1 uncultured Eubacterium sp. | reverse complement strand
TAATGATCGTTTTTTTCTCGTTGATATCCAGATACTGACTCGCCCACATCTGATGCTGGCCCACATCTGTGACAAAGGTTGCTTCATCAAAAGTCTTGTTTAAGCCCTCCATGATCATCTGCGGAGACATACCCTTGTCGCGGCGCATCTCCAGCGGATTTTCCTTCTGCCATTTATCAATCTGTTTTAACCATTCGGAAGTATCCTTTTCTTCCACCCATTCTACCATGTGCTGCAATGCGGTTTTGGCATCCGCTACGATAGGTACATCTACTACAACATTTCGCGAGATCGCCGCCGCATCAATGTCCACATGAATGATCTTTGCTTTTGGGGCAAATTCATTCAGATCTCCGGTAATACGGTCATTGAAACGGGTTCCGATGGAAAACAGCACGTCACATTTTGCCACTGCAATATTTGCCGCATAGCGTCCGTGCATACCGCTGTTTCCGATATAATATGGATTACCGCTTGATATGGCGCCCTTGCCCATGACAGTGGTAACTACCGGAACATGAGTAATATTTGCCGCCTGCTCCAGCAATTTTCCTGCACCGGCGATCTTTACACCGCCGCCTGCTAAAATAATCGGCCTTCTGGCAACCTTCAAAAGCTTTACAGCCTTTTTCAACTGCCCTAAATGTACGCCTTCATTTGGTTTATATCCGCGGATCTCCACCTTTTCCGGATACTCGGAAGGACCATATGCCATCTGTACATCCTTCGGCAGATCTATAAGGACCGGCCCCGGCTTTCCTGTCTGTGCAATATGAAATGCCATTTTCAAAGTTCTTCCAAGCTCTTTTCTGTCCTTTACGGTTACTGAATATTTCGTCACTCCTCTGGTCATGCCTACAATGTCCACTTCCTGGAAAGCATCATTACCGATCAAATTGACCGGCACCTGACCGGTAAACACAACCAACGGAATACTGTCATAAAAAGCATCTGCAATCGCCGTAACGGTATTTGTTGCTCCCGGACCGCTTGTTACCAGACATACGCCTACCTTTCCGGTCTCACGGGCATACCCTTCCGCTTCATGCACCAGCGCCTGTTCATGACGCGGAAGCACGATATCGATCTCATTATCCCTATGGAGTTCATCAAACAAATCCGTAACTGTTCCACCAGGATATGCAAATATTGTATCTACGCCTTCGTCCTTCAGCGCTTTCAGAAACAATTTTTTTCCTGTAATATCCATAAATTTTCTCCTTATTCTCAAAATTTCAGCAGCTCATGATCCGCTGCTGTTTTCCCATTTATCCCCGCCATCATGCAGGCAATGGGGAGATACTCAGATCCAGCCGACGACTCGCAGGATAAAGATCCAGCCCGTCAGCGTCACTGCCGCAAGCAGCGTGGTCGCCACCACGATACTGGCTGTAAGCACGCCGTCATTATTCATATTTTTCGCCATAATATAGCAGCTTGGAGTGGCCGGTGCAGCCAGCATAACTACCAGCGCAACCATTTTTTCGCCTTTAAATCCACATGCTGCAGCAATAGGAATAAAGATAGCGGCCTGTGCTATCAGCTTAATGAACGCTGCCCAAAGAGTCGGTTTGATCTTTGCCAGCGCTTTTCGGCCCTCAAATCCTGCGCCTAAAGCTACCAGAGCCAGTGGGGTCGCCATCTGAGCGGTGGTGCTCACGGTCTTATTTACAAGGGTCGGCAACGGATTATGTAATAATGCCACAATAAGACCGAGGATAATCGCGATAATGATCGGATTTTTCAGGATGTTGATGCCAGCCTGCTTGATTTTCGCCGTATCACGTTGTCCTTCGGGGGTATTCCCTTCAAACGTCAATACAATAACAGAATATATGTTATACAATGGCACCGCACCGATGATCATCAGTGAGCCCATTGCGGATGCGCCATAAATATTTTGGATAAATGCAAGTCCCATGACGGCTGCACTGCTTCTGAAAGAAGCTTGTGTAAACGCACCGATCAGCGTTTTATCTTTCAGGAACAGTTTTGCCAGTCCCCAGACGCCCCAGAAGCATACCGAGGTTGCGATTGCACAAAAAAGGACATATTTCAGATCAAACACTGCCTGAATATCTACGGTAGATAAGTCCTTGAACAAAAGCACCGGCAAGGTCACTTTAAAATTAAATTTGTTTGCTACGGTAACAAAGTTATCGTTGAGCATTCCGATGCGCCGCAGAAAATATCCCAACACCATGACAAGGAAAATCGGGATCGTCACATTGACGCTGAAAAGAAAATTACTCATCTAATAACACCTTCTTGTTTCATCGAATTTGACAGATTCGTTCATCACTAATTTATAAAAAATAAATTTCTATTTTATATTTATTTCCGCTCATACTTGTAAAAATAATATTCCAGATCAAAATACGTCTGTTCCTCGCTGTCCGCAGTCACGACCCACTCCGGCTTCTCATCCAAGTTTGGGAAATAGGCATCCGCCTCGTATTCATAATCGACCTTTGTGATATGAGCTACGTCGCATTCATCCACCAGCTGTCTGTAAATGCTCTCGCCGCCAATGACATAGATATCCTGAGACGGATATTTCTTCAATTCCTCCCGCAGCTCCTCCATGCTATGTACAATCACAAGATCATACTGCTCCAGCGTAGAAACAGGAGCATTCATCCGATAATTTTTATCGGAAGTCAGAACAATATTGGTTCTCTTCTTCAATGGCAAGCCATTTGGAAAGCTCTCCAACGTCTTTCTGCCCATGACTACAACCTTACCCGTCGTAGTCTCCCGGAAAAACTTCATGTCGGCCGGAATGCTGACCAGTAATTTATTGTTCAGGCCGATGGCCCAGTTTTTATCAACTGCTGCAATCAGGTTCATATCTTCATCCTTTCTCTCTTCCATACATCAGGAAATTTCTATATTGCGATCGGAATATTTTGGATCTGCGGTCCGGTCACATAGTCATCCAGCCGCACATCATGTCTCGTAAAATCATAAAAGTCCTTTACCTCGGGATTTAACCAGAATTTTGGCGCCGGATGCTGTTCTCTGCCAATCAGCTCCTCGATCAGCGGTATATGCCGGTCATAAATATGAGCGTCCGCTATCACATGCACAAGCTCTCCCACCTGCATATCACATACCTGTGCCAGCATATGTAAAAGTACCGCATACTGGCAGACATTCCAGTTGTTTGCGGCAAGCACATCCTGAGAACGCTGGTTTAAGATACCGTTTAACACCAGCTTATCGCAGTCCGGTTTTTTCGTCACATTAAAGGTCATACTGTATGCGCACGGATAGAGATTCATCTCATGAAGATCCTGATGCACATAAATGTTCGTCATAATACGGCGGCTGTAAGGATTATTCTTCAGGTCATAAATAACACGGTCAACCTGATCCATCATGCCCTCTTTATATTGATGCTTTACACGCATCTGATAGCCATAGGCTTTTCCGATGGAACCGTCAGGGTCAGCCCATTCATCCCAGATATGACTGTGAAGATCATTAATATTATTGGATTTCTGCTGCCAGATCCAAAGCATTTCATCTGTACAGCTCTTTATAGCAGTTTTCCGAAGGGTCAATGCTGGAAACTCCTTGGACAGATTGTATCGATTTACCACGCCAAATTTTTTCATTGTATATGCAAATGTGCCGTCTTCCCATTTCGGCCGGACTTTCTCGCCTTCCGTACTGGTGCCATTGTCTATAATGTCTCTGCACATATTAACAAAAACCTGATCTGCATAGCTCATCGCATTTCCCTCCATCTTTTCCCATTCGTTTTTCCGATCATTATAACAAAATTTTTCACGTTCTTAAAGTAGTTACCATTCTTATACTAATGCGCTTTTCAACATTTCCTTCAGATTCCAAATTTCATATAATGGCAAGTTCATCATTCCGTTATCCATCCGGAATGATTTTAAAGAAGTTTTTATTGCAACTTCAGGTTCATATTTTCCGCAAAATACTCTCAGACTTTGTGCATGAACATTCAATCCCGCCTTTGCTTCCACAGGAATAATTGCATTTTTCATTGAAAAAATATAGTCCACTTCCGACGTTGCCCCCTCACTCCAGTAATATATGGAAGGAGAAATCTCTATTGCCTGCAGCTCCTGCAAAACAAATTGTTCTGTCAATGATCCCATAAATTCTCTAAACACTTTATCCGAATCCAAAATAATATCCGGCTCAATTTCACATAAAGTCCGCAGCAACCCAATATCCAAATGATATATTTTAAATGCCTTTAAATCCTCATATGCTTTTAACGGCAATCTGCCGCCTTTTACCAACCCCACCCTTCGGATCATTCCACTATCTTTTAACCAGAGAAGCGCATCCTCATACTCTCGCGCTCTGGCTCCCTCTTTCGCAAGACCGTATACAAACTTTTTGTTTTCTTTAGCTAATTGTGAAGGAATAGAGTTCCAAATGTGATGCAGTTTAGGCACTATCGCTGTCGGTGCATGTTTTGAAAAATCATTTTCATAAGAAGTAAGCAATTTCCTCTGCAGCTGTGTAACCTCATAGAAATCCCTGGTCTCCAGCCAAACCTTTACAACCGAAGGCATCCCGCCGATAACAAAATATTTTTTTAAATAATCTATATATTTTTCAGCAAACATTTCCGGCATAACCTCTGCATAATGCAGCTTTGTCCAATCCAATAGCATTTCCTCATCACTGGCAAGAAGAAATTCCTGAAATGACATCGGTTTTAACGTAATAAAATCCACTTTTCCCACCGGAAAAGATGTTCCTCTATGCAATGTTACGCCCAGTAGAGAACCAGCACAGCAAATGGCATATTCAGGCGCTTCTTCAGCAAAATATTTCAAAGCAGTAAGCGCTCTGGGCACCTCCTGAATCTCATCAAATATCAATAATGTTGACTGGGGCTGTATCTTTTTTCCATGATAGGCGCCCAACAAATCTATAATCCTTTGGGGCACGATCGTTCCGTCAAATATATCTGCAACTGCGCCTGAATTTTCAAAATTAATATAACAAACATCCTCAAAACAGCATTTCCCGAACTCTTTCATCAGCCAGGTCTTTCCAACCTGCCTCGCCCCCATCACGATCAACGGCTGCCGATCCTTCCGCTCTTTCCATTGTTTTAAATGCTCCATTGCTAAACGATACATAATTATTCCATTCCTTTCCCGGCTTCTATTTTCTCAGACAAACATCCATTCCGGTCATTTGTTTTTCAATGATCACTTTTTAACCCTGATTTTTTTACATTTCATATCATATTATCGCTCCTTTAAAATCTTTATTTGTCATGATATCACTTTTTTCTAACCCTATTATAAATATAATATCACATTTTTCTAACCCTTGTTTAAATGTAATATCACATTTTTCTAATCTTATTTATTCTATTATATCACATTTTTGCCATCCTTATGTCAAAATAGTTTTTTTAGCAAAAAGTTTTTTTAGATTTTTTTAAGAAAACAAACTTTTGCTTTCCCTGAAACCTAAAATGGTGTATACTGAATTAGTATTCATGGAATCGCATCATTCCATAAATACCATTTCATGAAACACAAGGAGTTTTTATCATGAGTCAGGCTAAAGTTGATCGTTATAAAGAACAGAAGAAAAACAGAAAGCAGGAAGTCAAAAAGCAAAAACGTAAAAAAGCGGCGCTGAAAGTGATCGGTGTGCTCATTTGTATTGCCATCGTAGTATGGATCGGTTTCTCCGGATACAATTATCATCAGAAAAACCGCCCGATCGAGACCACACAGATTAATCTGGATGCAATAACCAGTTATCTGAATTCTATAGCAGAATAACTTAAGTTTCATATGCATACCTTGTGAAACGCCGAATAGCATAGTGGGATGCCCCAGAGGGTATGAATTGTAAAACAGGAAAAAATTATAAAACGGCTGAATCATCAAAATAACCGTATCGGTTTGGTTTTGATGATTCAGCCGTCATTTTTTTTTAGGATTTCGCATCCTATATCATAGAATTCGTTTCTTTCACGGAATAAAAAACTGTGATTTACCACATCCGGCATAATTTTCTTCCAGCATCTTCCTGTGCGATAAAAATGCCGGATCATCGAAATATTTTGCCTCGGAAGGACATTTCCGGATACATGCCTGACATTTAATGCATGTTCCGGTAACAATCCGGGGATCCGCATGATCGATCGCTCCCATCGGACAGACTTTTACACACAATCCGCACCCATCACACTTCCCAGTATCAGTTTTCGGATGCGCCTTTAAAAATTTAGCCGGCTGCCCATCTGTTCCCAACGGCACATAATATTTCCCGGGAGGATTTGCTCCCGGAACAGATAATTCTTTCAAATTTTCTTTCTCAGCACACTGCAGTTTTTCAATAATCCGTTCCGTAAACCTGCAAATTTCCCCCATATCCGTTTCATCCGGCCTGCCCGGCGCCATTTTGTCTGAAAAACTGTGGGAAGATACGATTGCGGCTGCCGCTGCCGGCAAAAAACCATTTTCTGTCAGCAAAAGGAAAAGCTCTGACAACGCATCGTCAAAATTCCGGTTACCATATACCGATGCCAGCACAGCAAGAGCGCCATTTCCCTGAAACCCATCTCGAATATACGGCATGATCTTATTCGGCACCCGCCCGGCATATACCGGCGTTCCAAAAAAAACAAGATCCGATCCCATAAACACATACTCCCGTTCTCGTTCCGACGGTAACGTAAAATTATAAATTTCTATGGGAACATGCAGTATTTCCGCCGCATGTTCCGCCATTTTTGTAATTACTCTTTCTACATTGCCGCAAGGGCTGAAATATACCCCGCACACTCTGGTTATCTGCATGTTATATGTCTCCTAGTATAATAATGACTACACCATTATTATACCAGAAGGTCTGTAACATATGAAACCAAACATAGAGGAACTGCGCAAAAAATACATCAAAAATCCTCCGGAAGTAATGACATCTAAGGACATTCGCCTCATGAGCGAAGATGATCTTCTGGATATGGATTATTTCTTAAATGAAGATGACTTATTTGCTGACGAAACCGGTGTTGAAGGTTTTTATATCTTCTAACATCTCTTCCGTCTTATTGTCATGTTCAAACACATGTTTATCTAACATATGTTCGATGAACATGTGTTTCTTTTTGCGCCCCCAAAAATCGGAATTTCCTATAAAGCAAAAAATGCCGCTCCTGTCAGCTTCTCAGCTTCAGAAACG
Organism: uncultured Eubacterium sp.; assembly: GCA_964564095.1. Taxonomy (GTDB): domain Bacteria; phylum Bacillota; class Clostridia; order Lachnospirales; family Lachnospiraceae; genus Brotonthovivens. The sequence goes on along the minus strand of CAZLZX010000138.1, from coordinate 13 downwards.
GCACCTGTTTGCC
>CAZLZX010000137.1:0-7340 GCA_964564095.1 uncultured Eubacterium sp. | reverse complement strand
GGACAGATGATCATTGCCGCACTGGCAGTAGAGACCTTTAGCCTTCTGTACTACCTGCCGGTTCTTCTGATTGCCGGATTCATTACAGGCCTGGTAATCGGGATCGCAGCACAGGAAGTTACGATACGTATTCAGAAATTTTTTGTGACGGATTAGTACAGCGTTCAAAATTAACTGGATTGTAAGAACAACGTACGAAAAGGAGGAAATATATGTATTCCTATATAAAAGGATCCTTAGAAGAAATCATAGATCATTGTATCGTTGTGGAAAATAACGGTATCGGTTATCAGATCGAAGTCCCGGGAAAGGTCATCGAAAGACTTCCGGCAAAGGGCGCCGAGGTAAAAATCTATACATATCTTCATGTAAAGGAAGATTGCTTTTCTCTGTTTGGTTTTTTAAGCAGAGACGAATTGAAATTGTTTAAGTTGATGCTGAATGTCAGTGGTATTGGCCCCAAGGGCGCTCTTGGTATTTTAACGGTATTATCTCCGGATGAGCTGCGGATTGCGGTAGCGGGGGATCAGGTAAAGGCGATTTCCAAGGCTCCGGGAATCGGTTCTAAGACAGCGCAGAAATTGATTATCGAATTGAAGGATAAAGTAAATCTGGAGGATGTGCTGACAAGTGATGAGCAGTATATGTCAGAGGCAGCGGATGATCATGCTTCTCAGCTTCAAAAGGAAGCGGCGGAAGCATTGGTTTCTCTTGGCTATTCTTCCAAAGAAGCAAAAGATGTGGTATCAGGCATCGAAGTTGTCGATGGCATGGATGTGGAAGATATTTTAAAAGCAGCTTTAAAAAATATGGCATTTTTATAACAGGTGATATAACAAATGGAAAAACGTGTGATTTCTACACAGATACAGGAAGAAGATATTAAAAATGAGACGACGCTTCGGCCGTTGACATTGAACGAATATATTGGGCAGGAAAAGATAAAGCACAATTTAAGAATATACATAGAAGCGGCAAAAATGAGGAAGGAGCCCTTAGACCATGTACTCTTTTACGGACCTCCGGGCCTTGGAAAAACGACCCTGGCGTCTATTATTGCGAATGAGATGGGAGTCCATATGAAGGTTACATCGGGTCCTGCCATTGCAAAGCCTGGAGAGATGGCAGCGATCTTAAGCAATCTTCAGGAAGGAGATGTGCTTTTTATCGATGAGATTCACCGTTTGAATCGTCAGGTGGAAGAGGTGCTGTATCCGGCAATGGAAGACTTTGCCATTGACATTTTAGTTGGAAAGGGATCCTCTGCCCGTTCTATTCGCCTGGACCTGCCGAAATTTACAATGGTGGGCGCTACTACGAGAGCGGGGCTTTTGTCGGCTCCCCTTAGGGACCGTTTCGGCGTAGTGCATCATTTAGAATATTATACACCGGAAGAATTGAAAACAATTATTGTGCAGTCATCCAAAAAGCTGTCGGTGGAAATTGACAAAGAAGGGGCTTCTGAGATGGCCTCCCGTTCCAGGGGAACCCCGCGTCTTGCCAACCGTCTGTTAAAGCGAGTCAGAGATTTTGCGCAGGTACAGTATGACGGAGTCATTACGAAAGAGGTGGCTTCCTTTGCGCTGGATCTTTTAGAGGTAGATAAGATGGGGCTTGATAAAAATGACCGGATGATATTGATGACGATCATTGAAAAGTTCCATGGCGGTCCGGTGGGGCTTGATACGTTGGCAGCCGCGATCGGAGAGGACTCCGGAACGATTGAGGATGTCTATGAGCCCTATCTGGTAAAAAACGGGCTTATCAACCGGACTCCGAAGGGGAGAGTGGCAACAGATCTGGCATATAAACATTTCGGGCTTCCCGTTGAAGCGTAGAGGGAGTGGTTGAAAGTATGAGAAAACTGGAATTACTGGCGCCAGCCGGATCACTGGAAATCTGTAAAGGAGTGATCGATGCCGGTGCGGATGCCGTTTATCTCGGTGGAAATATGTTTGGCGCCCGTGCCTATGCGCAAAACTTCGATCAGGAACAACTGTTTGAAGCGTTGGATTATGCCCATTTGCATGGGAAAAAGATATTTCTTACCGTCAATACATTGCTGAAAAATGCTGAACTGGAAACCGATCTGTATGATTACGTCAAACCATTGTATGAGCACGGACTGGATGCTGCCATTGTGCAGGATTTTGGCGTGACTGCCTTTTTACACCGCAATTTTCCTGATCTGCCGTTGCATGGAAGCACTCAAATGTCGGGAACCTGCGCCTATGGCGCAAAACTCATGCGGGAAAATGGCATTACCAGAATGGTTACTGCCAGAGAAGTTTCCATCAAAGAGATTAAAAAACTATATGATGAAACCGGAATGGAGATAGAAAGCTTTATTCACGGCGCATTGTGTTACTGCTATTCCGGTCAGTGTCTATTGAGCAGTCTGCTCGGAGACAGAAGCGGTAACCGCGGCCGTTGTGCCCAGCCCTGCCGTTTAAAATATGATGTAGTAGATGACAGAGGAAAACTGTATAACAGAAAAGAAAATTATCCCATCAGTCCGAAAGATTTGTGTACGCTGGAATTGCTGCCTGAGATGGCAAAGGCGGGGGTATACTCTTTTAAGATAGAAGGCAGAATGAAGCAGTTGGAATATGCGGCAGGTGTGACTTCGGTTTACCGGAAATATCTGGATCTGTATGAAGATGGAGCAGCTTCCTGGAAGGTTGATCGTCATGATTTGGCGCTTTTGAGAGATCTGGGGAATCGAAATGGATTTACAGAGGGCTATTATTTGAAACGAAATGATAAATCCCTGCTTTCCCTGACTGCATCTGCTCATAAATCAGGCGGAAAGGATCTGTCATGTAAAGCGATAGAACCGAAGAAGCTTCCGGTGGAGGTTTATGCTGAATTTCTGACAGGAAAGCCTTCTTCCCTGACCCTTACCTGCAAGGATATTACGATTTATCAGCAGGGGGCAGAGGTACAGCCGGCGCAGAAACAGCCTTTACAGCCAAGGGATGTGGAGGAAAAGCTGAAAAAGACAGGAGACACGCCCTTTATTATTAAAAATATCCATTTGGAATTGTCCGATCATGCCTTTCTTCCGGTAAAGATGATCAACGAACTGAGAAGAAATGCGGTGGATCAGCTCTTGGGCAGAATGCTTCAGGAGTATAAACGGACATTGCCGATACCCGGGGAAAAGTCAGCGGAAATGGAACCTGAAAATATCGGTAAACAGTGGAATGTCAGTGCATTGGTTAAGACCAGGGAACAGTTAAATGCCGTTTTAAAAAGCAGGACAGCAGATTGTGTTTATCTGGATGACGGCATGGTTACAGCTTTTGATGACCTGAAGGAGCTTGTTTCGGAGATTCATCATGCGGATAAAAAGGCTGTCTATGCTTTCCCCTACATTTTTCGGGAGGATTCTGCCAGTATCGTTGAATCACAAAAGCAACTCTTTTTGTCCTGCCGGTTTGATGGTGTTTTGGTAAGAAGCTATGATTCTTTGGGATTTGTAAAAGAAAAGCTTCCGGAGGTGCCGCTGATCATTGCGGATCAAAGTCTGTATACTTTTTCCGATGAAGCGATCAGAGCATTTGAACAAAATCATGTTTCACTGGTCACAGCACCATATGAATTGAATGAAAAAGAACTAAGGCGCCGTAAAAATGCAGATACGGAGATGGTAGTATATGGCTGGATTCCTGTGATGCATACGGCGCAGTGTATTTATAAAAACTTTGATCATTGCAGAAAAAATATAAAAACCTCAGGCGGTAAAAAGCAGGCTGAAAAAGCAGAAAATGCATTATTTTTGCAGGATCGCTATTTTAAGAAATTTTTAATCACGCATCACTGTACAGATTGCTATAATAGTATTTATAACAGCCAGCCCTTATATCTGTTTGCTCATTCAGATAAGATCAGGGGGATGGGATTTGCTTCTCTGAGACTGGAGTTTTTAAAGGAATCCGAAAAAGAAACGGCTCAAATCCTGCGGGAATTTGAGGATGTATTTGCAAATGGGTTACCGGCAAACCTGAAAAAACGGGAAAACAGATATACAAACGGTCATTTTAAGCGTGGAGTGGAGTAGCCAAAAGAATAAGGAGTTTCTATGGTTCATTTAATTACTGAAATATCCAAATATCTTATGATCATATTGTTTGCGGCATATACCCTTTTCAGCTACACGGTTTTAAAGCAGAGAGACGGCAGTGAAAGGGCGAATCGTATTTACAATCGACAGGTATACTGCATGTTTTTAATCCATCTGGATGCCTATATTGTTATTTTTGCAGCGACACAGCAGATCAAAATGCTGATTTTTTATGCGGCGCAGGTGGCTTTCGTGCTGTTTCTGTTTTTTATATACAAAATCGTCTATAAAAGGTCTGCGAAGTTGCTTGTAAATCATATGTGTATGCTTATGATCATCGGGTTTATCATGCTGACCAGACTGGACTTTGATACTGCATTGAGACAGTTTGAGATTGCATGTGCTTCCGCAGTGGTCACGATTTTTATTCCATTATTGATCCGAAAAATGAAAGCGCTCCGGAAATTTACATGGATATATGCGATTATCGGAATATTAGCTTTGGGAGCCGTATTAGCTTTGGGAGCAACAACATATGGAGCAAAGCTTTCCTTTACCATTGCAGGTATTACCGTACAGCCATCGGAATTTATCAAGATCATATTTGTATTTTTTGCAGCCTGTATGCTATACAATGTCAAAACCTTTAAGCAGGTATTGATCACAACCATTGTGGCGGCTGTCCATGTGCTGATATTGGTAGCATCCACGGACCTCGGAGCGGCATTGATCTTTTTTGTTACCTATGTAGTTATGCTTTATGTAGCAACAAGAAATGTGGGGTATCTTTTTGCCGGTCTTGGACTCGGAGCAGCGGCAGCGGCGGCGGCAGCAAAAATATTTTCCCATGTCAGAGTGCGTATCGTTGCATGGAAGGATCCCTTTGCTGTTATTGATAACGAGGGATGGCAGGTTTCCCATTCTCTGTTTGCCATAGGTACCGGCGGATGGGTCGGCATGGGGCTATATCAGGGCATGCCGGAAAAGATTCCGGTCAGAGAGTCTGATTTTATCTTTTCAGCTATTTCAGAAGAGATGGGCGGCATCTTTGCGATCTGCATCATTCTTGTTTGTTTTAGCTGTTATTTGATGACTTTAAATATTGCCATGCAGATCAGGGATCAGTTTTATAAATTAATCGCTTTGGGACTGGGTACGGTATATGGATTCCAGGTGTTTTTGACAATCGGAGGCGTTACCAAATGTATTCCGTCTACAGGCGTTACCCTTCCATTTGTAAGCTATGGAGGAAGTTCTATCTTCTGCAGCATTATTATATTTGCAATTATTCAGGGCTTATATATTTTAAGGCAGGATGAAGGAGAAATAGATGAAAAGAGAAAACGTATCCCAAAATCCGAAAAAAAATCAGAGGACCGGAAAAAAGCAGACAACCGGAAAAAAGCAGACAACCGGGAGAAAGACAACTACAGTGAAAGGCGTGTCAGACAGCCCCAAAAAGTCGGCAGACAGGGCACGAGAAAAGTCCCGGACAATCGATATCATAGACCTGACTCAGGAGGAGCGAAGAGCAGAACGTCCAAATTCGACGAGGATATCGAAGACCTCTGGTAAAGGAACTTATAAAAATGACAGAATCGGCAGCGGAAGAAAAAGAAGACGGGGCGGCAGAAATACGGAGTTTGCCATCATTACCTATCTTTTTATGGCGATGTTTCTGGTATTGATCGGATATTTTATTTATTTTCAGGTATTTAGAAGTGAAGAAGTTATCAGCAATGCCTATAATCCCCGCCTGGACTTGTATGCAGAGCACATTATAAGAGGAGATATTTTATCTTCGGACGGAGAGGTTTTGGCCACCACTAAGGTATCTGAGGATGGTACACAGACCAGAGTATATCCCTATGACAATATGTTTGCACATGCCGTAGGATATACAAGTAATGGAAAAGCCGGAGTGGAGTCCTGGGCAAATTTCAGCATGCTTCGATCCCATTCTTTTTTCCTTGTACAATTGTTTAATAATGTCAGGGACGAAAAGAATCAGGGCGATTCCGTGGTAACAACCCTTGATTATGATGTACAAAAGGCTGCGTGGGAAGCGTTGGGAAATGATCGCGGCGCTGTCGTGGTGCTGGAGCCTTCTACCGGAAAAATACTGGCAATGGTATCAAAGCCGGATTTTGATCCGAATACCATCGAGCAAAATTGGGACTCCATTGTAGAAGATACGGATTCCTCCACGTTGGTAAATCGTGCCATCCAGGGATTATATCCGCCGGGGTCCACATTTAAAGTCGTCACGACGTTGGAATATATCAGGGAAAATGGATTAAATCATACCTTTTCCTTTGAGTGTGAGGGCAGCATTGAAAAAGATGGTACAACGATCCATTGTTATGGAAATACGGTTCATGGCAGCGAGGACCTCGCCACAGCTTTTGCAAAATCCTGTAACACCGCATATTCTACCATTGGACTGGATCTGAATTTGAAAAAATATGCAAGCCTTTGTGAGGATCTGTTATTTAATGAAGAATTGCCTACTTCTCTTCCTGCCAAAAAAAGCAGTTTTACACTGGGGACAGATGCAGATACCAGTAAGATTATGCAGACGGCTATCGGACAGGGAGATACTCTGGTAACGCCTCTTCATATGGCTATGATTGCAGCTGCTATCAATAATGATGGTGTACTCATGAAGCCATATATATTGGATCATACGGAAAATGACGGCGGATATAAGATCAAATCCTGGTCTTCTTCAGAATATGGTTCTCTGATATCCAAGGAAGAGGCGCAGGCATTACAGACTCTGATGGAAGGTGTTGTGGAGAATGGCACCGGTTCTAAGCTGTCCGGACAAAGCTATCATGCGGCAGGCAAAACCGGATCGGCAGAATACGGTACGGAAAAGGGAAAAAGCCACGGCTGGTTTATCGGATACGGTTCCAAGGAAGGCTATGAAGATATTGCCATAGCAGTGATCGTAGAGGATGGCGGATCGGGCAGCGCTTCGGCAGTCCCGGTGGCAAAAAGCGTATTTGATACTTATTTTAATCAATAAATCTGTATTACTGGCAGGGATAAAAGGAAAGATATTCAAAAAAGCAGCGCCGATTTTTCTCGCTGATAACCGGGAGGATACACTTGTAAACTCGGTTTAAAAGGGGTATACTGGATTCAGATTGAGTACCACATCAGGGAGGGATTGCAATGATCGAGGCAACCAGTTGTGGTGGTGTGGTTATATTCCGAGGAAAAATCTTAGTATTATACAAGAATTATAAAAACAAATACGAGGGATGGG
>CAZLZX010000136.1:0-7364 GCA_964564095.1 uncultured Eubacterium sp. | reverse complement strand
TGTCAGCTCTTCTTACAATGAACAATTCCTGTGCCAACGGCGTTGCGGTAGTAAATATAGATAACGGATACGGCGCCGGATATATGGCGACACAGATTAACCGTCTGGCGGTAAAACCAAATCTGTTTGAAGAATAGCCGGGAGTTAGAACGAAAGTGAGCGGTGGATTATGAAGGAACTATTATATTTTGAATGTAATGCCGGGATCAGCGGGGATATGACGGTGGCGGCTCTGCTGGATCTGGGAGCGGATGAAAGTGTGCTGCGGGAAACGCTGGACAGCCTGCCGGTGGATGGCTTTCAGGCGGAGATCAGCCGGGTAAAAAAAGCCGGAATAGACTGCTGTTCTTTTTCCGTGCATTTGGATAAAGACCATGAAAATCATGACCATGATATGGCGTATCTTCACGGTTCCCTGCAAGAAGCCTCTCATGTTCATAACCATGGGGATGCACATAAAAACCAGCATGATCATGAATGCACTCATAGCCATGAAAATGAGTATAACCACAAGTATGAGTATGGTCATGAGCACGAACACAGCCAAGAGCATGGTCATGAGCATAACCACGAGCACGGTCATAGTCATGAGCATCGGGGATTGCCGGAGATCATGGCGATTCTGGATGCCGGAAAGATGACAGATTCAGCCAGAACTCTTGCAAAAAAGATTTTTTATATTTTGGCGGAGGCGGAGGCAAAGGCACATGCTGTTCCATTAGATCAAGTACATTTTCATGAAGTGGGAGCGGTAGATTCCATTGTAGATATCGTGGCGGCAGCAGTGTGTCTGGATAATCTTGGAATACAGGAAGTGGCAGTTACAAAGCTGTGGGAAGGATGCGGGACGATCCGCTGTCAGCATGGAATTTTACCGGTTCCGGTACCTGCAACTGCTAATATCATGGAAAAATATGGTTTGCCTGTGGAATTTATGGATGTGCAGGGAGAGTTTGTTACGCCAACAGGGGCGGCGATCGCCGCGGCTGTAAAAACGACGGATACATTGCCGGAGAGCTGCCGCATCAAAAAAATCGGTATGGGGGCCGGAAAACGGAATTATGAACGTCCAAGTATCCTGCGTATTATGTTAATAGAAGCAGAGATGAAAACATCGACTGCATCGGATCAGATTTATAAGCTGGAAAGCAACATTGATGATTGCACAGGAGAAAATTTAGGGTATGTATTGGAACTGCTTATGGAGGCAGGCGCCAGAGATGTAAGCTATACACCGATTTTTATGAAAAAAAACAGACCCGCCTGGCAGTTGAATGTAATCTGCAAAGAAGGGGATATTAAAAACATGGAAGAGATCATTTTCCGTGAGACGACTACAATTGGAATACGGCGCCAGAAAATGGATCGGACGATTTTAAAACGCGAGATAAAAATCGTACAGACAACATATGGCGAAGCATTGGTAAAGGTATGCTTTATGGATGGTATAGTTCGTTACTATCCGGAATATGAAAGTGTGACGGAGCTGTGCAGGAGGTATGATTTGTCGTACGCAGAGGTTTACCGGGCTGTTCTTCAGGCATGTGAAAAATAAATTAATTGGTAAAATTATGATATTTGTGTGAAGTTTTACATCCATCACTTGACATTTTCTGGAAAAGTTCTCAAAATAAAACAATAATCATTTAACGTATCGAATCTGTCGGTATCATGGATTAATTGTGATAAAGGAGTGATTTGGTGTGAATACAAAGACAAGTATTTTTAAGAAAATTGTAAAAAAACTGTTCTTTGGTGTTTCCTTGATTTTGTTTCTGATTTTATTTCTTCCGGAACAATCCCCATCAAAGGCAAAGACCAAAAAAACATTGCGGCATCCATAAATAGCGTACGATCATAAAAAAGAAAACAGGTATGTCATAAGACTTGATAATGCAAGATCTTGTGACATGCCTGTTTTTTTCTGGAATCTGTCTTTGTGAAATAAGTTGTTGGTTTTCTACAGACAGAAATTAATTTTTTGCGGAAACGGATTTTTTAAACAAAGGACTAATTCTTTTCTGGGCAAATAGATGGAGGATTATTCTGCCGGTAGAACTGAATTGTACTATATAGAGCAGCAGAAATATCAGGATTTTCTATGTCCAGATTTAAAAGCTGAGATATTTTTCCTAAGCGATATTTTAAAGTCCCTTTATTGATAAAAAGCTGTTTTGCCGCATGAGAAGCCAGATGGAAACAGGTTAAATAGGATTCCAGAGTTTTTAGATATTCCGTATTATTACATTGGTCATATTCTGCCAGTAATTCTATGTCGGACAGCATGATCGTAGTATTACCAAATCGCTTTGCGGAATGATTGATCTTTAACTGATCGTAATAATCCAGAAAATGATACAAATATTTTTTGGAGTCTTCAATTTTTCCAATCTGTAAAATCGCACTTGCCTGCTGTCGGAAAAGCAGGCGTTCATTCAAGTCGTCAAATGGATCAGAAATACTGGCAAACAGCTGCTGTTGAAATGCAAAATTTTTTATTTCAGCATCCATACGGGGCTGATAATTATAGAAAAATATAAATAGAGTATTGTCATAAACAAGAACATAGGAATTTGGAAATTGATATTCGATCTCGTAAATGGCAAAGGTAAAATCATTATTTTGACACATTGGCTTTCGTAAGTGAAATGCCCCTATTGCATAAGGCGGTTTTAATCCATGATAAGTATTGGGCAGAGGCTTGGAATAATTTTTTTGTTGCATGATAATACTGTCATCATATAAAAGCAGTTCCCGGGCTATCAGAGTGGAAATGGAACTTTTCACAGGCGGCAGTTTGAAATTAGAATCAGATAAGTGGAATTGGCACAGTTGAATCAAAGGATTGACTGCCTGGACTGCTAAATATTTGGAATTTGGATTTCTAAATTTCAGGCACAAAAAGTGTGGAATATGATTTTTTTCTGCAAAAGCACAGATATAAGTAAAATATCCTCCCGGTTTGTCAGGGGAAAAGAGCTTGCCATTAGGATACTTGGCTAAATCTGGAAGCGTAGTCAGAAAACCGGAATCTGCCTGATTTTCAAAACAGAAGGTATCATTTCCGTTTGTTGAAACACAGGAAAAATATTCTGTAGGTTCTTTTTTTGATGAATGAAAAAGTAAGCGGCTATGCTGATCTAAAATAAAAATATTTAGTTGAAAATTGTTGCAGATATGGGCCATTATTTCTCCAAATGGGCGTTCGATGATCAGGTCCTGTAAAATGATTCGATTGATTTCAAATGACAGCGTAGAGTTCATAATGGATTCTCTCCTTTTGGTCCAGACAGCAGTTTTTGCTGGGTGTGTATAAGCTGTAACCCGGAATATAGCTGATGAGCAATCTCGTAACTTTCCACATCCAGATTTAATAATTCATTGATTTTATTCAACCGCAGACGTACTGTGTTTGGATGAATATTCAGGATCTTTGCCGTTTCTGATACGGTCATAAAATTTTCATAATAACAATATAAGGTTTCACAGTAATTCAGAGCGTGATCAGTATCATAGTTCATTAAAAAGCGTATGGAAACCGGAATAGAGGCGGAGTTTCCATATTGTTCTGTGAAGTAATAATCTCTGATAGAAGAGAAGGATTGACGGAAATCAAAAAATATTTGTTCCGGATCTAGCTTTCTGCCAACCTCCAGAGCACAAAAAGCCTGTAGCCGGTGTGAGGGCAGGGTATAGATGTCCCAAAAGCGGTCTGAAATGCTATAAGTGAAATTTTGCTGTCGGGCCATCCGAAATAACATAGTATAATTTTGGTCTACTATGCTGGGATCAGACAAATCTGAAAACAGAAGGTATATATAGGGCTCTTCACTTGGAGATACACAGGAAATGATGGCCGGATTAATTTTCCGTATATTTCCTCGAGTATATTGAATCTCCGCAGAATGCGATTTTGGAAAGTGAAGAATAGCCATAGCATATGGAGGTTTATATTGGCGTAAATAGGTTTCTGCAAATTTAATATCCAGAGAATCACTGAGCAGCAGGAGAGCAGGATCGAAATTTAGTATCTCGGATTGCTCCGGGTTTTTTCTGGATAAGAGAACTCCAAGTGTGTCTGCAATGATTCTTTGTGCGGTCATGACTTCCCGGATATAGGCTGATTTCTCAAATGCTATACCAATGTAACCATATAATGTGTGGTTGTGTGTAATTGGACAACAGGTTTGTGGTTGCCCCTCGCAGGTTCCCCAGTCGATAAAGGTAGGACCGCCGTTCGCATAGATTGTTTCCTGATAAATCAAATGGTTATCGATGATCTGGCGTTGAGGGGCGGTGCCATGCTCTACAATTTCTTCCCAGTCATTAAAATGAAAGGACGGGGAAAATGCATAGCATATCAGGGAAAGTGTTTCATCAAATACAATAGTGGACAGAGACATACACTGGTAGATTGCCTGAATGAAATCAGTTTCTGACTGGTTGGACAAAATTGCCTGAATACAGATATTTTGAATAGATAATAAATCTGGTTTCACGTTCATAAAATACCTCCCTGAATGTTTTGTACCTATTAATTTGCAGGTGTTTAATTAGGTAGATTTAAGAAAAAATTTTACGTTTTCTATTGCAGTATACGAGAAAACGTACTGCACTTCTTATAAGTTATATTATAAGGCATATCATAACTTTTCCAACTGTGTAAAAGGACAAAAAATGATTTTTAAAATAGTATTTGTACACATAAAACGTACATTAGAATACCCACGAATAACGGGTTTTTGGAAGAAAGAGAACCGGTTATTTTGTTTAATATAGAACAATACAAAAAATGAGGGAAAAAGGTGTAATGTACGTGGAGTGGAATTGTCTTAAACGACATTGCTCAAAGTTACCAATATGTTACCATTATAGACATAAAAATACAATTTGAAACTGGTATTAAGGAGGTATGGATATGTTTGATTTAACAGGCGATGTAGCAGTTGTAACAGGTGGAGGTGGCGGTCTTGGACGTCAGTTTGCTTTGGCGCTTGCAAGAGCAGGAGCAAAAGTAGCTGTATGTGCCCGTCGTAAAGAAAAACTGGATGCTGTAGTGGCAGAGATCGAAGCTTTTGGCGGAGAGGCTATGGCAGTTGTTACAGATGTAACAAAAGTGGAAACAGTTGTGGCAGCGCGGGATGAAGTTGTTGCAAAGTGGGGAAGGGTAGATATCCTGATCAACAATGCCGGTGGAGGCACAAACGTTCCAATTGAAGAATTGACGGAGGAAGCCTGGTGTGCAAACCGTGCGTTAGATTTTGACGGTGTGTTCTACTGTATGAAATATTTCGGACAGCAGATGCTGAAACAGGGATATGGACGTGTGATCAATATTGCTTCTATTCTTGGAAAAGGCGGATTGAAGGAGATGCCGATTATTGCTTATACGTCTGCGAAGGGCGGAGTAGTCAATATGACACGTCATGCTGCTGCAGAGTGGGCAACAAAAGGAATTACTGTTAATGCTATTTGTCCCGGATTTTTTGCATCTGAGGCAAATAATCCGGAAGCAATGGAGATTATGGCTGATATGATTAAAGTACGTACTCCAATGGAGCGTCCGGGAAAAGAAGGCGAGCTGGATTCTACTGTAGTATATCTGGCGGCTCATGAATCTTCTTATGTTACAGGGGTTATCCTGCCATGTGATGGTGGATGGACTTGTATTTAAGAAATGTTTTAACTAGATTTATTTGGAGGAACTATTGATGTTATACAATTATGATCTTATGTTGCAGCCTATGAAGATCAATGGTATGCGGGTTAAAAATAGAATCATTCTTTCGCCTATGGGAACCTTTACTCCCATGAAAGATAATACGGACAGTGAAGAGGGTATTCGCTATTATGAAGAGCGTGCAAAAGGCGGCGCCGGTATGATAACTACAGGCGCGCTGTTTATTACCACCAAGATGGCACAGGGATCTCCTACAATTGGAGTGGATGATTTTCGCTGTATTCCAAAGACAACGGTAATGGTAGAGCGTTGTCACAGATGGGGGGCAAAAGTTTGCTTACAGTTGTCTGCAGGAACCGGACGAAATGGAGCGCTTGATGTTGCTGGTGGAACACAGCTTTTGTCCGCATCTGAAAATCCGACCTTTTATGACCCGACACAGCTTTGCCGTGCCATGACAGTGGAAGAAATCAAGGAGGCAGTCGAAGAATTTAAGGTCTGTACAGATCTTGCATTGAAAGCCGGATATGATGCGATTGAGGTTCATGCTCATGCAGGATATATTATCGATCAGTTTATGAGTCCGATCTGGAATAAGAGAACGGATGAATATGGAGGAAGCCTTGAGAATAGATGTCGCTTTGCTGTTGAGATCATTCAGGCGATCCGTGAGGTGGCAGGACCGAAATTCCCGATTCTTTATCGTATTTCCATGGATCATCGTTTTGAAGGCGGTCGTACGCTGGAGGACAGCATGGAGATTCTTCCGATTCTGGAAGCTGCCGGTGTAGATGCTTTTGATGTAGATGCAGGCGCATATGAGACGCAGGATTATATTTTCCCGACCAGCTATGTGGGAGAGGGATGTATGGCTTATGTCTGCGAATATGCCCGGAAAGTAACGAAAAAACCAATTATCAATGCAGGAAATCATTCCATGGAGACAGCAGCGGAGCTTTTGGCTTCCGGAAATGCAGATTTTGTACAGTTTGGACGCCAGTTAATTGCAGATCCGGAGTTCCCGAATAAACTGAAGGCAGGACACAGAGAAGATGTTCGTCCGTGTCTGATCTGTAATGAGGAATGTATCGGACGTATTTTTGGACGTTTGACACAGTTGTCTTGTTCTGTAAACCCTGCAGTTGGATTGGAGGACTATATGGAAATCCATCCGCTGCCGCAGCCAAAACGTATTATTGTGATTGGGGCAGGACCGGCAGGACTGGAAGCCGCAAGAGTAGCTGCTATGCGCGGATGTACCGTAACCATCTATGAGAAGGATAATAAGATCGGGGGTGTATATGGTGCGATTGCAACATCTGCATTTAAAAAGCGTATCCGTGATCTTATTACCTGGTATGGGGTTCAGTTACATAAGCTTGGAGTAGAGATAAAACTGAATTATGAAGTGAAAGCGGATGATCAGGTTCTTGCCGAGACAGATGAAATATTTGTCGGAACAGGTTCCGTACCATTTGTTCCGCAAATTCCGGGAAAAGATCTTCCGAATGTAGTAGATGTTACAGAGGCTCATAAACATGGTGTGGATGGTAAAAATATTGTTATTTGCGGCGGCGGACTTTCCGGAGCAGATACGGCCATTGAGTTTGGCGAGGATGGCAAGCACTGTACCATCGTCGAAATGCTTCCCGATATTTGCAATGGTGTATTTTTTATAAATAAA
>CAZLZX010000135.1:1071-7434 GCA_964564095.1 uncultured Eubacterium sp. | reverse complement strand
CGGTCGAAGAGTGCAACGATCTGGCGCCGTTGCATAACCCGGCAAACCTGATCGGTATCAATGCCTGCAAAGAGCTGATGCCTGGCGTACCGATGGTAGGCGTATTTGATACGGCTTTCCATCAGACAATGCCTGCAAAAGCATATCTGTACGGACTTCCATATGAGTATTATGAGAAATATAAAGTAAGAAGATACGGCTTCCATGGTACAAGCCATAGCTTCGTATCCAAACATACGGCAGAGTTCCTCGGCATGGATCTTGAAAATTCCAAGATCATCGTTGCACATCTTGGAAACGGCGCTTCCATCAGCGCTGTATTGAACGGCAAATGTGTAGACACTTCTATGGGTCTTACTCCATTGGAAGGTCTTGTAATGGGAACTCGTTCCGGAGATATCGATCCGGCTATCATGGAGTTTATTGCGAAGAAAGAGGATCTTGACATTGCCGGTGTTATGAATGTTCTGAATAAAAAATCAGGTGTTCAGGGTATTTCCAAAGTGTCCAGCGATTTCCGTGATCTGGAAGAAGGCATGAATGCCGGAAATGAGCTCTGTGAGGCAGCTATTGAAGTATTCAGCTATCGTGTAGCAAAATACATTGGTTCTTATGTGGCAGCTATGAATGGCGTAGATGCTATTGCATTTACCGCAGGTATCGGCGAGAATGCACCGCTTGTTCGTGAAAAAGTAATGGGATATCTTGGATACCTTGGTATCGGTATTAATGCGGAAGCAAATGGAAAACGCGGCGAAGATTTAGTGATTTCCACACCGGATTCTAAAGTAAAAGTTTGCGTAATTCCTACAAATGAAGAGCTTGCAATCGCAAGAGAGACAGTAGCTCTGGTATAAATCGGCAGATATTGGCAACATTTTCTGTATGGGTGTTGAAAAGTGAACTGTACGGATGTTAAAAAGTAAACTGTGCAGATGTTGAAAAGTAAACAGGCTTTACAACTTTTGTAAAATGAGATATACTTGATGGAGTGGGAGATTTGCATACGCAGACCTCCCATATTCATTCTGTTTGGGAAGCTCTTTGCTAAGAGTCAGGGAAACAAATCCAAAGACATGGAGGAGAAGGCTTTGAAGATAAGATACGAGTACAACGGAAAGTTTATGGCGGTGATTCAAAAGATTACAGGTTCTATTATATTAAGCGTGCTGTGGATCGCTTTTTGTATTCCTGTTTTTACGATTGGACCATCTACAAAGGCGTTGTACCATACCGCTGAATGGGTATTAGTACATGATCTGGGCTACCCGGTAAAGGAATTTTTCAAAGAGTTTCGTAAGCAGTTTAAGAAAACAATAGTAGTAAGTATTCCATTTTTAATCATAGCGGCATTGGCGCTGGGAAATTTTTATCTGCTGAATCATATTTTGGATAGAAGCATTTTTTCTATCGCGATCCTGGTAGTGCTTGCAGTGATATTTTTGCTTGCATTGGTTTGGGGCGTTTACCTGTTTGCATATGTATCATTTTTTGACGGAGATGATAAAAAGACGTCTATTAAGACTTCTTATGTTATGATGTTAACCCATCCGGCGAAGTCTCTTGCGATGCTTGTGCTGTTTGTCCTGTTTATTCTGGCGATTTATAATTTTACGTTTGTGATTGTATTTTTGCCGGCGGTCTATGCTTTCTTTCATTCCTTACTATTAAATAAGGTATTTAAGGAATATACGGAGCCGGAAGACTGGGAGCGGCGCCAGGAACACTTTAAGGAAGAGCGGGAGAAATACGAACAGGCGATGGATGATAAGGCACAGGAAATTCTTCATGGAAATGGCGGGAATGATTTATAAAATAATTATTGACAAAAATCATAGGTCTATGTATAATAATTTGAGTTGCTAAGTACCAAAAGAAAACTCCTCGGAGATTTCCGGCGGTGTGATTAGAAAAACCATACGTATGGTTATATCTGAATGAGCATACAGATTGAACTTAGGGCGTTCAGTGAATTAGAGATTGTTTGTAAATGGAGGTGTAAACATGTCTATTTGTCCAAAAAATAAATCTTCTAAAGGAAGAAGAGATAGAAGAAGAGCAAACTGGAAAATGAGTGCTCCGACTTTAGTAAAATGCAGCAAATGTGGCGAATTAATGGTTCCACATAGAGTATGCAAGAACTGCGGTTCTTACAATAAAAAAGAGATTATTGCTGTAGATTAATTTGTAGATTCATTGGATGAGTAGGGATAAAAGAGGATATCTTTTATCCCTGTTTTTATCTGCACTGCATGGAGCGGGTGTATGATAGCGAGATGGCCCGGATGCAGGACATCATTGACAACAGCAAGGTTGCTCGTGAAGTAACGCAAGCCGCTAAGCGCCGGGAAAAGTTGCAAAAGTCGTCAGAGCGTGTAAAAGTGAACGGCTGTGAGTTTATTTCGGATGCCTATTTAGCAATCAGGGAAAAGGCAAATTTCCGTTTATAAAGTAAATTGAATTATCAATTCATATTGCAGCGAAAATATGGAGGTCAATATGATGGTTTTGCGCAAATTCGTGGAGAGAGATATTCCAATATTACAAAAATACAAATATGAAAATATTTCATATCCGGAAATGAAAGCGTTGATCGGCGGCTTTAATTCAGAAGAATATGAAGGCAAGTATTATGAGGCATTTGCGATAACGGATGGGAAAAGATTGGTTGGTTTCATTTCATTATATCAGCACGCAGAGACGATTGTTAGCTGTGGCGTTGAAATCTTTATAGATTACCAGCGGAGGAACTATGCCTTTTGTGCTATGAAAGAAGTGCTTCAAATTGCCAGAGATAAAGGATATAGGATTGTACTTGATCAGATTAGAACCAATAATACTGCAAGCATAGCACTGCATAAAAAACTTGGTTTTGAGGCAGATGATTACGTATATAAAAATAGAAGAGGAAACAGTGTCAGTCTCTTTTTAAAAATATTATAAGATTACCTGTAAGAAGGATGAAATTTACTTTTTTAATTCAGGGTTTTTATTTTTTATCGCTGGAATGTTGGAAGAATAGTTTACAAAAACAAAATTAAATGGTAAGATAACAGAAAGACATTATATACGTAACTATTCATAACTTAACGATCAGAGCGTTTTGAGGTTATGAATAGTTATATTTATTTTAAACTACGATTAGTCTCAACTAATTTTGAACGCGTGGAATTATAAGGAGAAGTATCTGTATGAAAATTGAGACCGTTTCAGAGAATACCTTTACCGGAGAAATCGGTAATAATATGAACTATACCAGAGAGGAGCGCGAAGAAGATATTTTAGAAACGCTGTATCTTTGGTGGAGGGATGGTAAGCTTATTACGGAGCCGGACATATGTGTGCAGTTTGATATGAGCAGAAGAGAAGTATCTCATCTGATTAAAAAAATGATTGAGCATGGATATTTGATGGCGCCAGATGAAGAAGGGCAGTTGAGGCTTACATCTTATGGAAAAACACAAGGTGCGGAATGTGTGTTTCGCCATCAAAACCTTACACAGTTTTTGCAGATGACATGTGGGATGGATGAACAGCATGCTGAGGAAAATGCCTGCCGCATTGAGCATGTAGTAAGCGAAGAAGTGATTCACGGGATTTGCGAATTTATGAAATATGGGGATTGCTATGAGAGAACTGTACGCAATGCGAATCTGTGCATGTTCTATGAGGAAGGCACATATGAATTTTGTATGGGAATTTATTGTGCGGAGCAGCGCTATCCTCGAGTTTTGGCGGAAGAGCATCAAGTCTTTTCCAGCACGATCCGTCTGGAGGTTGCAAATGAACAGAGCTTTATCTATCTGAAAAAGAAAAAATACGGTTATCCGGAGCAGCTTTGGTATAAGGGCGATTATGAGTGGAAACAGGCAGAGCAGGTAGGTAATGAATATAAAATTCCTACGGAAATTTTTTCTTTTACCTGTGATCCGGAGATGTTTATTACAGAAGGATACGGCATCATTGCATTTTCAAAGGATGAGGCTTCTACAGATGAGAGGAACTATCGGGAGTTGAATATACATCTCTGGTAAAAATCCTATCAATGTTGAATCTGAAAAGCAGTTATGAGACAGGTTATCAGTGATTCAGTGTTGACTTGAATATGATAATGGAGGTTATCGGTAATTCAGTGTTGACTTGAATATGATACTGAAAGATATCTGCTATTTTGTGTTGGTTTGGAAAGATGGCAGAGGAAGGATATATAAAAACTAATAAAATAAAAATTAGATAAAACTGTTAAAATGAGTTGTATTTATATTATAAAGATGATACAATAAACAAAAGCAGAGTTTTTCTATTCTATAGAATCATATAAGTGGTTCTGTCATGCGGTTTTATACCGTTCTAACATTCTAAAGACATTTCAGAAAATTCCTGCTTGAAATTTGCAAAAAGGGCAGGAGTGTATATGAAAGGTAAAAGCATTGAGTTTATACCGTATGCTTCTGTCGAAACAGGAGGTATATGTATTGGATAAAGATGCGGCACAGAATGTCTATTTCATGGATCCACAAAGATTTGCTGATTTGATCAATGGATATGTGGGCCATGGAGAGCAATTGATTTCTCCTCAAAATTTACAAAATATGGATCCGAGAAGCGGCATGTATAGGATCGTGGATTTTGAGGAAAAGGCAAATTTTGATTACGAAAGAGAACACAGGAAAAAAACAAAACTAAGGATGAGGTATCGGGATATCAAGAAAAGAGCCGTATTTGGCAAAAATGCGCTGATCATTGGTTTAGAGAACCAGGAAACGATTGATTATTCTATGCCAGTAAGAGTTGCGTCAAGTGATACTGGAGAGTATGAGCGTCAGGTTTCCATGAATCGCAAAAGGATTCGAAAGCAAAAGACTAAGAATGGATTGCGTGCAGGAGAGTATTTATATGGATTTCGAAAAAAAGATCGTCTGCAGGGAGTAATTACTTTTGTAATCTATTATGGAGAGGAAGAGTGGGATGGAGCTAGGGAACTGCGTGGATTACTTGACATGACAGCGATTCCAGGTAAGTTACAAAGGTTGGTAACAAATAATGTTATCAATCTGATAGAAGTCAGGAAAATAGAGGATACCAGTGTATTCCAAACAGATATCCGGCAGGTCTTTGATTTTATCAGGTATTCAAAGGATAAGGAAAAGTTAAAAGAATTGGTGGAGAGTGATCCGGCATATCAGGATCTGGCGGAGGATGCATATGATGTGATCGTGGAGTACGTGAATGCATGGGAATTGTTGGAGCAGAAGGACAAGGTAAGAGGAAAGGATGGGAAGTTGAATATGTGTAAAGCATTGAAGGAATTAATTGCCGATGGAAGGACAGAGGGAGAAAATAGGGTAAATCAATTGTATTCTTATTTGATCAAGAGGAATCGTTATGAAGATCTAAAAAGAGCAACGCAGGACAGTAAATACCGAAAAAAGTTGTTTGCTGAATTTAATCTGTAGTTTACACGAATGATAAGAATAATGTAATCCAAATAAAGCAGAGTTTTCCAAATCTACGGAATCGGGTCAGTGATTCCGTTTTCATGCGGTATTTTACCGATCTATTATATCTAAGGTCATTTCAGAAAATTCCTGCTTAAAAACTAAAAAAGAGGCAGGAGAACATAGGATGAATGTATGTGTTCCGGGTAAATCATAGAAGTTTCAATGAAAACTTTGTGCTTGTGAAAAAGGGTCTTATTTTACATACTCCTGCCAGAACAGGAGGTTATATATAATTGAGCAAAGATGTAACACAAAATGTATATTTTGCAGATCCGGAGCGTTTTGCAGACCTGATCAATGGGTATGTGGGCCACGGAGAGGTGCTGATCTTACCACAGAATTTGCAGAGCATGGATCCGAGAAGCGGATTGTACAAGATCGTGGATTTTGATGGAGAGCCGGAAGCTGTTCATAAAGAGGCGGAAAAAAATAAGAACGTAAGAACGGTCATTAGATACAGGGATATAAAAAAGCGGGCGGCATTTGGAAAAAATATTCTTATCATCGGTCTGGAAAATCAGGAAACGATTGATTATTCACTGCCGGTGCGTGTCCTGTCCAGCGATATCGGGGAGTATGACTGTCAGGTATCTGATATCAGAAAAAAGATTCGCGGCAGGAAAAGCAAAAAAGGGCTGAGTTCGGGAGAATATTTATATGGTTTCAAGAAAATAGCCGTTTGTATCCGGTTATGACTTTTGTGATTTACTATGGGGAGAAAGAGTGGGATGGAGCCAGAGATTTACATAGCTTATTGAAATTAACAGAAATACCTGAAAAACTGAAGAAATTGTTATTAGACCATTCTATCAATCTGATAGAAGTCAGGAAAATAGAGGATACCAGTGTATTCCAAACAGAT
>CAZLZX010000135.1:0-971 GCA_964564095.1 uncultured Eubacterium sp. | reverse complement strand
AGGACAAGGTAAGAGGAAAGGATGGGAAGTTGAATATGTGTAAAGCATTGAAGGAGTTAATTGCTGATGGAAGGACAGAGGGGATTGCACGTGGAATTGAAATAGGAGAGGCGCGTGGGATTGCAACAGGAGAAAACCGAATGAATGAATTGTGTATGCATCTATTGAATAAGGATCGTTATGAAGATCTAAAAAGAGCTACGAAAGATAGCAGATACCGAAAGCAATTATTTACCGAATTTAATTTGTGATTTTCGATTTCACAATAGCAGCGTTAAATGCGGGGCGTGTCCGAAGGGATGCGCCTTTTATATTGATGTACCCAGAATGTTTCATGGATTCTTTTTGTGTTTTCATCAGATATCAAATATAATGTAATTGTTTGAAGTATGACCGTGTGAAATAAAAAAATTAGATAAATTGGAAAACTTTACTTCTGAGTAGTGATGTAGTAAAATTAATTAGTTAAGCAAAAGCGGAAAATACGTATACGATACATGCATTTGGAACCAATCGGAACATAAAAGAGGATGGAGGAAAGAAATGGCGGAAATGATAAAGGTAGTAGTAGATGCTATGGGCGGCGACAATGCTCCTTTTGAAATTGTAAAGGGCGCTGTGGAAGCAGTACAGAGCAGAAGTGATATCAAGGCGCTTCTGGTAGGACAGGAGACTGCCGTAAAACAGGAGTTAAGTAAATATACATACCCTCAGGAGCAGATCGAAGTCATTCATGCTGAGGAAGTGATCGAGACGGCGGAACCTCCGGTTTTGGCGATCAAGAAGAAAAAGCAGTCATCTATTGTGATCGGTATGGGACTGGTAAAAAAAGGCGAGGCGGATGCGATTGTTTCAGCGGGCAGTACAGGTGCAGTTCTGGTAGGCGGACAGGTATTGGTCGGAAAGATCAAGGGTGTACAGAGACCGCCGCTGGCCCCGTTGATTCCTACGGAAAACGGTGTGGCGCTGCT
>CAZLZX010000134.1:0-7536 GCA_964564095.1 uncultured Eubacterium sp. | reverse complement strand
TATCGCAGTGCAGAAGGTATATGACTTTATCTGGGATGAATTCTGCGACTGGTATATTGAGATCGTGAAGGCTCGTTTATATAAGAAAGAGGAAGATCCGGCAGCGGCGAACAGCGCACTTTGGACATTAAAGACTGTTCTGACAAATGCATTGAAGCTGCTGCATCCATATATGCCGTTTATTACGGAGGAGATTTTCTGTACGCTTTGTCCGGAAGAGGAAACAATCATGCTGGCATCCTGGCCGGAATACAAAGCAGAATGGCATTTTGAAGAGGAAGAGACTGCCGTGGAAGCCATCAAGGTGCTTGTAAAGGGCGTTAGAAATATCCGTTCCGAAATGAATGTTCCACCAAGCCGCAAAGCGAAATACTATATTGTATCTCAGGATGAAGCTGTGCGGACACGTTTTGAGGACTTGAAAAATATTTATCAGCATCTGATCAGCGCCAGCGAGCTGATTGTACAGCCGGATAAAGCAGGCATTCCGGAGGATGCGGTATCTGTTGTCATTCCGAATGCAGTTGTATATGTACCGCTTGCCGATCTGGTAGATATGGAAAAAGAGAAAGAACGTCTTCAGAAAGAAAAAGCAAAGCTGGAAAAGGAGCTGGCTCGTTCCAACGGCATGCTGAATAATGAGAGATTCTTAAGTAAAGCGCCGGAAGCGAAAGTTGCCGAAGAGAAAGCAAAGCTTGAGAAATACAAACAGATGATGGCTGACGTAGAGGAACGTCTTGCCCAGATTTTAGGTTAGTGAACCAGGCGATCTGTCCCGTGAACAACGGGCAGGTTGCCTGTTTTTTGCCAGGCATACCGAAAAGCCGCCGACGGCGGGTTTTCTGGTTTTCACAGTACATGCTTATAGGAAAGGAAACATTATGGAAGAAACCTTTGAACAGGCCGTCGATTACCTATACCGGATTCCCAAATTTACAACGAAAAACAGCCTGGATCATACCAGAGCCTTTCTAAAAGAACTGGGCGATCCCCAGGAACAGTTTCAGATCATTCATGTGGCAGGCAGCAATGGAAAGGGCAGTGTCTGCATGTTTTTAAACAATATTCTGATGCAGACAGGGGAAACCGTCGGGCTTTTTACGTCTCCCCATCTGGTGGACATCAGAGAACGCTTTTTGATCAACGGCGAGATGTGTACGAAAGAAGCATTTATGGATGCATATTTTCAGGTTAAACAGGCAGTTTTTATAATGAAAGAAAAAAAATTGCCCCATCCTACTTTTTTCGAGTTTATTTTTGCAATTGGTATGGTATTATTTGCCAAGGCAGGTGTGAGGTATGGGGTTCTTGAGACCGGGCTTGGCGGCAGACTGGATGCTACCAACAGTGTAAAAAATCCATTGCTTACGATTATTACCTCCATTAGCTTGGAACATACGGAATATCTGGGAGATACGATTTCGCAGATCGCAGGGGAAAAAGCCGGTATTATAAAGCCGGGAGTACCGGTGGTCTACGATGCCTCGGAACCGGAAGCTTCGGCTGTCATAGAGGCGAAAGCGAAGGAATGCTCCGGCGACTGTATCGGTATTGAAAAAAGTATGTGTAAAATCAATGAAATTAAGAGAATATTTATTGATTTTTGTCTTTTGACTGAGTATGATAATGGAACAAGATGGAAGGTCCCATTTGTATCAGAATATCAGGTGCAGAATGCAGCGCTGGCGATTACCGGCATCCGTGTGCTTCAGAATCGGAATGTCTTGGGTTTGACAGATGCCCGGATCTATCAGGCAGTAGCGAATACCAGATGGCCTGGCCGCATGGAAGAGGTGCAGCCGGATGTATTTCTGGACGGCGCACACAATGCAGCCGGCATTCAGGAATTTACAAAGACGGTTATACGGCTTGTCAGCGAGGATGATACAAAGCCGATGCTTTTGTTTTCTATGGTAAGTGATAAGGATTATGAGCGTGCGGTAAAATATCTTTTGGAAAATATGCGGTGGGATCGGCTGTATGTAGCAAGGATACCTGACCAGCGGGGCTTGTCGGCGGAAGAGCTGAAAGCTGTTTTCGAGAGAGAAAGCGGACAGACAGTGACCGCAGTTGCAGAGCCCGGACAGGCTTTCGAGCTGGCATGTGCGGAAAGGAAGCGCGGTCAAAAGCTTTTTTGCACCGGTTCCCTCTATTTTATTGGGGCACTCAAGGAATATCTGCATGCAAAGGAAAGGAGCAGTTACGATGATTAATTTTGAAGAAGAATTGAAAAAATATAGACCAAGTATGGAGATTGAAGATGCCGAGGACGCCATCTACAACCGGGATATGACGGATATGATGGATGTATTGCAGGAAATGATGAAAGAAGTAAGAAAGTAACGGAGGCATACTATGTTTTGTTATTATTGTGGCGCAGAGCTTGACAGCATGGATACCTGTCCTTCCTGTGAGGCAGATGTGCGGATGATAAAGAAGATTCAGGCAGTCTCTAATTACTGTTACAATGAAGGACTTGCCAAAGCGAAGATCCGGGATCTGAGCGGAGCGATCCTTGATCTTAAGAAAAGTCTGAAATTTAATAAGATGAATATGAATGCCAGAAACCTGTTGGGACTGATTTATTACGAGATGGGAGAATCTGTGGATGCAGTCAGTGAATGGGTCATCAGCAAAAGTCTGATACCTGATGGTAATCCGGCAGCGTCTTATTTGAACGAAGTACAAAGCAGCAGTTCCCGCATGGAATCCCTGAATCAGACGATTAAGAAATTTAATCAGGCATTGCTGTATTGCCAGCAGGGAAATGACGATCTGGCGATCATTCAGTTAAAGAAAGTGCTGTCTATGAATCAAAAGCTGGTAAAAGGACATCAGCTTCTGGCGCTTCTCTATATCAAACAGGGAAGATATGATCTGGCAAAGAAAGCATTGAAAAATGCCGGGCGCGTGGATGCAAATAATACCCAGACACTGACCTATTTAAAGGAATGCAACGAACATCTGCGTGCCAATGGGAAGAAGAGGCAGGAAAAAGAGGACAAGGATATCATTGCATATGAAAGCGGAAATGATCTGATCATCAGGCCCAGCCGTTTTTCAGACCGAAGCACCCTGTGGTCAGTTGTCAATTTGCTGATCGGAGCGGCTATCGGAATCGCAGTGGTATGTTTCCTTATCATTCCGGGTATCCGTCAGAGCGCCCAGAACGATGCGAACAGTGCGGTGGTAAAGGCAAATGAAACGATTTCCACAAGGGAGCAGGATATCAAGAGCCTGCAGGCTGAGATTGACAGTTTAAATCAGCAGATCGAGCAAGTAAAACAGGAAAATGCAACCGCTGATGAGCGTATCAGTTCTTACGAAAACCTTTTGAATGCATACAAATCCTTTGCCTCTGATGAATATAATAATGCCAGCGAGTCTCTGGAAACTGTAAATCAGGACAATTTAAGCGAGGATGCGAAGCAGATTTATACGGAAGTATTTGATTCTGTAAAAGAAGAGCTCCTGGGCGATAAATATACGGAAGCCGTAAGGACATATACTGCAAAAAATTATGATGATGCCATCACAATGCTGACAGAAATTGTTACTGTGGATGAGACTTATCATGATGGAAAGGCGGCATATTACCTGGCCCATGCATATTATCAGAAAAAGGATGGAACAAATGCGAAAGAGTGGTTTGAAAAAGTAGTGGATGCAGATCTGGTAAGCCGCAGTGAGAAAAAGTCCGCACAGAGCTGTCTCGACTATATGGAGAGCCATGCGGAGGAATATGGACTGAGCGGCGGCACAGAGCCGGAAGAATAGTGAATTTTTACGAAAGACGTCATGAAAATAAGCATGGCGTCTTTTTTTACTCATAACCATGGAAATTTATAAACATTTATTTTCCATGGCATGAGAAGGCGTTAGCAGACAAGCTCTTTTATTGAAAGGAAATAAAAATTATGGAATGTCATTATGAAGTAAAGGACACAGCCCTGACGATTCATGTGCCGCAGGAATTGGATCATCATGTGGCGAGCAAAATACAGGAGGATGCAGATTTGATGATAGATACCTATGCAATACGGACTGTCATCTTTGACTTTTCGGAAACTGTTTTTATGGACAGCTCCGGAATCGGCGTGATTTTGGGGAGGTGCAGAAATATGAGCTTTTCCGGCGGGGAAGTGAAGGCTGTAAATTTGAACAGTGAGCGGGTAAAAAAGATTTTTTCTATGGCGGGCCTGTACCGTCTGGTAAACGTAGAGGAGACAGGAGGATGCAGATAAGTATGGAACAACAAAATGAAATGCAGATTGTATTTGATGCCAGATCAGAAAATGAAGGGTTTGCCAGAGTGGCGGTGGCGGCATTTGTAAGTCCCTTAGACCCTACGATGGATGAGCTGGCGGATATAAAGACCGCAGTATCAGAGGCAGTCACAAATTGTATTATACATGGCTATCAGCAAAAAGAAGGAAAAATATTTTTGGAATGTGCCATAGAAAACAATCAGGTAATGGTAAGTATTACGGATGAGGGTGTGGGGATTCCGGATATCAGACAGGCGATGGAGCCGCTGTTTACCACAAAGCCGGGGCTGGAACGGTCCGGTATGGGATTTGCGTTTATGGAAGCATTTATGGACGACGTGCAGGTGTACTCAAGTCCCGGCAAGGGAACCAGAGTCGTAATGTGTCGGAAGATAGGCGGGTGAATGCCGGATGTCTCCAACGATGGAACTGATTGTAAAGTCACAGCAGGGAGATAAAGAGGCCAGAGATACACTGGTAGAAGAAAATATGGGGCTTGTCTGGAGCATTGTACATAGATTTGCAAACAGAGGATATGAGATGGAGGATCTGTTTCAGATCGGGGTCATCGGTCTGCTCAAAGCGATCGACCGGTTTGACGTGTCATATGATGTGAAATTTTCTACCTATGCGGTGCCTCTTATTACGGGAGAGCTGCGGCGACATTTCAGAGATGAGGGAATGATCAAGGTAAGCCGGACCCTAAAGGAAAATAACTGGAAGATCATACAGGCAATGCAGAAAATGCAGCATGAACTGGGAAGAGAGGTTACGATACAGGAATTGTCAGAACAGACAGGATTGAAGCCGGAGGAAATCGTCATGGCCATGGAAGCCAATGCGGAGGTGGAATCTCTGAATCAGCCTGTAGGCGGGCAGGACGGCAAAGAGATGTATCTGGAGGATCAGATTGCGGACTATCTGGATGAAAAGGAAGGGGTTGTGAACCGGCTGCTATTGGAACAGCTTTTTTCTCAATTAAATGAAAAAGAACAAAAGCTCATCTATATGCGGTATTTTATGGATTGTACCCAGACATCTGTGGCAAAAGCATTGGAAATGACACAGGTACAGGTATCACGGTTAGAGAAAAAGCTGCTGCATCGGATGCGAAATGCAGCAGAAAAAAAATAACAGTAATCATATCATAAGAATAATTTTATAAAAATGACTCATACTAAGCGTAGCATTCGGTCAGAAAAATTGATTTGAACTATGATCAGTTATCGGACTAGAAAAAAGAAAAGGAAGTGAGCAGGTATGAGTCACAAAACGTATCGTATCTGCCTCCTGATGGTAGCTATCGCAGCTACTGTGGGAGGTATTTTATATTATTGTTTATGTGTGAAAGATGAAAAATTGGAGGAGAAAGGGACCTTGGTAAAACAAATGCAGCAGACAGGAGAAAGAATGAAAGAAGCCGGAAAGAGCGTAAAGGATGATGTGGTACAGGCATTCTCCAAAACCGGGAAAGAAATCAAAGGCACTGCGCAGCAGGTAGGTCATAATATGAAGGATGCGGCACAGCAGGCAGGTCATGGGATGAAGGATGCGGCACAGCAGGCAGGTCATGAGATGAAAGATGCGGCACAGCAGATGGGTCATGACTGGAAGGAAACGGCGCAGCAGGTAGGACAAGAAATGAAAGGGACTGCGGCCGATGTAAAAGACACCTTTGCAGGTTCATCCTTTGATTGGGATCAGTATGAAAATAAAGGGGATGCATAACGGTGTCAAATGAGACCTTATATTTAAAAATAGAACAGAATATTCTGGTAAAAGAGCCGTCAATACGATTAGAAGATATTGCAAAGGTAGAGTGTACCCGTGAGGATATCCTGCGTCAGGTAAAGCAGCTTCAGATCTATCGTTTTACAGATTCTTCTCATCATAAAAAGCAGGTGCAGACATTTTCTGTTTTAAAGATCATAGAGTTGATTCACGAGAAATATCCGCAGCTGGAGATCAATAATATAGGAGAGCCGGATTTTGTAATCCATTACGCACCTGTAGAGGATTATAAAGCGTGGCAGGCGTTTAAGACCTGTTTTGTGTGCGCAGTATTGTTTTTCGGAGCTGCATTTATGATCATGACTTTTATCAATGATGTATCTGTGCCGGAAGTATTTGACAAGTTTTATACACAGGTAACAGGCAGAGAAGCTCCGCCCGTGACAGTGCTGGAAATCAGTTTTTGTATCGGTCTGCCATTGGGAACGCTTATTTTTTACAATCATCTTGGAAAACAGAAGCTGACGGATGATCCGACGCCTGTACAGGTGGCAATGCGGAAATATGAACAGGATGTGGATACTACCTATATAGAATCCAGCAGCCGGGAAGGAAAATCTATCGATGTGGATTGATATTGTTATATTGATTCTTTTGGGGCTGGTAAGTGGCGCTGCCACTGCTGCCGGATATTTTGCACTGATATCCAGCATAGGCATTATACCGCGAATGGCTGGAAAAAGTTCTACTGCCATTCATGTAATGGCATATGAGAATATGCTGATTCTTGGCGGAACATTTGGAACGGTAGTATCCCTGATTGAGGGCATCATGCTTCCGGTTGGGGGCTGGCTTCTCGTGGTATATGGGATACTGGCGGGAAGCTTTGTAGGATGTCTGGCAGCAGCGTTGGCAGAGGTTTTGCAGGTTTGGCCGGTATTATTTCGCAGATTGGGATTAAAAAAAGGTCTTAATATAGGAATGTTTTTTTTCGCCATAGGGAAAATGGCGGGAGCACTCTATTTTTTTACCGTTCTTTACCGAAATGGATGAACAGGATTTCTATTAAACGGTCAATACAGCTCTTATCCACTAAGGGTAAAGTAAGATCATGACAGATTGGATTGGAGAAAATACATGAATATTGAAAACGAACCGGATAAGCAGAAACAACAGGAAAAATATGACGAACTGGTAAAGCAGGTAACACCTACGTACTGTTTGCCCTTAAATATGTTTAAGGCATTTCTGGTAGGCGGTGCTATCTGTGTCGTAGGACAAATTATTATGAATATTGCAATGGCAAATGGACTGGAGAAACAGGAGGCCGGATATTGGACCAGTATGCTGCTGGTGCTGGCAAGTGTTATTTTGACAGGCCTGAATATTTATCCGTCATTTGCAAAGTTTGGGGGAGCCGGAGCGCTGGCGCCGATTACGGGATTTGCCAATGGTGTGGCATCCTCGGCTATTGAATTTAAAAAGGATGAGCGTGATATAATAAGACCAAGTCAGAAAAGCCCGGATTTTCAGGTGA
>CAZLZX010000133.1:0-7544 GCA_964564095.1 uncultured Eubacterium sp. | reverse complement strand
AATGCAAATTCTGTCCCGGAGGCATTGCTTTTTTTCAACCAGAGCTTCTCATTCAGACAGGCGGCGATTTCGCTTGCGATAGCAAGTCCGAGACCGCTGCCTTTTTCGTTGTGTGCTTTATCGCTTTTATAGAAGCGCTTAAAAATGTAAGGCTGATCGGCAGGATCGATAACCGTACCATTGTTTTTGACCGTGATGACCATCTGGCGGAATTCATTTTTGAAAGATACTTCCACACTGCCTTCTATACCGGCAAATTTCACAGCATTATCCAATAGGATGTCTAAAAGGCGGGCAGCCAGCGCCTGGTTTGTGTAAAGCAGAGGATAACTTTCTAAAGCCGGAAAGCAGGAAAAAGAAAGTCCCATATCATCGCACAAGACAGTATATTTGTCAATCACAGAGTTAAAAATATCCATCGTGGAGAGAGGGGTTTTACTGCAATCCGCCTGATGGCTTTGAATGCGGGAAAGCTCCAGCATGCTGGAAACCGTGTGTTCCAGACCTGTCAGTTCAGTGAGCATGATACCGCAATATTTCCGACGTTTCTCTTCATCTTTTACAAGCCCGTCATACATTGTTTCTGTCAAAGCACGGACAGAAGCAATGGGAGATTTTAACTCATGGCTGATATTGTCTACATATTCACGCTGCATTTTTTCGATAGCCTGATTTTTGCGGATGACCAAAGCCATATACAGTGCAGACAGAATAATGAGCAGTGTAACGGAGAAAAACAATACAATCAGCATGTTTTTGAGAGGACTGAGGCTTTTTAAAAACAGGAACATCCCGCCATTTTCCATAGGAATCGCCACCACGATAGCAATATGGTTTTCAAGATGCGGCTGGAAGGTCATGGTATATACCGTTTCGCCTTGTTGAACCCGGGGAAGCAATTTTGTAGCATAGCGGTCAAAATCAAAGTATTGAAGCATATCGGGAGTAGTCAGAGATGCAACTCTTGTACCGGCCGAGTCGTATACAAAGTTATTGGAATGATTGATCATTACACTGGCATTAAAACGATCATTTTCTATATAATATTCCATGTCTGTTTGGGCGATATATTTCATATTCTGGTTGCGAAAATATGTAACACCAGTGGAAAGGGCTACGCCAAAAAATAGTACGAATAAGTATATTCCAAGCCAGATAAACATAAATTGAATACGAGAGAGATGTTTCTTTTTCATAGCGCCTCCAATTTGTATCCTACACCGTAGACAGACTTTATTTCAAATTTAGCAGATTTTGGCAGCTTCTGGCGAATATGCTTGATCTGCGTATCGACACTGCGAAGATCCCCGTAATAGTCATATCCCCAGACATTGTTTAAAATCCGTTCCCGGGACAGGACGATACCGGGAGTGGAGGCAAAAAGCGCTAATACCTTTAATTCTTTTGGTGTAAGCTCCAGCAGTTTACCATCAATAAATGCTGTATATGCATGGGTATCAATCGTTAAGTTTGAAAAAGAAATAAGTTTGCTGACGCTTTTATTCTCCGTACGCTTTAAAATGACCTGTACGCGGGTGGCTATTTCACGGGGAGAAAATGGTTTTGCAATATAATCATCCGCACCCAATTCCAACCCGAGAATACGGTCAAATTCCGAACTTTTTGCACTTAAAATCAGGACAGGAACATCACTGAATTTACGCAGATCTCTTAACACATCAAGTCCCGAAATACCCGGAAGCATCAGATCCAGAATAACAAATTTTATGTCATGGCGCATTAGCTGTTCGAGGGCCTCTTCGCCTGTATAAGCCGAGAGGACCTGAATATGCGCTTCATTCAAATATGTAGATAAACTTTCGTGGACAGCAATGTTATCGTCACAAATTAGTACAGTTGTATTCATTAGATTTACCTCATTGATATAGATTCAATTTATTATATCACATATGTAAAAACTGACAACAAAAAAAGAGTATAGCCACAATACACCAAGCAGAATGCATAAAACAAAATAAAATATTATAAACATATAACAAAAAGTAACCATATACTTCAAAGGATGAAAACAAAATTTGTTCAAAATATTCAAATTTCACATTTATTCCACATTTCCAACATTTTAGCGCCTAACTTTTTTGATAAACTGTTTTTGTACATATGGGTTGTATTATTAAAAGACAAGTTTTCAGGGAAATTCCAAGAAAAAATGTAAAAATAATGCGATCTTTGATTAAGGGGGAAGGGATTTTCCTGGTCTACAAAAATCCCAAGGTATGAAAGGAGAAGAAAGTATGAAAGCAAAAAAAATGCGTCGGAAAGTTTTACCATTGACGATGGCGGGTCTCATGGTTCTTTCCTGTGTTCCGGCGACAGCAGCGCCAGGAAACCTTGCAGTAGACGATCCATGGAGTATCGCTGATGCTACAAAAACAAGTGTTACCTATACGGTTGATGGTAAAGAATTAAAGGCAACAATGTATGAGGATTATTACTTGGATAAAGATACATCTGTTTTTACAGATGATCAGTATGAAAATGCAAAAGTGGCCGTTATTGTACCTGAAGGTGCAAATGCAAATAGTCCGATTCTTTACATGGTAGACAACAGTGGATGGCAGTCTGATTCTTATGCACGAGCAAACCCACTTACAGATGGCTCAGCATATGATACGAGTGCAGAGGGAAAAGGTAATCAGGCTGCACTGGCTCTAAAAGATGGCTATGTTGTTGTTGTAGCTGGTTTAAGAAGCCGCAATGATGGTAATCAGGATCATTCTCCGGTAACTGTAGCTGATGCAAAAGCTGTTATTCGCTATTTGCGGTATAATGATGGATTCGTTGGCAATGCAGAGAAAATCTTTATTACTGGTACAAGCGGCGGTGGAGCTTTGTCAGTAGCAATCGGTGCAGATGGAAACAGCGCTGATTTTTATGAAGAGCTCTATGCAATCGGTGCGGCAGGTATGACAGATGAAGAGACAAGTACAATAAATGACGACGTTTTTGGCGTAGTGGCATATTGTCCTATTACAGATCTTGGACATGCGGATGGGTCTTATGAATTTGTATATTCAAAAACGCGAGAGACCATGCTTGATACTGGATTTACAAAAGATTCATCTGGCTATTCATTAAGTGATTCGACGATGGAAGTGTCTCCAGAGTTAGCTGCTTGGTGGGCTGAATATGTAACTGGCTTAGGTTTGAAAGATGAAAACGGGAATGCTTTAGTAGCTGAATTCGATACAGAGACTCGTACAGCATCCGGAACATTATATGCCGGTATGAAAAATCTTTTGATCCAAACATTCCAGGGAGCTCTTGATGAACTTGGTAAAGATAAGTTTCTGGATACATTAGAAGAACGTTCTGCTGTTACCGGAAACAGAGGATATAACGGGACTACAACGATTGAAGATTGGCAGACAAATTGGATTACATTCAGTGAAGATGGTAAAACAATCGTAGATATTGATTTGGAAGGCTGTGCATATTATGTTGCATTAGGAGAAGTTTTGAAAAATGCACCGGCATTTACAAACCAGGGAACGATTGAAGCTGGCAGAAATGAGAATAATTTGTTTGGTCAGGACGAAGAGGCATATGGTTTCCTGACAGAAATGGTATATAATCTTCAGCCAGAGAATGCTGATCTTCGTGTGAAATATGGAGATTGGAAATCATATTGGGAAATAAATGGAGAACTTCTGACAAAACAGGCTAAAATGCTTGATTCCATTTCTTATCTTGTAAGTGACGATGGCGACAGTGCACCATATTGGTACGTTCGTCATGGCAGCAAGGATAGAGACACAAGTTTTGCAAATCAGACGTTGCTCTATTATGCAATGATCAATGATCAGACAATTGAAACAGTAGATTTTGAATTTGCATGGAATCGTAAACATGAAGGTTCCTATGATATCACTGAGGCAGAAGCATTTATGGCAGAAGCTCTTGAGGATGCAGGAAACGATGATATTGATGATCCATGGAGCATTGATGATGCTACAATGATTCCTGCTATTTATACAATTGATGGGCAGAAAATTGCTGTTACACAGTATGTAGATTATTATTTGAAAGATACAGGGGATTTTACAGATCAATTGTATGAAAATGCTAAAGTAAATATCTGGGTACCGGAAAATGCGACATCAGACAGCCCGATTCTTTACATGGTAAATAATGGCGGCTGGCAGATGAATACTTACAGTGCTGAGCTTATCAGAAACGTGACAGCAGATACAGATATCAATCCTTATGATAATGGAAATATGGCTGCAATGGCTCTGAGAAATGGTTATGTCGTTGTAACTGCTGGCTTGAGATCCCGTGGTTCTGTAGACAGCGAAGGCAATTATAATCACTCTCCGGTAACTGTTGCAGATGCAAAAGCTGTTATCAGATATTTAAGATACAACGAAGCTGTAGTTGGCGATACAGATAAGATCTTTATTACCGGTACAAGCGGTGGCGGTGCATTATCATCAGCGATTGGCGCTGACGGAAACAGTAAAGATTTTTATGAAGAGCTTTACACGATCGGTGCAGCAGGCATGACAGATACTGATACAAGTACATTAAGAGATGATGTATTTGGCGTTATTGCATATTGTCCTATTACAGATCTCGGACATGCAGATGGTTCTTATGATTTTACATATGCCGGAGTTAGACAGGCAATGTTGAATAAGGGCTATAGCGCAGATTCTTCTAACCTTGTTTTGAATGATACAACAATGAAACTTTCTCCAGGTTTGGCATCAGGTTGGGCAGATCTTGTTAATAATTACGATTTAGTAAACGGAATCGGAAAAGATCTGACAGCAGCATTTGACGCAGATAACCTGAAATCCTCCGGAACCTTATATGAAGGTATGGAAAAACTTCTTGTGAAATGCTTACAGGAAGCTCTGGATGATCTTGGAGAAGAAGAATTTGTTGCTACATTAGAAAAACGTTCTGTTGATGCAGGATATAAGATTGGTACACCGGAAGATGATAGCTGGAAGACAAGCTGGATG
This sequence comes from uncultured Eubacterium sp., assembly GCA_964564095.1. GTDB lineage: Bacteria > Bacillota > Clostridia > Lachnospirales > Lachnospiraceae > Brotonthovivens. The sequence goes on along the minus strand of CAZLZX010000133.1, from coordinate 2,553 downwards.
ACAATCGAAGATGGTAAGATCGTAGACTTTGATATAGAAGGATATCTGTATTATGTTGCAATTGGTCAGGTATTAAAACCAGCACCGGCATTCACGAATGCAGGAACAACCAATGATGTAGGATTCAATGAAAATAACATCTTTGGAAATCCGGAAGAAAAAATTGGCTACTTAGTTCAAAGTGTATACGATATTGATGCAAGTGGACTGGATAAAACTTATGGTTCATGGGCTAAATACTGGGAAGCAAACAAAGATCTCTTGACAAAACAGGTAAGAATGGTTGATTCTATTGAATATCTGGTTGATACAGAGGATGGCGACAGCGCAACGAACTGGTGGGTTCGTCATGGAAGCATCGACAGAGATACAGGTTTTGCAAATCAGACACTGCTCTATTATGCATTGTTAAATGACAAAAATATTGATACTGTTGATTTCGCATTTGAATGGAATACACCGCATACAGGTGGATATGATGTTGCCGGTGTAGAAGAATTTATTGCTAAATCACTTGCAGGAGAGGGATACAAAGTAATTGTAGACGACGAAGAAGCTGTTGTTGAACCGGTAGACCCGGTTGACCCGGTAGATCCGGTAAATCCGGCAGAACCTGGTAATACAGATAACAACGGAACAACAATTAACAATAACAACACGAATACTAACAACAATAATGTATCTGTTAATGATCCATCTACTGGTAAAAATGGTAAGACAGTAGCTTCCAAGACAGGCGATGAGACGAACATGGCGCTTCCAATCATCTGTGTTGTAGTGGCAGGATGTGTGATCGCAGGAGCAGGCGTTGGTATTAAGAGAAGAAGAGCGTAAATTGAGTTTATTTCAGGCAATTACATGGTTAGACAGTAAAAGTTCCTTTCTCTGTCTCTAAAATAGAAGAGTGGTACACTTCGAGGTGTGCCACTCTTTTTAGATTCATGGAAAAGGTCATCAAATTTCTTATCTATAAAATATTAAATATTGGGCATACTTTATTCCAGGTTAGATATATCTGCAGGGAAGCTATGGCAAAAACTTCCGCAGGTAAAGGAGAAAAAGAATGAAAGATAAGATTTTTGGCGTTTTGCAGCGAGTAGGAAGAAGCTTTATGCTTCTAATTGCAATCTTGCCCGTTGCAGGACTTTTATTGGGAATTGGCAGCTCGTTTACCAATGAGACAACGATTGCTACTTATGGATTGGAACGGATTCTGGGAAACGGAACGGTACTTCATGCTCTGCTCATCATCATGAGCAAAGTGGGAAGCGTCGTATTTGATAATCTGCCTTTGCTCTTTGCAGTCGGTGTGGCCATCGGTATGGCAAAGAAAGAAAAAGCAGTTGCGGCTCTGGCTGCTGTAATTTCCTATTTTGTTATGAATATGGCGATCAATGCGATGCTGGTCATAAACGGCCAGATACTTAGCAGCGGAGAGATTGCTGAAGATGTGCTGGAGGGAACGATCGTATCTGCCAGTGGTGTCCAGACACTGCAAATGGGTGTGTTTGGCGGTATTATCGTAGGTCTTGGTGTGGCGGCTTTGCATAATCGGTTTTATAAGATCGTCTTACCGAATGCGTTGTCCTTCTTTGGGGGAACCAGATTTGTACCGATTATTTCGACTTTGGTTTACATGTTTGTGGGAATCCTCATGTATTTTGTTTGGCCGGTGGTGCAGAATGGTATTTTTGCATTAGGCGGTCTGGTAACAGAAAGCGGGTACATTGGAACGCTGATCTTTGGTCTGATCAAGAGAGCTTTGATACCATTTGGTCTGCATCACGTTTTCTATATGCCATTTTGGCAGACAGCAGTGGGCGGAACCATGGAAGTTGCAGGTCAGCTCGTTCAGGGCGGACAGAATATTTTCTTTGCACAGCTTGCGGATTCGGCAAATATCACACATTTCAGTGCAGATGCGACCAGATATTTTTCAGGAGAATTTATCTTTATGATCTTTGGACTGCCCGGAGCTGCGCTGGCAATGTATCAGTGTGCAAAGCCGGAAAAGAAAAAGGCAGCCGGAGGCTTGCTGCTATCCGCCGCTTTGGCCAGTATGCTGACAGGAATCACGGAACCGATAGAATTTTCCTTTCTGTTTGTGGCGCCGCTGCTGTTTGCAGTTCAGGTCGTTCTTGCAGGTTCTGCTTATATGATCGCTCATATGTTAAATGTTGCAGTGGGACTGACCTTTTCCGGTGGATTTTTGGATCTGTTCCTGTTTGGTATCCTGCAGGGAAATGCTAAGACGAGCTGGATACGGATCATTCCAGTTGGAATCATATATTTCTTTTTATATTACTTTATTTTTCGATTTTTGATTCGTAAATTTGATTTTAAAACGCCGGGACGGGAAGATGATGATACAGAAACAAAACTGTATACCAGAGCGGATGTGAATGCCCGCAAACAGGGGGCTGATACTTCTAGCGGCAAAGCAGGGGGAGCGGAGGATTCCGTCAGTGCAATGATTGCCAGGGGACTTGGCGGAAAGAGAAATATCAGTGATGTGGACTGCTGCGCTACCAGACTGCGGTGTACGGTCTATGA
>CAZLZX010000132.1:0-7602 GCA_964564095.1 uncultured Eubacterium sp. | reverse complement strand
AAGCGAAATTTGCAGATGGCGTACTGACTCTTGAAGTACCGAAAAAAGAGAAAAAGCCGGAAGTAGAAGAGGCAAGATATATTCCAATCGAGGGCTAATGTGAAAAAAAGATGATTGCAAAAAAGTCAGTAAAAGTCGAAAATAGAAATATGTAAAAACTTCTCTTGACTTTTTGGAAAAAAATTTGTTAAAATAACTCCACCGAGTGGCGAAGAGCGTAAATCCAGGAATGGATTTGCGCTCTTTTTTTATGGCGTATATACATCAGAAGGAAGTTTTCTGAAATTCCTTCCGATGTGGCAATAGTTATTATTAAAAGGGAGTGAAACTAGTCATGGAACAGGTAAATAAGCAGAGCAAAATGGAGACAATGCCAGTGAATCGTCTGATGATGGGCATGGGGATTCCTATTATTTTATCAATGATGCTGCAGGCATTTTATAACATCGTGGATAGCGCCTTTGTTTCAAATATGAAGGAAAATGGAGAGGCTGCTTTAAATGCATTGACACTGGCATATCCGGTACAGATCCTGATCGTTGCCGTAAGTATCGGTACAGGGGTGGGCATGAATGCGTTGTTGTCCAAATCTCTGGGACAGAAAAATCAGGATAAGGCAAACAAAGTAGCAGGAAATGCGATCTTCCTGGGAATTATTATCTATATCGTGTGTCTGCTTTTCGGAATCTTCGGAGTTGGAATTTATATAGGTACACAGACGACAAACTCATTGATTCAGGAAATGGGTGTCAGCTATTTAAGGATATGCAGTACGGTTTCTTTCGGAGTCGTATTTTTTGCTGTTTTTGAAAAACTTCTTCAGGCTACAGGAAAATCCCTGTATTCTACGATTGCACAGGTGGTTGGCGCTGTCACAAATATCGTTTTAGATCCGATCATGATCTATGGCTTGCTGGGATGCCCGGAGTTTGGCGTGAAAGGAGCTGCCTATGCTACGATTATAGGTCAGATTGCATCCTTCCTTTTAGCCTTTATCTTCCATTTAAAAGTCAACAAAGAGGTACAGAATGGTTTGCGTTACTTAAAACCGTCTAAAAAGATCATCGGAGAAATTTATGCCATTGGATTGCCGGCGATCATAGCCCAGGCATTAATGTCTGTTATGACATACGGACTGAACATCATTCTTGGAACGATAGGAGAAAATGTAGTAACGGCATATGGTCTGTATTATAAAATCCAGCAGTTTGTATTGTTCGCAGCCTTCGGTCTGCGTGACGCCATTACACCGATTGTATCCTTTAGCCATGGTATGAGAAATAAGAAGCGAATCAATGATGGAATGAAATATGGAATCATGTATACTTTAGTCATCATGATTGTAGGTATTTTAATATTGGAGATATTTGCAGCGCCTCTGTCCCGTGTGTTTGGCTTATCCGGAGAAACAGAACAGCTGTGCATTACAGCAATGAGAATCATATCGATCAGCATGTTTTTTGCCGGAGCAAGTATCGCTTTCCAGGGAATCTTCCAGGCCATCGACAGCGGTATGGAATCTCTGATCGTATCGTTGGGAAGACAGCTTGTGTTTGTATTGCCCGTAGCCTGGATACTGGCGCGGATCGTGACAAATTCGGGAGCATCTGCTTCGATTGTATGGTGGACATTCCCGTTTGCGGAGATCGTTACCGCCATTATCGGCATTTTCCTCTTGAAGAGGAGTTATAAAAGAAAAATTGCCGTTATGGAATCTTAGCCAGTTCTTAGCCGGTTTCAGTGGTAGAACGGAAATTATTTAATAAAATATATCAAGATTAAAAATTGAATTATTACAAAAAACGTAAAATATATGCGAAAAAGTCACAAAAATAAAAAATAATTTCAAAAAATAAATGCTAATTTGTACATTTGAAAAAAATCAAGAGAAAAATGAGCCGAAAAATTGTATTTTTATAGGTACAATTTTGGCAATCTTTGAAATTGACAATATTTTGAAAATAGCATAAAAATAATTAAAAGCCAACGGGGGTATGAGGTATATACTGCGTGGGCTTTTAATTTTCAAAAACAGCAAGTTGTAATACGATATGCTGGAAAAAAAGAGTTTGCACAAAGTAACATGCAAATGCGGGGAGGTGACCGATACGGATGGAATGGTAGAAGAGCTGTTAGAGCAGTTGGATGTGCAGACGGTATTTACGATTCCCATATTTGGAGGAATCGAAATAGCGGAATCCGTTGTTGTGATGTGGATCATTATGGCGGCATTAGTGTTGTTGTCAATCCTGTTGGTACACAACTTGAAAGTTGAGAATCCGGGGAAAAAACAATTATTTCTGGAGGTTTGTATCAGCAAGTTCTATGGATTTTTTGAAGATCTGCTGGGCGAGAAGGGAAAATGCTATATTCCTTATCTGATGAGCGTGGGATTGTTTATCGGAGTGGCAAATCTGATAGGATTATTTGGGTTCAAACCGCCCACCAAGGACTTAAACTGCACCATTGCTTTGGCGGCGATGAGTATCATATTGGTGGAATTTGCAGGTGTAAGATCAAAGGGCTTGAAGAAATGGGCGAAGGGTTTTACACAGCCGGTTGCCATTATTACGCCAATCAACATTTTGGAGATTTTCATACGGCCGTTTTCGTTATGTTTGCGACTGTTTGGAAATGTACTCGGTGCATTTGTCATTATGGAGTTGATCAAAGCGGTTGTGCCTATGGTAGTACCGATGGTATTCAGCCTTTACTTTGATATTTTTGATGGGATTATTCAGGCGTATGTATTTGTATTTTTGACATCGCTATATTTGAAAGAAGCTATCGAGTGATCTGATGTTGAGCAGTTTAATGGAAAAATTGACAGTTGAAAAGGTCAATATAGAATAAAAATCAGGAAAAGTTGAAAAATGTGGAAAAAGAGAGGAGAACATTATTATGATGATCGCAATTGGAGCTGGTATCGCAGCATTGGCAGGAATTGGAGCAGGTGTAGGCATTGGTATTGCAACAGGTAAAGCGGTGGATGCAGTGGCAAGACAGCCGGAGGCAGACAGCAAAATCAGTAAAAACTTACTTCTTGGCTGTGCATTGGCGGAGGCAACCGCTATCTATGGTATGGTTGTGGCTATCCTGATTATTTTCCTGTGCAAATAGTTGTGAAATGATAGAAAGGAAGAGTTCAAAATGCTGAGAATAGATACAAACCTGATATGGATTGTGGTAAATCTAATTATCTTTTTCATTTTGATTCGGAAATTCCTGTTTAAACCTGTTTTGAATATCATTGAAAAAAGAAAGCAGATGATTGAGGAACAGTTTGCAAAGGCAGAGATACAAAATCGGCAGGCATTGGAACTGAAAGCTAAGTATGAGACATCTCTTGAGGGTGCGAAAGAGGAGTCCATACAGTTGATCGAAGATGCACGTCAGCGAGGCGAAGCAGAGTATCGGCAGATCGTACAGCAGGCGGAAGAACGTGCGGGTCAGCTTATGAAAAATGCAGATGCAAGTCTGAAAAGAGAACGGGAAAAGGCATTGCAGGATGTTCAGAATGAGATTAGCAGCCTGGCAATGGCAGCCGCTATGAAGATTATCGGCGATGCAAGCAGCCCGGTTACAGATGAAGGCTTTTACAACGAGTTTTTAGCAAAGGCAGGGAAACAAAATGACGCAGACTGCAGCTAAATATGGCAGGGTTTTGTGGGAGCTGGGTATACCGGAAGCTGCAATCGAAGAGACTTTGCGTATTTATCAGCAGGAACCGGCATTGAAACAGATTTTGGAAAATCCTACGGTATATGTGGAAAAAAAGGATATGATTGTGGAACGCATTTTTCCGCAGCAGATGCAGAGATTTATAAAACTTCTCTGTAAATACAGTGATATGGAGTATTTGGAAGAGTCCATTTCGGCATATCGGATGTATGCGAATGAACATAATAGGATATTGAATGTGGAGCTTCGTTATATGACTCCGCCGAATGAAACCCAGATGGAGGGGATCAAAAAATTTTTGTGTGAAAAGTATAAGGCGGAGGATATTGAGCTGCACATGATTCAGGATTCATCTCTGATGGGGGGATTCGTTCTGACAGCCAATGGTCAGGAGTATGATTGGAGTCTAATGGGACGAATCTCAAATTTGAGAGAAAAATTAAGCGGGAGGTAACTTGTAAGATGAGTGCAATCAGTTCGCAGGAGATCATCTCGATTTTGCGGGAAGAGATTCAGAATTTTGATTTTGAAGCAAAAGACAGAGAGATCGGTCACGTCATCTGGATCGGCGATGGTATTGCCACCGTATATGGTATCGATCAGGCAATGTATGGAGAGATCGTAGTGTTTGAAAATGGCGTGAAGGGAATGGTGCAGGATATCCGAAGAAATGAGATCGGTGTCATACTATTCGGTCGGGATACAGGCGTCAAAGAAGGCACAAAGGTCACGAGAACAAAAAAAAGAGCCGGAATACCGGTTGGCGATAAATTTATAGGCCGAATCATAAATGCGCTGGGCGCTCCGATAGATGGCAATGGGGATATTCCGTCAGAAGATTACAGACCCATTGAAAATGAAGCGCCAGGTATTGTAGACAGAAAGTCAGTCAGCGTTCCGTTGGAAACCGGAATATTATCCATCGATTCCATGTTTCCAATTGGCCGCGGACAGAGAGAGCTGATCATCGGCGACCGTCAGACGGGTAAGACGTCCATTGCTACGGATGCCATCATCAATCAGCGGGGCAAGGATGTTATCTGTATTTACGTGGCCATCGGACAAAAGGCATCTACGATAGCAAAGATCGTTTCTACTTTGAAGAAGCATGATGCCATGGACTATTCCATCGTTGTGGCGGCAACTGCCAGCGATCCGGCGCCGTTGCAGTATATTGCGCCGTATGCCGGGACTGCTTTGGCAGAGTATTTTATGTATCAGGGCAAGGATGTACTGATCGTATATGATGATTTGTCTAAACATGCGGTAGCATATCGTGCATTATCTTTGTTATTGGAGCGTTCTCCGGGGCGAGAGGCGTATCCGGGCGATGTATTTTATCTGCATTCCAGATTGTTGGAGCGGTCCAGCCGGTTAAACGATGCATTGGGCGGAGGATCTATTACGGCGCTGCCTATTATCGAGACACAGGCAGGAGATGTATCTGCCTATATTCCAACAAACGTAATATCTATTACAGATGGTCAGATATTCTTGGAAAGCAATCTGTTTTTCTCCGGCATGCGTCCGGCGGTCAATGTAGGTCTGTCCGTATCCCGTGTGGGCGGTGCGGCTCAGACAAAAGCCATGAAAAAGGCAGCAGGAAGTATCCGTATCGATCTGGCACAGTATCGTGAAATGGAAGTGTTTACACAGTTTAGCTCAGATCTGGATGAAGGTACAAAGGAGCAGCTTCAGTATGGAAAAGGTCTGATGGAGCTTTTGAAGCAGCCTTTATGTCAGCCGCTTTCTATGGCAGAGCAGGTTATTACTCTGTGGACAGCTACCCATAAAGTATTTTTGGATATTGAAGTAAAGAAGATAAAGACCGTGCAGAAAGAAATGCTGAACTATTTTTCCACAGCGCATCCTGAGATCATAGATGAATTAAACGAAAAGAAAGCGCTGTCTGACGAATTAGCGGAGCGGATTCTGGCTGTGGCAGAAGAATTTAAGAGCAGGTGTTAGTATGGCAAGTGCAAGAGAGATTCAAAGCAGAATGAAGAGTATTCAGGATACGATGAAGATTACCAATGCCATGTATATGATCTCTTCCTCCAAGATGCAGCGGGCGAAGAAAAGCCTGGCGGATACAGAGCCTTTTTTCTTTGCGCAGCAGGAAGCTGTTGCCCGGTTTATGCAGCAAATGCCGGATACGCACAGTATTTATTTTGGAAAGGAAGAGATTCCTGAGGAAGAAAAGAAGCGCGGCTATATCGTGATCACAGCGGATAAAGGGCTGGCGGGCGCATACAACCACAATGTGCTCAAGCTTGCTATGGATGAACTGAAAAAGGGAAGTCACAACAAACTGTTTGTTGTGGGAGAGCTTGGCCGTCAGTATTTTATGAAAAAGGGAATGGAATTGGAGGGCGAATTTGCCTATACCGTGCAGAATCCGACCCTTTACCGGGCACGCCATATTGAGCTGAAAGTGGTGGATATGTACTTAAGCGGAGAATTGGATGAGATCTATATCATATACACAAAAATGGTAAATGCATTTCGCATGGAGACAGAGAAATTTCAATTGCTTCCCTTCAAAAGGGAAGAGTATCAGAGGAAAAATCTGCAGGGATATAATGATCAGGTCATGTTTTACCCGTCGATAGAATCGGTACTTGATAATTTGATTCCGAATGTAGTGTCCGGCTTTATCTATGGCGCCCTGGTAGAATCCTTTGCCAGTGAACACAATTCCCGTATGATGGCAATGCAGGCGGCTACAGACAGTGCGAAGCAGATGCTGCATGATCTGGAAATACAGTATAATCGAGTGCGGCAGGCTGCGATAACTCAGGAGATTACAGAAGTAATTGCAGGCGCCAAGGCGCAGAAAAGCAAGCGAAAGTAAGAGCCGAGGCGCAGAAAAACAAGCAAAAGTAAGAGCCGAGGCGCAGAAAAGTAAAAAGCAGGAGTCAAGGCGCAGAAAAACAAGCAAAAGTAAGAGCCGAGGCGCAGAAAAGTAAAAAAGCAGGAGTCAAGGCGCAGAAAAGCAAGCGAAAGTAAGAGCCGAGACATAGAAAAGAAATGCTGACAGGTTGTAGAAAGAAATTGGATTAGGAAGAAATAAGAGAGGTAAAGTGATATGAATACAGGAAAAATCGTTCAGGTCATGGGACCTGTTGTGGATGTGGAATTTTCCGACCATGATCTTCCGTGTATCAAGGATGCTCTCGAAGTTGAGAATAATGGAAAAAAATGTGTCATGGAAGTGGCACAGCATATCGGAAATGATACCGTGCGCTGCATCATGCTGGCTTCCAGTGAGGGACTTCATCGGGATATGGAGGTTACCGCTACCGGCGCCGGTATCAGAGTGCCGGTAGGAAAGGCGACACTGGGCCGTTTGTTTAATGTATTAGGCGAGCCTATAGATGGAGGCGAAGCGGTTGAGGCAAAAGAACGCTGGTGTATTCACAGAGAGCCGCCTACCTTTGAAGATCAGAGCCCGGTAGTTGAAGTATTGGAAACCGGTATCAAAGTCATAGATCTGCTGGCGCCATATGCGAAAGGCGGCAAGATCGGTCTGTTTGGCGGCGCCGGAGTAGGAAAAACGGTACTGATTCAGGAGCTGATCAGAAATATTGCTACAGAGCATGGCGGATATTCTATTTTTACCGGTGTAGGAGAGCGTTCCAGAGAAGGTAATGATCTCTGGACAGAGATGAGTGAATCCGGAGTTTTGGAGAAAACGGCATTGGTTTTCGGACAGATGAATGAGCCCCCCGGAGCGCGTATGCGTGTGGCGGAGACCGGATTGACGCTGGCAGAGTATTTCCGTGATCAGGAGCATCAGGATGTATTGTTGTTTATCGATAATATCTTCCGTTTCACACAGGCAGGATCAGAGGTTTCGGCATTGCTTGGACGTATGCCCTCTGCCGTTGGTTATCAGCCAACATTGGCAAATGAAATGGG
>CAZLZX010000131.1:0-7629 GCA_964564095.1 uncultured Eubacterium sp. | reverse complement strand
CATTATTGAGCAAGCTTTTTTTCATTATTGAGCAAGCTTTTTTCGTTATTGAGCAAGCTTTACTTTCCCATCCTCTACGGTTACTTTTCCATTGGCAATCAGGTTGATCGCCTTCGGCATAATGATCCACTCTGCCTCTTCCATGACTCTGCGCTGCAGAATTTCCGGCGTATCGCCTTCTTTTACTTCTACTGCCTTCTGCAAGATAATCGGACCTGTGTCCGTTCCTTCGTCTACAAAGTGACAGGTTGCTCCCGTGATCTTTACCCCACGGTTCAATACGCCTTCATGTACTTTCAATCCGTAATATCCGTTCCCGCAGAATGACGGAATCAGAGATGGATGAATATTTATAATTTGATTTCTGTATTTCTGAATCATGACCTCAGGAATCACTACCAGATATCCCGCCAAAACAATAAGATCCGCCTGTGCCTCATCAAGCGCATTCAGCAATGCATCATGGAACAACGCCCGGTTCTCATAATCCTTCGGGGAAATACACTGTGCCGGAATATTATGATTTTTCGCACGCTCCAGGGCATAGGCATTTTTATTATTACTGATAACAGAAACGATCTGTGCATTTGTTATCGTACCGGCATCGATAGCGTCTATAATGGCTTGTAAATTCGTACCGCCGCCGGATACCAGCACTGCAATCTTTAACATAAAGTAACTCCTTTATCTCCTGCTTCGATCTTACCCACTACGTACGGAGTATCCCCGGCCGCTTTGATCGCTTCCATGGTTTTCTCCACATCTGCCGGATCTACTGCCACGATCATGCCAAGCCCCATGTTAAAGGTATTATACATCATCTCCTGGGCAATATCCCCTTCCCTTGCCAGCAAGTCAAAGATCGGAGGAACCGGATAGCTGTCTTTTTCAATCACTGCATGCGTTCCATCGATGAGCATACGAGGTACATTCTCATAGAAACCGCCGCCAGTAATATGGCTGCATGCTTTTACCGTAACGCCGGCATTTTTAATGCTCTTTAACGCTTTGACATAAATTCTTGTAGGTGCGATCAACGCCTCGCCAAGCGTCTTTCCAAGCTCATCATAATACGTATCCAGAGATTCCTTTGTCATCTCAAACACTTTTCTTACCAGAGAAAACCCATTGCTGTGCACACCAGAGGATGCCATGCCGATCAAAACATCTCCCGGTTTCAGGTTTTCGCCTGTGATCATATCCTTTTTATCAACGACACCAACGGCAAATCCCGCAAGATCATATTCATCCTCCGGCATTAATCCCGGATGCTCCGCTGTCTCGCCGCCTACCAGTGCCGCCTCTGACTGCACACAGCCCTCTGCAACACCGCTGACGATCGCTGCGATCTTTTCCGGATAATTCTTTCCGCATGCGATATAATCCAGAAAGAACAAGGGTTCTCCGCCGGAGCAGGCAATATCGTTCACACACATTGCCACCGCATCGATGCCAATCGTATCATGTTTATCCATAATAAAGGCCAGCTTTACCTTTGTTCCGCATCCGTCTGTACCGGACAGAAGCACCGGTTCTTCCATCTGTTTGATCTTATCCAGGGAAAATGCTCCCGCAAATCCTCCAAGACCGCCAAGAACCTCCTCGCGCATGGTTCTTTTTACATGTGCTTTCATAAGCTCCACTGATTTATAGCCGGCTTCAATATCTACACCTGATGTCTTGTAATCCATAAAATGCTATCCTCCTTCTGCTTGATTTTTTATTTGCAGACTTATTTATACTCTGATTTCTCATTCACAAAAATCAGTTTTATTTCCAATCTGAGTCATTCTTTTCCCAGACATTTATCCTGATAATTTTTCCAGCCTGAGTCATTCTTTTCCCAGACATTTATCCTGGTAATTTTTCCAGCCTGAGTCATTCTTTTCCCAGACATTTATCCTAGTAATTTTTCCAGCCTGTCTCCTGCAATTTTGCATCCTTTGCCTCGACCTGCTCCTTTAGTTCCGCTGAGTATGCTTTCAGTCTCTCTAAAAGCTCCGGATCTGAGGTTGCCAGAATTTTTGCTGCCAGAATCCCCGCATTGGCTCCCCCATTGATAGCTACTGTGGCAACCGGGATACCGGATGGCATCTGAACGATAGAATATAAAGAATCTACGCCTCCCAGATCTGATGTCTTCATGGGAATGCCGATAACGGGCATCGGGAAGATAGCTGCGCACATACCCGGCAGATGAGCAGCCTTTCCTGCACCTGCAATAATAACCTTATATCCTTTTTCCTCTGCGCTCTTTGCATACTCAAAGAAAACATCCGGTTCACGGTGTGCAGAAATAATTCTCATTTCATAGTCAATTCCTAATTTGTCCAAAATCTCTGCTGCCTTGGACATGACCGGCATATCTGAATCACTGCCCATTACAATTCCTACTTTTGCCATGTTGATCTCTCCTTTGTTATATATATCCATCTATATCTTACCTTGTGCAAAACAAAATTACCAATTATATATGATAATGATTTTTATTAACTATGCTTATATTTCTCTTTTTATCTATACCTATTTCTAATAAGTATACAACACAATGAACACAGGTCTGAAAAACAGATTCTCTTATTCCCAACTCGCATGAAATACGCTTCCAAAGGCTTCTGATGCTGCCGTCTATTCCAGCGGACGGTTTAATTCTTCCGTTCCTTCTATCACAAATTTTCCATCTGCAATGACAGGAAGCTCTCTGCCCTCTGCTGTGATCACAGTGATGGTATTCAGTTCATGATATGGTATCGTGATATCCGTATGGCAATTAAAATATGCCTTTGCCATGTCCTCCTTCCGGAGAGCGGAAATCTCATTCTCTCTCGCCACGATCTCTTTCCCATCCGGATTGTAGACTGCGGTATCCTCCGCATGAGAATAGCAGGTATCTCCCACCGCAAAATGAGGCCCGCATTTCTCTGCAATCAGAATCGGCAGTTTATCCATAATCTGATAATCCATGCCCATACGATATGCCGTCGTATTCGTACCTATGGCAAACTCTCCCAGAGGAAGCGTCTCATGATGCATCAGCACATTGTCACGGATATATTTTTTGCCCTCTTCCTCCGTATCAAAGTTGGTACAGCTATAGTCTGTGATCATTCCATCCTTAAATACGACTCTCAGATTCTCGTACTTCAGCCCATTTAAAAATACTTCCGTCACATGAAGTACACCCGTGGTTCCTTTCAATACCGGGGATGTAAACACCTCTCCCACCGGAATGTTGACATCCGCCACACAGTTTTCAAAAGCCGTCTGTTTTTCCGGATCGTGCAAAGTCCGAATGGAAACTGTCATATCCGTCTCATTGGCGCCTTTTCCTTTGACTCTTACCTGCTGTGCCTGATCCAGCACATCGATGATCTTTTGCTGCATGCGCTGGTACGTCTTATAATCCAGCGTATTGATCTTTACCGTCTCACGGAATATTTCTTCAAATTTATCTCCAATGGCAGGAATCGGATACGCAATAATCGTAAAGCTCCGCTCCTCTCCTTTGATATACTCATTGGTAATCTGACCGGACATGGACGCATTGTACACATTCAGCTGCTGCTGTTTGTCACTGAAGTGAATGGCTTCCTCCTTTACAGCAGGAGAAAACGGTATCTCTCCAAACACTTCCAGCACTGCCGGTCCGCCATGCTCTGCCGCCATTTTTTTATTTTGCTCAAAGGCAGTTTTCAAAGCCTCCAGGCGGCGCTCCACAAAGGATTTGTCAAAATACAGCGCCTTATCCTCTCTGTGATCAAAATCAAACTGTTTATTAACGGAAGTAGAATAGGCTCCGCGCTTACCGCCTCTCCCCTGAAAAGAGGAGAATGCTTCTCTGGCAATCGTAGGACGCAGACCAATTTTTTCAAAATTTGTAATAGCCGCCCGCATCATCCGCTCAAAACCAATTTGATAATGAAGACTTACCGTTTTTTTGATGGACAGATCTTTACCGGTAACCTCAAATCCGATACGATACCCTTCCGTATACGTATCTGCCATAGCCTGAACCTCTTCCTGACTCATGCTGTTTAGATAAGCTGCGATGCGCTTCTCATTTTCCCCCACGGGCAGGCCATAATGATACAGATAGGTCAGATCATTCAGATCCGCATTCATAATAATATTTGTACAGAAATCATAATCCGCATTTACCATTTCCTGTACCTGCCATTGGGCAAACAGCTCACTGTAGTCGTGGAAGTACCAGTAAATAACCTGTTTTGCCTCTTTTAACACAGCCTGCAATTCCTTTGTATATTCTGAAACCGCATTTTTTTCGCCGTTTTTTTGTCCGCTGACTGTATCTGCATCCTCCAGTCCTTCAAAGCAGTTGTATACCTGCACGAACATCTCGCATAACATCACAAAAGCAAACCGGCGTCCTTCATATACATATCCGATGCCGGCCTGCAGCTCTGAATATAAAAATGCCAGCATCTGTCCCGCATCTGTACCAAATTTTGATACCGCATAAGCCGGATTGCCATAACAGGTATCATAGTTTTCCAGAGAGATCCCGTCATAAAGACGATGATTTCTTTCCTCCCATGTCTGCATATCAGCATTACGCAAAGTTCCCTTTTGTTCCAGCTCAGACAGTTGATAAAGATATAGCAGAAATTCTGCCGATTCTTTAAAATATTCCCGGTACATCTCCGGCACTGTCTCTTCTGTTCGTATCGCTTCCAATCTGGATACCACCAGTTCACAGCGTTCCTCTGACATTTCATTTGATTCTTTGTAAAATTCCTTATACTTCATCTGCCTACATACTCCATACTTATAATTTTAGATACTGATCTGTATATTAACTTCCCAACAGCCTGATCTGCTCTTTCAACGAAAAGTAAGGGAGATTCCTCGAAACAACAGAAAATATGCTCTGAGAACATTCCGTTATCCTGAATAAATCTCCCCCTCGTAGTCATCCATATTTAATTATACTACCATTCCATACACATAGAGGGCACAAAAAACCACTGAAAGGATACCTCCTGCTACGACTCCGGTCCGTGGAGGTATCGGTCTGGCATTTTTCTGTTTAAAGGTCAAAATCCCCAACGCCAATGCACCAACTGCAAATACAAATCCCAATAAACCAGCCGTGCCGATCAACACATCCGAATTGCCCTCTGCCAAAAAGGAACGGATTACCGATACAAGGAACAAAATCACTGCTGCGCAGCCAAATCCCGCTGACAGCCAGCCATTCAAGGTATGCTTCTGCTCCCGGCGTATACTTTTTCTATTCTTTTTAAAATACTTTCTGCGATTACTTGCCATCTCGTCTCTTCCTCCTGATGCGCATCGCTATCGCATAACACGCAAATCCTAACATGCCCCCGACAGTATTTAACAATATATCATCCACATCGCAGCTTCCTACTTTTGTAACAAGCTGCACCAATTCAACTGCCAGGCTTAACTCGAAGCTCAGCAGCGTTACCCCTGGTAATCGTTTATGTCTTTTGCTCAATACGGGAACCAGCATACCAAAAGGCACAAAGATCAGCACGTTTCCAAATACATTCGCAATGACAGGAAACCATCCTAATATGTGCCGATACCGGATAAATCGGGTAATCTCTTTAAACAGAATCAGATTATAATGATAGGTTCGATTCTGTTCCATTCTGCCCGCCATCTCCGCAAAGAACAGGAAATAACATAAGGCTGCAATATATGCTCCGAATGCCAGGTAACAAAGTATTCGGAGTCTCTGTTTTCGTTTTTCCTGTGACATTTACCTACATTAAACCTCTATTTTGCACCATACTGTTCATAGTATGCGTCAATAGCTGCTTTTAATGTGTCATCAATGACGATTTTTCCATTGCATGGTCTGTTGTAAAGATATTCCACAACCTCATCCATCGTAACAATGGCATTGGTCTCAAAGCCATATAAATCCCTGACCTCATCCAGGGCGCACTTTTCCCCGCCTTTTCCGACTTCCATACGGTTTAAGGAAACCATCAATCCTACGATTTCCACATTTGCCGCACCTTTTACTTTCGGCACGGTCTCCTCCATGGACTTTCCGGATGTGGTCACATCCTCGATCATAACGACACGATCGCCGTCCTTTAAGCTGCTTCCGAGAAAACTGCCTTTGTCCGCACCGTGATCCTTTTCCTCTTTCCGGTCAGAACAGTAACGTATCTCCTTACCGTACAGCTCATGAAATGCCATCGCTGTCACTACCGCCAGCGGAATCCCTTTGTAGGCCGGTCCGAAAAGTACATCGAAATCATCTCCGTAATGATTATGAATCGCTTTCGCATAATACTGTCCCAGCCGCAGCAGCTGTCCGCCTGTCACATAAGCTCCCGCATTCATAAAAAAGGGCGACTTTCTTCCGCTCTTTAATGTAAATTCTCCAAACTTTAATACATCAGATTCTACCATAAATTCAATAAATTCCTGCTTATACTGTTCCATATCGAAATTCCTCCCTGTCTTAAACAATAGACCGCACACTTTTCCAAAAGCCTATTGCCCTGAATATAAGTATTTGTGTAAAACCGCATATGCTGCGGCAGTTATTTCCATATTATGTCTAAGTATAACAGCAAAAATGTACGCTTTCAACCTTATAAAAAATAAATTCATCGAAATTTAAGAGCCTGATAAAAACAGATATAGCAACAGTATTCGTACTATTGATGTTTTTATCAGGCTCCTGCCGTTTTTTCTATTTTTTGAACTGTATATATTCTCTTATTTTGTACCAAAAATCCGATCTCCGGCATCTCCCAGTCCGGGCACAATATATTTATGCTCATCCAGATGATCGTCCAATGCCCCGATATACAGATCTACATCAGGATGCTCCGTTTTCATTCTTTCAACACCTTCGGGAGCTGCAAGAATACACATAAAACGAATCCTTTTTACTCCTTTATCCTTCAGCATTTTGACCGCTGCGACACTGGATACACCGGTAGCCAGCATAGGATCCACCACAAATACTTCCCGCTCATTGCAATCCACCGGCAATTTGCAGAAATATTCCACTGCCTCAAAGGTTTTTGGATCACGATAAAGTCCAATATGACCTACCTTTGCTGCCGGGATCATACGCAGCATGCCGTCTACCATGCCCAGACCGGCTCTCAAAATTGCTACTACCGCTAATTTCTTTCCGCTAAGCTCCTTCACTACCGTTTCACAGATCGGCGTCTGTATCGTTACGTCCTGAAGCTTTAAGTCTCTGGTCGCTTCATAGCACATAAACGACGCTATCTCTCCAACGATTTCCCGAAATTCCTTAGAACCGACCTCTTTTCTCCTAATATAACCGATTTTATGCTGAATCAGCGGGTGTTCCATAATGTGTATTTCTGACATCCCTCTCCTCCTTCGTTATTGTTGCAATACCATTGTCTATACAATATTTCTTATATTGATTTTAGCACACTTCCTATTGAACGCTCAACAGACTTTACACCTACATCAATATTTTTACACATTCTTTCATCTTTCGTTTATCTAAATATTATCTTATGTCAAACACGTTAATTTGCGGAACCTTCTCCATCATCTTTTAGCTGCTTCGTTCCATCAATCAATGACATCGTATCCTTAATTAATTCTATTGCCTTTTTCGTATTATCCGTTTCC
>CAZLZX010000130.1:0-7635 GCA_964564095.1 uncultured Eubacterium sp. | reverse complement strand
GACGAGATATATTTATGCTCACTTCTTGGTAATGTCTGAGAGGTAGCTGTCTTTCCGCCAATAGAAAACCCTTCAATGGCAGCTTTTCTCCCTGTTCCCTCCGATACTACCTTTTCCAGCAGATACCGCAGTTTTTCGGATGTATCCGCGCTGACGATATTTTCCTGCTCATCATATGTAAATTTCTTTAACACTTCTCCATCTTTATTTTGTACTTGAACACCAAAGTGGGGCGCTACTCTGGTCCCGCCGTTAATCAGCGAAGAAACCGTTGTTACAAGCTGCATCGGAGTGATCTGAAAGGACTGGCCAAATGCTACCGTTGCCAGCTCCACCTGTCCCATATTATCCGGATTATGCATAATAGTTGCAGCTTCTCCGGGAAGATCTACTTCTGTTTTTTCCAGCAGATCAAATTGCTGAAAATATTTATAGAAATTATCCACGCCCAATCTCAAGCCCAATTCAATAAACACCGGATTACAGGAATTCATAATTCCCTCCGTAAAAGTCTCCGCACCGTGTCCCGTCGTTTTGTGACACCGGATCCTTCTGTCATCTACGATCTTGTAGCCGGGACAGTAGAAAGAACTGTCAAGACTTACCACGCCTTCTTCAAGGGCCGCTGCCGTAGTGATGATCTTAAAGGTAGAACCCGGCTCATAGGTATCATTGATGCAGCGGTTTCGCCACATTTGATTTAACAGATCCTGCTTTTCTTCAGCCGTCAGATCTCCGGTTTCCCCAGTCAGCGTAAAAGGATCATTCAAATGAAACTCCGGAACATTTACCATAGCAAGTATCTCGCCATTCTGCGGGTTCATCAGGATCACACTGACAGCATCTGCCTGCTTTTGCTCCATAACCTTTTCTGCCGCCTGCTGACAATATGCCTGTATATTCTGATCCATACTGATAACCAGATCATTTCCATCCACAGGCTCCAGACGACTCTCTCCCACATCCTCCTGCTCAATACCTCTGGCGTCTGTCATTGTCAGTATTTTACCATTGGTTCCCTGCAGATACTCGTCATATTTTACTTCCAGACCGATAATTCCCTGATTATCACTTCCCGTAAATCCCAGTACCTTAGACGCCAGATCATCAAAGGGGTAATAACGCTTATAATCCGCATCCACCTTTACCCCATCCATGCCGTATGCCAGAATGGCATCCCCGGTTTCCTTGGGAACATTTGATTTTATCCTTTCAATAGAACTTACCTTTTCTACTCTTTTACGAACTTCTTCTTCAGAAAGCTCCAGCTCTTTTACCAGCATATCTATGACCGCTTCTTTATCCGTGATCTGATTGTGTATCACGGATATGGTGCAGACAGACACATTAGATGCAAGCGCCACTCCATTTCGGTCCAGTATATTACCGCGGGCAGCTTTGATGTCCCGCTCCCTCTCATGAAGCTCCTGCGCCTGCTTCTCGTAATATTCTGACTGAAATACCATCAGATAGACCAGACGCCCCATCGTAACAGAAAGCCCGGTCACGATTACCATCACAAAAACAAGCAGTTTTTTTCTTTGGAATTTCAGCAGCCTCTGCATACAGCAAAACCTCATAAAAGCAGTTTACTATAATTTATTATGCTTTTTATGAGGTTATGTTTCTAATCTTCAAAAATATCTCCCGTGTAGTTTTCATTCTCAGAAGGCGTATTGGATGCAACAGGATTGGAAGCCTCGTCAGCATTCACAGGGTTTCCGGTAATATCCAGATTTGCATTTGTTCCGTTCAGCTCCTCATCCGGATATATATTCATATAAGGAAGTACCTCTTCCAGTATTTCTCTTGTAATGTGCTGCGCATAGGTACTGTGAGGCTGATCCTCCACGTTTGGCTCATCTACCACAACGTAAGCCACTACCTGGGGATTGTTTGCCGGTACCGCCCCGATAAAAGATACGAGATATTTTCCTTTGGCACGCTGACCCGTCTCCGTATCAAATTTCTGAGCCGTACCGGTCTTACCGCACATGGAATATCCGTCTACTTTGGCAGTTTTTGCCGTACCTTCCGATACGGTAGACTCCATATAACCGATCAGTGTTTCACTTGTCTCCTTTGAAACGGTCTGCTTCAACAATGTCGGCTCGATATCCTGAACAGTATTTCCATTTTCATCTGTTATTTTCTTTACCACATGAGGCTGATAGTATGAGCCCCCGTTTACCAGAGAGCTGTAAGCGCTGACAAGCTGTATCATCGTAACGTTAAAATTCTGACCAAAGGAATTTGTAGCCAGAGATGTCTTGTTCATCGTTTCGATAGGATAGATCAAGCTGTCGGTTCTCGCCTCTCCGGGCAGATCAATATTGGTTTTTAATCCAAAATTAAAGATCTGCTGATAACGGCAGAAATTCTCTGCGCCGATGCGGTAAGACATCTGCATCAAGGCATCGTTGCAGGAATTCATCAGCGCTTTCTCTACGGTCTCTGTTCCATGACCGCTGCGGTTCACACAATGGATCGTGTGCCCGCCCACTTCCTCATAACCATTGCAGACAAAGGTTTCATTGCCTGTCAGCGTACCGGTATCCAATCCGGTAGCAATGGTAAATGGCTTCGCTGTAGAACCAGGCTCATAAGTATAGCTGACACAGAAATTGTTCCAGATCGTATTCAGGGCGTCCAGAGTCTCTTCCTCTGACATTTCATCGATCTCTTCCTGGGAATAATATGCGGACAGATCCCATGCATTATTACAGTCAAAGTTCGGATAATTTGCCATTGCCAGTATTTCTCCGTTATTCGGATCCTGTAAGATCACACCGATATGAAGTGCGCCATTTCCATCTATATAATTATTTTTATAGGCATCATTAAATTCCTGGATCTTCTCTTCTACAATAGACTGAATGTTAGCATCAATAGTGGAAACAACATTTTGTCCATTGACAGCTTCCTTGATCGTTTTTTCAAAATTGGAATCGGAATTCAGATAACCGTAAGTTCTTCCATCCGTTCCATTTAATGTCTCATTATACTGATCTTCGATCCCGCCAATTCCCACATTTCCGGAAGTGGTAAAGCCAAGCAGCGAGCTTGCCAGGCTGCTGTACGGATAGTTTCTGATATATTCCTTTTCAAACCAGATACCTTTGATATTTTTTCCTGCTTTTTCATCATTCTGCAGCTTCTCAAATTCTTCAATCTCTTCATAGGGAAGCTTCTTGGCAAGTACAATATAAGGCTTCTTCGGATTATCGCTTATTTTCTGACGCAGCTCTGTCTCGTCAAAACCAAAGCATTGTACCAACGCTGCAACTGTCGGTTCCAGATAATCCTCCTTGGCTGTCAGCACACTGCAATCCAAAATGACATTATAAACATCTGTGCTGGTCGCCAGTATCGTACCTTTACAGTCCAGAATATCTCCTCGTCTGAACGGAATCGTCTGACTGCTGTATTCCTGCTGGCTGAGTACGATCTTTTCATATTTATCGCCGCTTTTTAGCTGAATCGTCAGCAATCTGACGATCAGTACACAAACGATGATAAGGATGAGAAAAAATACAACAAACAACTTTTTCCTCATCCCGTTAGAGATTTTTCTTATCTTTCTTTTTCTCTGACCCATAATCCACCTGTCGATCCGAAAGTAATTCGTCACATTTCAATGCTTTACCGGCAACATGCGACGGCATTCTCCTATTGTTCCGGCACACTGCCATACTGATTCATATAATCAGAATTTTCCACTGAAAATTCTATGATCTGATCGGAAGCCGGATATTTCATTCCCAGCTCGTTCACTGCCTTTTCCTTTATTTCGCCCAGACTCATCGTAGTTTCCAGTCTTTTCTGGGCAGCATCATTATCCGCTTTCAAATCTGATATCTGTGTCTCCAATGCTGCTACACTCTGCATATTCATCGTAATATCAGACTGCATATGAATAAACAGACCGCAGAACACAGCGCACACAACGGTAGCCGCTGCCAGAAATACGATAAATCTGCCATTCATCATCTGGGTTTTCTGGATATTTCTCCTTGCTGCCAGTGACCGCTGACGTTTCGCACGCTCCTCCTCCAAAGACCGCTGAGGTTTGCGCTTTTTCGGTTCATATTCCGGTGCAGCTTCCATTCTTCTCACTGCATTCCCATGAACATAGGCGCTGTTTCTTGTTATAGTATCTTTCTGTGTGTATGTATTTCTTGAATATCTCTGACTCATAATTACTTATAATTCCTTTCTATCTGTCATCTGCGTTCAAATACTCTTAATTTTGCACTTTTAGAACGCCTGTTATTTTCCAGTTCCTCTTCCGATGGCAAAATCGGCTTTCTCGTTATTACTTTTCCCTTAGATACCTTTCCGCAAACACATACCGGGAAATTGCTCGGACATGTACATGGGTTCTCATTTTTCTTAAAATTAGACTTTACGATCCTGTCTTCCAACGACTGAAAGGTTATAATGCAAAGTCTTCCTCCCGGGTTTAACAGCTCTATCATCTCATCAAGTGAATCTTGAAGCACTTCCAGCTCCCGGTTTAACTCTACTCGAAGTGCCTGATAAGTACGCTTCGCCGGATGTCCTCCTGTGGCACGTACCTTCGCCGGTATGGCTCCTCGAATAATCTCGTTTAATTCTCCGGTTGTCTCAATCGGCTTCTGCTCTCTGGCTGCCACAATATGCTTCGCAATGTTTTTAGCAAAACGATCTTCGCCATAATCTCTTATAATGCGATAAAGCTCCATCTCACTGTAATTTTGCAAAATGTCCTTTGCAGTCATGCTCTGTCTCTGATCCATCCGCATATCCAGATATGCATCTTCATTTTTATAAGTGAATCCTCTGGATGGCGTATCCAACTGATAGGAAGAAACACCCAGATCCAGCATAATACCGTCCACATGCTCAACTCCAATAGCAGCTAACTGACTCTTCATTTCTCTGTAATTGCTCCGAAGAATCGTGACCCGGCTGCCAAAACATTTCAGCCTATTACCTGCCGCCTCTATGGCATCCGCATCCTGATCGATACCGATCAGCCGGCCCTCTCCGGTCAGCCGCCTGCATATCTCATAGCTGTGGCCTCCTCCGCCCAGGGTTCCATCCACATAGATACCGTCCGTCTTCGTTATAAGGTTGTCCACGGTTTCATTCAACAATACGGAAATATGTTTAAAGTCCATTAAATACCAAGTCCCATCTCTGCCATGTGTTCTGCGATATCGTCCATCTCATCATCATCATACTGGTTGTCCATCCAGCGTTCCTTATCCCAGATCTCAATCTTGTTGAAAACTCCGGCAAGGACAACATCTTTTTGTAAACCTGCAAATTCTCTCAATACAGCAGGGATCAAAATCCTTCCCTGTTTATCCAGCTCGCAGGTAGCTGCACCTGCGAAGAAAAATCTGGAAAATTTTCTTGCATCTTTTGTGGTCAGCGGTGTGTTACGGAATTTTTCTTCGATGTTCTTCCATTCCTCATTGGAATATACGAACAAACAGCCATCCAGTCCCTTCGTCACTACAAACTCATCGCCCAGCGCTTCCCGAAACTTTGCCGGAATGATCAGCCGGCCTTTTGTATCAACTGTATGGTTGTATTCGCCCATGAACATCGAAATCACCTCTTTTCTGTCCGTAATTTTAGGTTTTATGAAATATCGGATAACATAATGCGATGCTCCGGAGGGCATATCCTGAAAGTTATCCACAAAGTTATGAACTTATCCACCACTTTACACCCTTTTCTACCACTTTCCACCACTTAGATACCATTCTAATGCATTTTTTTCTAAAAAGCAATAGAAATACAAAAAAGACACTCATGAAATTTCTTAAGATTTCATAAGTGTCTTTCCTTATATTTCCGCTATTTTATTCAATTTTCAAAATTCGATGTGTCTCTTTCCTTTTTTCTAAACACAAAGTGGGGGATAAGTGGGGGAAAATTCCGTATTTTCCATCTTATCAGCTTCAGCGTTTATTAATTGATAATATTTATCAATTAATTCATCCACTTTACGGCTCTGGACACAGCATGAAGTAATGTCACCTGTCCCAAGTACCAACTCATCCAGAACTTTTCGTTCTTTCTCGATTTGTTTCTTCAATTGCAACAACTCGCTCATGTATATGCCTCTCTTCTTTTGATATGCAACATTCGGGCCCAAAATGTTTCAACAACTTTTACATAAGCTATTGTACTATTTAACTGTCTAAAAAGCAAACAAATCGCCCTACTTTTCATCGACAGGATTCGACAAACCACTTTTTTCTAAGCGAAAAATAAAGCTTTATCTACAGGTAAAGCTGGCGCACTCTGTCTCCTGACACTGACAGGCCTGACCGCCGGCGATGCCGATATGACCGGCATGGCATTTGCAGTTTTCATTATATCTGCATTTTTCTGCTTCACAATCCACATCAATGGTGGAGCTTGGATGTCCTGTAGAGTTCATAGCAGATCCGCTTTTTCTCTCACGGAAGCTTTCACAACAGGTATCTCCTGACTGTGATGCATTTTTTCCGCCAATTGTGATATCTCCTTTGCTGCAATAATTATCCTTGTTATACATGCAGCTTGATACTGTACAATCTAACTGTGTCATAATGAACACTCCTTTCATTTTGATCGCACAGTTAGTATGCGAATTTTAATGTAAAATATACTCACTAAAATTTTATGCATTTATTTCAAAAAAGGACATGACCACTATTTACCACTTTGCATTTCAAAAAAGGCATGACCACTATTTACCACTTTGCATTTTAAAAATATGGCACAACCTGCCACTTTAATTTCAAAAAAGAATGCGGTCAGATTCGCCGCATTCTTTTTTTCTCTTATTATTTTTTAGTTTCTTCTTGAATCTCGATCTTACGGATCTCTTTTGTACGAATCTCCCTGCAGATCGCATCGATAAATTCATCCAGAGACTTCTGACCTTCATCTCCAGCATATCTGCTCCTTACAGATACGGTCTTGTCCTCCTCTTCCTTCTGTCCTACGACAAGCATGTAAGGTACCTTTGCAAGTCTCGCCTCACGAATCTTAAAGCCAATCTTCTCCGAACGATTGTCGCATGTTACATCAATATCATTTCTTGCCAATTCTTTTCTGACTTCCTCGGCATAATCCGCATATTTTTCAGAAATCGGAAGTACACGTACCTGCTCCGGGCATAACCAGGTCGGGAACAAACCGGCATACTTTTCAATCAGCCATGCCAGCGTACGTTCATAACATCCAATGGATGTTCTGTGGATGATGTATGGACGAACCTTATCTCCATTCTGATCAATATAATACATATCAAACTGTTCTGCCAAAAGGGCATCCCACTGGATCGTGATCATAGTATCTTCTTTACCGTATACATTCTTCGCATTGATATCAACCTTCGGTCCATAGAATGCCGCTTCTCCAACATCTTCTACAAATGGAATATCAAGCTCCGTCAACACTTCACGAATATGCTGCTGAGTCTCCTCCCAAACTTCCGGCTCCCCGATATATTTTTCCTTATTATCCGGGTCCCACTTAGACAGATGGTAGGTTACGTCATCATTTAAGCCCAATGTCGTCAGACAATGTTTTGCCAGAGCCAGACATCCTTTGAACTCTTCCACCATCTGCTCCGGTCTTACGATCAGA
>CAZLZX010000129.1:7104-7693 GCA_964564095.1 uncultured Eubacterium sp. | reverse complement strand
ATCATCATTACTGTATAAATATATGGCATACTTATATATGTTTCCCTAAACAAATATCTACTTACTAAATCTATATAAACAGGATCATATACATTCATATTTGATAAATCGCCGGTCGCTAACCTTGGAAAAGAAATGTAATTCAGAACAACTTCTATCAATAATGGAATTGTAAAAACCATAAAATTCACACAAAAAATTGCAATATATTTACTGGCAATATAACTTTTATTTCCAGTTTTACTTATATAAAAAATATGCATGCCAATTTGTCTATCTTTCATCATAGAAAAACTTCCCGGCAAAACAACTAAAAATGGAAATATTTGTAGAAAATAATACCTGGTTGCTCCGCTATCATCTCCCAATAATAACAATTTCATAGGAGAATACATATCAACTATATCATATCCTCTATATACCCATACATTATTTAAAAAGTTAACTATAACAAACGCCAACACAATAAAAAAGGTTATTACTGCGCCCTTTTGCTGGGATATTAACCTTATATGTCCTATGATTTGTCTTAAAAACATTATTTTCCCCCTTACTATTTAGTAATGTTCTTGTTGTAACAAGCTGGTTT
>CAZLZX010000129.1:0-7094 GCA_964564095.1 uncultured Eubacterium sp. | reverse complement strand
AGGTAATACCTTAAACCAGCTATGTGAGTTATCTTCCGTGATAATATACATCTGCATATGCCGCAAGACTAGGACTGTTACCTCTAAATTGAAAATAAACTGTTTTTGTACCTAAATACCCATTTTTAATAGACAAACTTGTTGCTGTTGTCGCTGTTTCAGATAATGTCTTCCTATCTGCAATAACAGTTCCGGATGAATTTGTTGCTCTTACCTGAATTTTTTCGTAATTATCTGTACCTCCATTCGTCGGATATACAGAATAGCATCTTGCATGAAGATCATTAAAATTACCGCTTCTTGTTGTAGATTTTGTGACCCAAGCTTGATTTATAGGAAGTGTTATAATTTCTCTTGCAGCAAAAACATTTGTTTAAATAATTAATATTACTAACAATGATACTGCAAAGACTTTTATAAAATTATTTCTCTTTTTCATAAATTTCCTCCTCAAAAAAATTTGTCCAATTTCTTGTCTTAATAAAAAAACTATACTATAATATTTACGTCCTTCCCATAAAACAAAAATTACTATATGTAATTTCGACTCGCCAGTCGTTAATTATGAGAAGGACTTTCTATTTTCTCATACCGATCCCTGCCTTTCCCCTTTATTCCAAACAGTTAATTTTTTCCGTTTACAAACATCCGCAGAAATCCTTAACTCTTTGTTTTCGTTGCACTGTACATTGTACTTGTCTCTGTCTTACTTCCCTGCTTTACCGTAACCACCGCTTTCGCTCGGAATTTTCCGGCAGTGATCAGCTTTGTCATGGAAAATAAAAGTTTCCCATTTGTTGTACTTTGCGTTTTCGATTTTACAGTTTCCCATGAACTATCTTTATATTTCTGCAAAGACAACGTTACTGATATACTGTCACATCCTGTTGCTGAAATGGAACAGCTGGATGTTGCCGTCATACCGCTAATCGATAAATCACAACTGCTGCTCTGTAAACTCATTGGCATAATTACAGATCCCGTATCCGCCGCCAAAACCGGCATGGACAACATAAACACAGACATGATAGCTATCATCATAACAGAAAAAATTTTTCGCATTCGTACCACCCCCCTCGTATAATATTTTTTAGCTATATCTTGGTAACTTCATATACTAAAACGAAAATCTTTTCCATTTTGTGACAAAAAACCTGCACAAATATTTTTTTATATTTTGTTTCTTTTTACCAAAAATAAATTTGATCAATTATTCTATGCTGGAAATCATTTTCAGCAATTCTTCCTTATCCACATCTTGGGTATCAAGAAGATAAATAGCATTATCTTCTATCCAATAGCAATTAACCCATCCGGTATCTTTATAACCAATTTCAATAGTTGTTCCCCTCATCTCTACATATTCAACTCGTTCAAACTCCGTATCACGCTGCGTACCTGAGCCATCTGACAGAATCCATACACTATATCCAATCTTCTTACCGAATATATTTTCATATTCTGTTCCATAACTACCTTCTATCTCTTCCTCGTACAATTTTTCATACCCGTCCGGCACATACGTCAGATACTTAATCCTTCCCTCTCCCGTCACACTATAATATTCCTCCACAGAATCCTCATGCCAGATTTGCTCTTTGATTTCTAAACGAAGAGGTTCCGTAGCTTTTGTGCCCAATGTCATAGCGCCTATGATCATAATACCCACAACAAACATAGCTGCTACGCGCCCTGCTCTGTTCATATGTCGAAAATACATTTTAGGATGTCTGCTCTGACGGATCAGCCTCTTCATCCTCCGTTCAAATTTCTCTGATGGCTCAAAGGGGAGTTCCGGCTGATCAGGGACTTCATCTAAGATAGCCTTCTCCGCCTTCGGCATCTGTTCATACAACCATTCATCTGTTATTTTCATCTTACAGAAATCCCCCTTTCCTCCAAAATCTGCTCCAGCATCTTTTTTCCTCTGGATATTCTCTGACGAACATTTTCTTCTGAGATACCAAGAATTTTTGCAATCTCGTGATTCTCATATCCGTCACTATATTTTAAAATAAAAATATCCCGATATAATTCCGGCATACTTTTAATAGCCAGAATAATTGCGTTCTCTTCTGTTGCCTGCTCAAACTCCACATCCGTACGTTTGTCTTTTGGCATCTGCCATTCTTCCAAATCATCAAATGCAATCCCTGTTATCTTGTCCTTCTTTCGTTTGCGAATCACATCCAAGGCGGTATTTTTCGTAATTTTCAACACATAACGTTTGGTCTGAGACTCATTTTCTATATCAATCTTGTCCAGACATTTCATCACTTTTAAAAATGAACTATGTACCGCGTCTTCAGCCATCATCTGATCCCTTAAAATATTATGTGCTGCCCATAACATGGAACGATGATACTTTTCATATATACGTTCAAATTTTGTTTTATCTTTTTCTTCATCAATGAATGTCGTATAAAATATTAACATTTTGTTCCTTCTATAAAATAATAACGATTTGATTTCTCTATTTGTGACAAATTTTCCAAAAAAAAATAAAATTTTTTATTTCTAAACACAAAATAAGCTTTTAAGTTATTATATAACCCAAAAGCTTATCTATTCAAGTACTATTTATTTCTTTTATAAAATAATCTAACAGCTAAAAAGAATAAAAATATGAAACTATTTCTATTATAAAGCATATTCTAATGAATTAATGCGATATACGCATCCAGTTGCATTTCTTCCAGTGCAGCGATCAGTTCTGCAAAAGGTTTTAAATTTCCGTTTACCGCATACTCTTCCAGAACATTATAATATTCCAATCTGTTTTTGTGTTCTATCGATACCGGAAGAAAACCATTCAACATAAGCTGATAATTCATAAGCAGTCTTGAAGTCCTCCCATTCCCATCAATAAACGGATGAATGCGAACAAATTCTGCATGTGTCCATGCTGCTAATTCAATCGGATTAAATTCCTTTTTATATGATAAATCCGCGTAAAAATTTTTGATTTGAACATACATATCGTATCCCGTTGGCGGTGTATGACCTGCTCCGCTGATCCTTACTTCCTGATCTCTGTATATTCCGCCCACTAAAATGTTTTCTGTCAAAATTGTATGGATATCCTTTGTGACAGCTTCAGTCAGTTGTTTTTTCTCAGCGATACATCTTTTTACATACTGATATGCTTTCTTATGATTTATAATTTCATAAATTTCTCTCAGTTCTTTTCCGCCAATGGAAATGCCGTCTTCTAATACTACCTTCGTTTCCATCAGAGTAAGAGTATTTCCCTCAATGGCAGTCGAATTATGAGTAAATCTCAATTCAAAATCCTTTTCATATGAAGATATCGTGATTTTATCTATTTTATGCTTTTCTTTATCTAACGTATTTTTCTTAGCTAACAACCTTAAATAGTCCATATTTCACGCTTCCTCTCCAATGGAATCCTTTACTGCTTTATAAAATGTACCGACTGCTATTTTAACGAACGCCCTGACTTAAAATACTCTTTTGCGTTTTCTTTATCTTTCTCGATCTGAACATGGAGCTCCTCCAATGATTCAAACTTTTTCTCCGGACGCATAAATTTAAGCAGAGACACATGTATTTCCCTGTCATAAATTTTTTGATCAAAATCAAAGATATAGGTTTCCACACCTACAGGATACGTCCCCTTAATGGTTGGCTTGCATCCGATATTGCTGACGCCGAGATACACCTTTCCATCCACTGTAACCTTTGACGCATAGACTCCATTTGGCGGCAGCAGCTTTTCTTCCGGCGGAATCTGATTTGCAGTAGGGAAGCCCAGTGTTCTGCCAATCTCGTTTCCGTGCTCCACCATAGCAGTCAGAAAATACTTATATCCCAGCAGATAATTGGCTTCTTCCATCTTCCCTTCACTTACCAGTCCCCGGATGCGGGTGCTGCTGATATCTTCGCCCTGATACTGTATTTTGTCCACGATGATCGCCTGATAGCCCAATTCCGGTCCATGCTTTTGCAGATCCTCGTAACTGCCGCTCCGATTGCATCCAAACCGAAAATCCGTTCCTGCCACGATCTGTTTTACATTGATTTTCTCTGTCAGCATCTTTAAAAAATCAAAAGGATTCATATGCTTTAATTCGTCCGTAAAGGGACACTCTATGACATAATCGATGCCCGCCAATTCAAAAATCTGTTCTTTCTCTTTATTTGTGGACAATACCTTAAATTCCGTTTTCTGAAAAGATTTCGGTGGAATATCAAAGGTAAAAATCACGCTTTTATATCCCTGATCTTTTCCTTTTTTCAATTCCTGAATCAGATATTTATGTCCCAGATGCAATCCGTCAAATTTTCCCAAAGAGATGACGGAGGGCTCTGAAATCCGAAAATCTAATGTACCTTTAATATACTGCATAGTTTACTCCAAAATGCCAAATCTTTTTCCAAATACTGTATTTCCATTTCGCCCGATCATCAAATCATCTATGTATCGAACCGACTTCTGATATATAAGACAAAATATTTCTAAAACCCTTAAGATAAAAACATCTTAACCGGACGAAAGACTCCTTTATCCTGCTGATATTTATAAATAGCAGCAAAGCTTCCATCTTTATCGTAAATGCGCACAGGCATATGATAATAGCGCGTATCTTCCGCCTGTGAATCATCACAGGATACGCCCTCCTCGAAGGGCTTTAAATCAGGCCAAAACAATTTCGATCTGCCATTCATTCCGAAATCATCGCATCTCAGGCTGTTTCCATTCATCAAAAGGCGATGTGCACAATCTTTTACCTGCAAAGCCGGATAATCCTGAAACACTGTATCCACAGACATTACCAGTTTATCCAACGCGCCGTCCTCTTTTGCCTTTTGCACTTCCGCAAGCGTCAATGCCTGATCGGTTACAAAACCGGCGGCCTTTGTGCGCACCAGAGATTCCATGCATCCGCCGCATCCCAGC
This sequence comes from uncultured Eubacterium sp., assembly GCA_964564095.1. Taxonomy (GTDB): domain Bacteria; phylum Bacillota; class Clostridia; order Lachnospirales; family Lachnospiraceae; genus Brotonthovivens. Next base: position 2,173 of record CAZLZX010000129.1, on the reverse strand, counting down.
TTTTGACCTATGTCATGACACAAAGTGCGGATATAGGTTCCTTTAGAACAGGAGAAGCGTATCGTAACCCGGGGCAATTCTATCGCCTTTATTTCAATCTCATAGACATTGATTTTTCTCGGTTCACGTTCTATGGTCTTCCCCGCTCTGGCAAGGTCGCAAAGCTTTTGACCATTTACTTTCAATGCAGAATACATCGGCGGAATCTGCATCGACTCGCCCAGAAAACTGTTGATCGTCTGTACGGCCTCATTCTCGGAAACCGTCACTGGAGACTCCTTTAAGATTTCTCCGGTAATATCCTGGGTATCTGTTTCTTTTCCCAACAGCAAAACAGCCTCATACATCTTATCGCTGTCGGTCAGCATATCGCACACCTTTGTGGCATTTCCCAGACATACAGGAAGCACGCCCGTGGCATCCGGGTCCAAGGTACCGGTATGACCGATCTTCTTCTGTCCGAAAATCCCCCGAAGCTTCGCCACCACATCAAAAGATGTAAAGCCTTTTTCCTTATTAATAACTATTATTCCGTTATGCATAGCTGTTTTGAAACCTCTTCCAATAAAATAGTCCTGATTTCCTCTTCGCTGCCCTTCATAGTTACCCCGGCAGCTTTTGCATGACCACCGCCGCCGTATTTTACCGCAATATCAGCCACATCCACCAAATCACAGGAGCGCATACTTACTTTAAAATCCCCGTCCTCGTTTTCATGAAGAAAAATCGCCGTTTCAACTCCTATTGTGGAACGAAGCTGGCTTACGATTCCTTCCAAATGTTTTGGCAGCACGCCATATTGCTCCATATCGGCCTGGGTAATACAGGTATAAATACATCTGTTATTCAGATAACGCTGCGCCTTTAAAAGGGCGTAACCCAAGATCCGGTTCTCCTCATACGTTTTTGCAAAAAATGTATCATTGATGATCGCCGTATAATCGATACCGTAATCCATCAATTTCCCTGCAATATTCATCGTCTTCGAAGAGGTACAGGAATACTGAAATACTCCGGTATCATGGACCAGTCCCAGATAAATGCACTCTGCCACCGCTTTCGAGATCTTCCCTTCATCCAGCAGCTCATATACCAGCTCACTGGTGGAGCTTACCAGAGGATAAATATAATTATCATCAGCAAAGGAAACATTACTCTTGTGATGGTCGATGCAAAAAGTTCTTTTTGCAGTTCTGAAATATTTTGCCGCATCTCCTAACCGGGCTTCATCGCCGCAATCCTGGGCGATAAACAGATCATATATCACATCCCGGCTGCAATCATGATTGATCCTATCGGCATTTTTAAGAAATCCAAAACTCTCCGGTATCTCCTGTAAATACAGCTCTGCCTCTATCTGCGGAAAATTCTCTCTGATATAATTATAAGTAGCCAGACAGGAACCAACACAATCTCCATCCGGTCTTACATGACCGGAAACAGCTACGGTTTTAACGCCTGTCAAAATCTGTTCCATCGTATACATAATAAACACCTGTTTCCACTTTATAGCGCAAATCTGATTCACACCTTACTGTGAATCAGATTTACATTTCTTAGAAACCACTGTTGCCTTCCCAGATTCTCAAAATTATTCCTCCGGGCTTTCCAAATCATCACAATTATATGTGAGGGAATCTATCTTTTTGGACATTTCAATACCATACTCAATAGACTGATCTAAAATAAAACGGATTTCCGGTGTGTTTCTTAAATTCAGGCTCTGGGCCAGGCAGCGTCTCACATAGCCTGCTGCACTCTTCAATCCTGCAACGGTATCATTCTGTGCCTTCTCATTTCCAAGGACACTGATAAATACTTTACAGGTCTTTAAATCAGGAGCTACCTCTACAGAAGAGATGCTGGTCATCGGATGAATCCGGGGATCTTTGATCTCCTCACGAATAATCTTTGAAAGCTCCCGCATCACTTCTTCGTTCACTCTCGTGTTTTTAATACTGTTTTTTCTCATATCAAACTCCTAGCGCGGCTTTTTTGCCACCTTATATACTCTGCTATGATAATCAAATCCTAGCGTGGTACTTCTACCATCTTATATGATTCTACAATATCCAGCTCCTGGAAATCATTGAATCCTTCAAATACAAGACCGCATTCATAGCCCGCTTTCACTTCTTTTACATCGTCTTTAAACCGCTTCAATGAAGCCAGA
>CAZLZX010000128.1:0-7799 GCA_964564095.1 uncultured Eubacterium sp. | reverse complement strand
GATGATGTGGTAGTTGAATACGAGATCACATCCAACCGTGTGGACTGTTTCAGTGTGATCGGTATTGCAAGAGAAGCGGCTGCAACCTTTGGAAAGAAGTTTGTACCGCCGGTAGTGACAGAGACCGGAAACAGTGAAGATGTAAATGACTACGTAAAAGTAACGATCAAGGATGAAGATCTTTGCTCCCGTTACTGCGCAAGGGTAGTAAAAAATATTAAGATCGCTCCATCTCCGGAATGGATGCAGCGCAGACTGGCGGCTCACGGTATCCGTCCGATCAATAATATCGTGGATATTACAAATTATGTAATGGAAGAATATGGACAGCCGATGCATGCGTATGATTTAGATACCATAGAAGGACGTGAGATCATTGTCCGCCGTGCTGCAAAGGATGAAACATTTGTAACTTTGGATGGACAGGAGCGTATACTGGATGATTCCGTACTGATGATCTGTGATGGCAAAAAGCCGGTAGGTCTGGCCGGTATCATGGGCGGAGAAAATTCTATGATCACAGATAATGTATCTACGATGCTTTTTGAGGCGGCATGCTTTGACGGAACGAATATCCGTCTTTCCAGCAAAAAAGTAGGGCTTCGTACGGATGCATCCAGCAAATTTGAAAAAGGGTTGGATCCGAATAATGCCATTGATGCTATCAATCGTGCCTGCCAGTTAGTAGAAGAGCTTGGTGCAGGCGAAGTTGTTGGCGGTACGGTAGATGTATATCCTACAGTAAAAACCGGAAGAAGGATCAAGCTGGATGCAGAGTGGATCAACAAACTGCTTGGCACTGATATTGCAGAAGAGACAATGATCGGATATCTGAAACATATTGATCTTGGATTTGATGAGGAGACAAAAGAAGTGATCGTTCCTTCCTGGAGACAGGATCTGGAGCGTGACGCGGATATCGCTGAGGAAGTTGCAAGATTCTTTGGATATGACAATATTCCTACGACACTTCCAAGGGGCGAGGCTACGACAGGAAAATTGTCCTTTAAGCTTCGGGTAGAGGAAATTGTCAGAGAAGTGGCACAGTTCTGCGGCTTCAGTCAGGGTATGTGTTATTCCTTTGAAAGCCCTAAAGTGTTTGATAAGCTTTTGCTTCCGGCAGACAGCCCGCTCCGCAATACGGTAGTGATTTCCAATCCGTTGGGAGAGGATTTCAGTATCATGAGAACGACACCATTGAATGGTATGCTGACATCTCTTGCGACAAATTATAATAGAAGAAATAAAGACGTTCGTCTGTATGAGCTGGGAAATATTTACCTGCCGAAACAGATTCCGGTTACAGAGCTGCCGGAGGAGAGAATGCAGTTGACACTTGGTATGTACGGAGAGGGAGATTTCTTTACCATGAAAGGCGTGGTTGAGGAGATCTTTGACAACACAGGACTGAATGGTAAAGTGATTTACGATCCCAATGCCGGATTGACATTCCTTCATCCGGGACGTCAGGCAAATATTGTTTATGACAAAACGGTCATCGGTTATATTGGAGAAGTACATCCAACAGTTGCAGCAAATTATTCTATTAAGGATCGTGTGTATGTGGCTGTACTGGATATGGCTGAAATCACACCGAGAGCAACCTTCGATAAGAAATATGAGGGAATTGCAAAATATCCGGCGGTAACCCGTGACTTGAGTATGGTAGTGCCGAAAGAGGTTCTTGCCGGAGATATCGAGAAGATCTTTGATCAGAGAGGCGGAAAGATGCTGGAAAGCTATCGATTATTCGATATCTATGAAGGTTCCCAGATCAAAGAAGGCTACAAATCACTGGCGTACACTTTAAGCTTCCGTGCAAAGGACAGAACACTGGAAGAGGCAGACATTACAAGCGTTATGAAGAAGATCATGAACGGTTTATCAGGACTTGATATTGAATTACGTCAGTAAATCAGTAATATGTAAAATTAAGGCGGTGCAAGGAACGCATCGCCTTGTTTCGATATGGTATGCTGAAATGGTGTTGCGGTCATTTCCATATTGTGCAATGGAAACACGGTAAAAGGATGTTTCAACATTGGGAGAATAAGGATGAATGTAAAAGATTTTTATTTTGATCTGCCCCAGGAGCAGATCGCTCAGGATCCGCTCAGTGATCGTTCCGCATCCAAACTATTGGTGCTGGATCGAGAGACAGGAGAGCGTGAGCATAAAATATTTAAAGATATTATTGATTACTTAAATCCGGGAGATTGTCTGGTCTTGAACAATACGAAAGTCATTCCTGCAAGACTGTTTGGAGAAAAAGTGGGAACCCAGGCAAAGATTGAAATTTTGCTTTTAAAGCGAAAAGAAAACGATATATGGGAAACTCTCGTAAAGCCCGGAAAAAAAGCAAAACCCGGCACAAGGATATCCTTTGGCGGAGGCCTGCTGGTAGGGGAAGTGCTGGAGGTTGTAGAGGAAGGTAACCGCCTGATACAGTTTACCTATGAAGGTATTTTTGAGGAAATACTGGACCAACTGGGGCAGATGCCGCTGCCGCCATATATTACCCATCAGCTTCAGGATAAAAACCGCTATCAGACAGTTTATGCAAAATATGACGGTTCGGCGGCGGCTCCGACAGCCGGGCTTCACTTTACACCGGATCTATTGGCGCAGATTCGGGAGAAGGGCGTGGATATTGCAGAAGTTACTCTTCATGTGGGGCTTGGAACATTCCGTCCGGTAAAGGTGGAAAACGTACTGGATCATCATATGCATTCCGAATATTTCATGATCAGTCAGGAAGCGGCAGACAAGATTAATGCGGCAAAGAAAAATGGCGGACGGATCATCTGTGTGGGAACGACTAGCTGCCGTACGATTGAGTCTGCAGCGGATGAAAATGGTTGTTTAAAGGGATGCAGCGGTTGGACAGATATATTTATTTATCCGGGGTATCAATTTAAGGTGCTGGATTGTCTGATCACAAATTTCCACTTGCCGGGATCGACTCTTCTTATGCTGGTATCGGCATTGGCAGGAAGAGAACATGTGCTTGAGGCATATGCAGATGCTGTAAAAGAGGGATACCGATTTTTTTCCTTTGGGGATGCTATGCTGATTCAATGTAAAAAGAATCCCTGAAATTTTGTGAAAAAATAGTCAATATACCATATAGGAAAATAACACAAAATATGGTAAGATAAAAAAGTATTGTGCCTAATGCAATACAATATGCACCATATGGCTATCATGCGTTGGTGTATACGGAAATGGTAAGAAGCTGCGGAGCGCTTCTTATATGTGAATCATTCAGGTAAGAAAGTGGAGAGTTAATAGTATGTGTGGAATTGTTGGGTATATTGGAAAGAAACAGGCTGCGCCGATTTTGCTGACGGGATTATCTAAGCTGGAATATCGTGGATATGATTCGGCAGGAATTGCAGTGTGGAACGAGACGACAGGAAAAATTGAGATCGTAAAGGCAAAGGGTCGGTTGAAAACTCTGATTGAGAAGACGGACGAGGGAAGAGCTGTTTTGGGCTCTTGTGGAATCGGCCATACACGCTGGGCGACTCATGGGGAGCCATCCGAGACGAATGCGCATCCTCATTATTCTGAGGATCAGTCTGTAATTGTAGTGCATAATGGAATTATTGAGAATTATCAGGAATTAAAGGAAAAGCTGATAAAAGCAGGATATAGCTTCTATTCTGAGACAGACACAGAGGTAGCTACCAAGCTGATCGATTATTATTATAAAAAGCATGGCACACCTTTGAAGGCGCTTTCCTCTGCAATGCTTCGTATCAGAGGTTCCTATGCATTTGGCGTTTTATTCCATGATTATCCGGGTAAGATGTTTGCAGCCCGTAAAGACAGCCCGTTGATCGTTGGCAAGAATGAAACCGGATGTCTGATCGCATCTGATGTACCAGCGATTTTGGACAGCACAAAAAATGTTTATTATATCGGCAATCTTGAGATTGCAGAGCTTACGGAACAGGAAGTTCATTTTTATAATCTGGATCAGGAAGAGATTACAAAAGAACTGGTGGAGATTAAATGGGATGCAGAGGCTGCTGAAAAAGGCGGCTATGAGCATTTTATGCTGAAGGAGATCCATGAACAGCCAAAGGCAGTACAGGATACGATTAGCGCCTATGTGAAAGATAACATGATTGACTTTTCAGCAATTGGGCTTGAAGATGAATTTTTAAAATCTTTGGAGCGATTATATGTAGTTGCCTGTGGTTCTGCCTCCTATGTAGGTCATGTAGGAAAATATGTGATCGAGGAGCTGGCGGATCTTCCCGTAGAGGTGGACCTTGGTTCGGAGTTTCGTTATCGCAATGCAAAACTGGTTAAAAATTCCATGGTTGTTATTATTTCCCAGTCCGGAGAGACTGCGGACAGCCTTGAAGCACTCCGCTTGGCACAGGAAAAGGGTGTGCCTGTACTTGGGATTGTAAATGTAGTAGGTTCCAGTATTGCAAGAGAGAGTGATTATGTACTATATACTTATGCAGGTCCGGAGATTTCTGTTGCTACTACAAAGGCATTCAGTACGCAGCTGATCGCAGTATATTTGCTTGCAATTCAGACTGCAAAGGTAAAAGGGCTGATTACGGAGGAGCGTTATACAGGTCTTTTGACGGAGCTTGAGACGCTTCCGGGGAAAATTGAAAAAATTTTAGAGGATAAAGAGCGTATTCAGTGGTTTGCCAGCAAATATGCCAATGCCAGAGACGTGTTTTTCATTGGCCGTGGGCTCGATTATGCCATCTGTATGGAGGGCAGTCTGAAGATGAAAGAGGTAAGCTACATCCATTCGGAAGCTTATGCGGCAGGCGAGTTAAAACACGGAACCATTAGTCTGGTAGAGGATGGAACGCTGGTAGTCGGCGTTTTGACGCAGCGTAGATTGTATGAGAAAACTATCAGCAATATGGTAGAGGTAAAGAGCCGCGGAGCATATCTGATGGGCGTAACAAGCTATGGAAATTACAATATGGAAGATACCGTAGATTTTGCCGTGTATGTGCCAAAGACAGATGAATATTTTGCAGCTTCAATGGCAGTAATCCCGCTGCAGCTGATGGGATACTATGTCAGTCTTGCGAAAGGTTTGGATGTGGATAAACCAAGGAATCTTGCAAAATCTGTTACTGTAGAATAGTGACGAATCTTACGATACAATAAGCGCAAGGAAACCAAGGAGAGTTTGCTCACTCATGGCGAACGGCGAATGCCGATCATGAATGAAATTCATGATCTTATAAGAACAATAAAACCTGTGGAGGATGAAACGTGTCCGGAATCTGGAATGAATCCAGTGATGGAAGGAACGTTTGACCTTCACAGGTTTTTTTACAGCTCTTTTTTATGATACCGTAAAGGAATAGAGCTTGTTTCTGCTATTTTGTTTTATCGCTATATGAGAAAAATTATTATTTTTCAGTCAGCCCCATCAGATCCCGAAAGAATCCCGGATAGGAGATATCCACGCAGGAAGCATCGGAAAAAGCAGTAATTCCGGCTGCATTCATACCAGCCACTGCGAATGCCATGGCAATGCGATGATCCATATGTGTCTGGATCAAAGCTCCGGTTAATGGTTTGCCTCCGTGAATGATCATGCCGTCATCTGTTGCCTCAATATCGGCGCCCATAGATTTCAAATTTTCCGTTACCACTGCAATGCGGTCAGATTCTTTTACCTTTAGTTCCTGGGCATCCCTGATCACGGTAGTTCCCCGGGCAAAACATGCCATAACTGCGATCACAGGAATCTCATCGATCAGGGTAGGGATCAGTTCTCCGCCGATTTCTGTTGCTTTTAGGTCGCTGGCAGTTACCAGAAGATCCGCTACCGGTTCTCCGGATACGGTACGTTCGTTTTCTAATGTGATATTGCCGCCCATAGCCTTTGCTACACGGATGATACCGTCGCGGGTCGGATTGGCGCCAACATTTTTAATCAGTATTTCAGATCCCGGAGTAATCAGTCCTGCGGCAATAAAATATGCTGCGGAGGAGATATCGCCGGGAACGACAATTTTTTGTCCTGTAAGCTCCGGGTCCGGTTCGATAGAAGCGGTAGTCCCTTCGGAGACAATATTGGCGCCAAAGCCCTTTAACATCAATTCTGTGTGATTTCTGGAAAGCTGTGGCTCAGTGACGGAAGTCTTGCTGTCTGCGTAAAGCCCCGCCAGCAAAATACTGGATTTTACCTGTGCGGAAGCAACCGGAGAATCATAATGAATCCCATGCAGGCTGTCGCCATGTATTGTGAAAGGAGCACAATTATTATTCTTTTCACTTACAAAGGAAGCTCCCATCATGGAGAGCGGAGTCATGATGCGCCCCATGGGTCTTTTCTGAATCGAAGCATCTCCTGTGATTGTCGTATTAAATGGCTGTCCTGCCAGGATACCGGAGATCAGTCTGGTGGTAGTGCCGCTGTTTCCGGCATCAAGGATTGCAGTGGGAGCAGTCAGTCCATGAAGTCCCTTGCCGTATATTTTCACGACGGAGCCGTCGTTTATGATCTCAATGCCAAGTTTTTGAAAACAGGAGATCGTAGAAAGACAGTCTGCTCCCTGTAAAAAGTTTGAGACTTCTGTCAGTCCATGAGAAATCGCACCGAACATAATAGAACGGTGCGATATGGATTTATCGCCGGGAACCGTTATGGTTCCCTTTAAAGCATTTGTTTTTGTAATCTGCATATTTCTAAATCCTTTCCATTGTACATATATTATAAATGATCGTGAACCGGCATACACCAGTGTGCTTTATTCATATACAGTATAATGGTATTTGCGTAATAATTCAATTGCCTGTTTGCAGGCGGCAAAGGTATAAAATTCGATGCTCAGCACACCCTGTTCATATTCACGGTTGTGTGTGATACCGATATTTTTGATATTAATATTGTTGGCGGAGAGAATCGTAGCGATTGTTGCGATTCCGCCTGCCTCGTCAATCAGATCACAGAAGAGATGGAAGGACTGATTGATAGGACCGGAAGTGCTTATGGAGAAGGAATCTCTGTAATCCTTAGCGCTTTCAAAGAAAGAATAAATTTCTTTGCCATTTCCTGATGCAATGGTGTTTCGGATTTCTCCGATGGAGGCTACGTAAGTATCAATAAGTTCCAGGATCTGCGCTTTGTTTGCCTGACAGATATTTTCCCACATCAGTGGAGATGACGAGGAAATACGTGTGATATCCTTAAATCCGCCGGCTGCGATGGTACGCATGGTTTCATCCTCATTGTCAAGGCGTTTGACCAGATTGACTAAAGTGGCGGAGATGACATGTGGAAGATGGCTGATAGAGCCAACAATAAAATCATGCTCCTTGTAGTTCAGTACCATAGTCAGTGCGTCCAGTGAATCAACAAAGGTTTTAAATTCCTGTACCTTTTGTTTCGGCGTCTTATCTGTAGATGTAATGATATAGTAGGCATTTTCCAGCATATATGCGGTGGAATGGGAAAATCCGGTATGCTCTGTGCCGCACATCGGATGTCCGCCTATAAAGTTTGCTTCCATGTCATATTCAATAATTTTTTCATGAATGCCGGTTTTTACGCTTCCTACATCCGTGATCAGGATGTCAGGATTCTTTTCGATGAAAGGCTTGATAACAGGAAGATAATCGGTGTTGCAAAGAACCGGCGCGCATAAATAAATATAATTACAGGTCGCGAAATCATCATTGATCTGCTGATAGCCTTTTGTGATCAGACCATCCTCGGTGGCCTCTTTTAATGTGGCTTCGGATGTATCAAAGGCAATGAGCTCGATCCCGGGATAGATCCGGTGGATCGTTTTTGCTAC
>CAZLZX010000127.1:0-7944 GCA_964564095.1 uncultured Eubacterium sp. | reverse complement strand
GACCGGTGCCGTAACGGTTGTCAAACAGATGCTTACAGTCTGCGTTATTTACAAGAACCATTGGGAACTTTAACTCATCATTTTTTGCCATGGCAATGAGACGGATAATACCTGTTGTGGTTTCCTCACATCCGCCGATCACATATGAAATCTTATCCTGCAGTTTGGTGTGAAGCATGTGAACCAGATCTCCGCCGTCATCGATAATGATGTTGCAGTTGTTTTCAAGAACACAGGTAATGTGATGCTCATATTCCTCCGGGGTAGAGCCGTACCATGCAAATACATTTAAACCGTCGGCAGCCAGTGCGGCAGCCACATCGTCCTGGGTAGACAGCGGATTGCTTCCGGTAACGTACATTTCAGCTCCGCCTGCTGCCAGTACCTTACACAGATATGCAGTTTTGGCTTCCAGATGAATAGACAGGGCGATACGGATACCCTCAAAAGGTTTTGACTGGGAAAATTCTTCCTCCAGGCTGCGAAGCAGCGGACAATTCTTTTTTACCCAGTCTATTTTATGTGCGCCTGAGGGCGCCAGTGAAATATCTTTAATCTCGCTCATAATGATCCTCCTCTTTTTGCTGCATTGCATGCGTGAAAAGATCCGGTGGATCTTTTCTAAGTTTACCAATGCTTAATCAATACCTGCATGTTTCTTTATCTATGCAGTCGAATTATTTCACAGTATATCGGAAATTAACAGGTTTCGCAAGCTTGGAATGAAGGACAGAAGTCTTTTTTGCAAGCTTGGAATGAAGGACAGAAGTCTTTTTTGCAAACTTGAAATGAAAGACAGAAATTTTTTTGTAAAATTAGAATGAAAGGCAGAAGTCTTTTTTTGCTATACTTTGAAAAAAGAACATGTTATGATAGACAAAGAATGCATTTGCATTTGGAGGATAAACTATGAAGAAGAAAATTATTTCATTATTTTTAATATGTATGCTGTCATTTACGGCTCTTGGCGGATGTTCCGGCACAGACAGAGAGGCTCAGGAATCCTATCGGCAGTTAGGAATCAAGCAGCTTCAGGAGGGAGATTACAGCTCTGCGGAGGAAAATTTTCAGAAAGCATTGGATGAGTCTCTGGGCGATATCGGAGCCATTGAAGAGGATATATGTTATTACAAGGCATTGTGTCAGTTTAAAAACGGCGACATTGAGGGTGCAATAGAGACATATACCGCGTTGATCGAGTATGATGGAAAGAATGCGGACGCATACTATCTGCGGGGAAGCGCTTATCTGGCAGCAGAATCAGGGAAAAAGTGTATCAGTGATTATGACCAGGCTGTGAAGCTGGATGGAAACAATTACGATCTGTATGTGGGAATCTATGAAAATCTGAAAGCGGCAGGTTATGAAGATAAGGGACGTTCGTATCTTGATACCGCGTTGAAGCAGGAGTGCTCAGATGCGGCGGAATATTGCGGACAGGGATATATCCAATATTTGCTGGGAGAGTATGAGACTGCAGATAAGCTGTTGTCTGAGGCGATAGAAAAAGGCAGTGATCAGGCGGTTCTTTATCAGGTAAAGGTAAAAAAGGCTTTGGGAGAGGAAGATACGGCAAAGAGCCTGCTTGAGTCTTATATGGAAGCTCATCCTGAGGATGCCGATGCTTTAAATGAGGCCGGAATCATGGCAGTAAATGAAGAAGAGTATGAGGAAGCAGTAAAGATTTTTGAAAAAGCAATCGCACTGGACGAAAAAGGAGAAAATCAGCAGCTTCGCCTGAATCTGATCTATGCTTATGAGTACAGCGGAGATTTTGAACAGGCATACTCTTTAATGAAGAGCTATGCAAAAGAATTTCCAAATGATGAGACAGTGCAAAAGGAACTGACATTTTTGGAAACAAGAGCGTCACAGGCACAAGGGACGGATGATCAAACAGCAGAGGATCAAACGTCGGAAGATCAGGAATCGGATGATTAGCGGGAAAGGAAATGTCAGAGGACCAGGAGTCGGATGATTAGTGGGAAAGGAAATGTCAGAGGGGCAGGAATCAGATAATTAGCAGGAAAGGAAACATCAGATTGACAGGATATGAAATAGAAGAAACTGTTGAACGGGTTATTTTAGTAGGAGTCTGCCTTCGGGAAGGCGACGATACGGAGGATTCGCTGGAAGAATTGGCGGAGCTTGCCAAAACGGCCGGAGCCGAGGTAGTGGGAACCGTAATCCAGAATTTAGATCACATCCATCCGGGTACTTATGTAGGAAGCGGAAAGCTGGAAGAAATACGGGATCTGATCTGGGAGACGGAAGCCACTGGTATCATCTGCGATGATGAATTGTCCCCGGCTCAGCTTCGGAATATCGAGCAGATATTGGATACCAAGGTCATGGACAGAACCTTGATCATACTGGATATTTTTGCGGAACGAGCGAGAACCAGTGAAGGTAAGATCCAGGTAGAACTGGCGCAGCTAAAATATCGCCTGACCAGACTGACCGGACTGGGGCGTTCCCTGTCCCGTCTCGGAGGCGGTATCGGAACCCGCGGTCCCGGAGAGAAAAAGCTGGAGATGGATCGTCGTCTGATTAATCACAGGGCGGCGCAGTTGAATCGGGAATTGAAGGATGTGATCAGGCATAGAGAGCTTAATCGCAGTCAAAGAATGAAAAATCACACAAAGGTGGCAGCTATTGTAGGATATACCAATGCGGGAAAATCCACATTGCTGAATACGCTAACCGGAGCAAACGTCTATGAGGAGGATCAGTTGTTTGCCACTTTGGACCCTACGACGAGATTGCTGACTCTGCCGGATAAGCAGCAGATCCTGCTGACAGATACGGTAGGATTTATCAGAAAGCTGCCGCATCATCTGGTGGATGCTTTTAAAAGTACACTGGAAGAAGCAAAGTATGCAGATTTTATTTTGCATGTAGTGGATGCTTCCAGCCCGCAGTGGGACAAACAGATGCATATTGTATACGAGACGCTGGAGGAGCTGGGGGTAGAGGGCAAGAAGGTCATCACGCTGTTTAATAAATGCGATCGGCTTCAGACAGCGGAGCCATTCAGGGATTTTCGCGCAGATGAAACACTGCACATTTCAGCGAAAACGGGAGTTGGTCTGGATCGGCTTTTGGAGTTGCTGGAAACGGTTCTCCGGGAGGATAAGATTCGGATTGAACAGCTTGTTCCCTATGAAAGCGCCGGAAAGATCCAGATGATCCGGAAATACGGAGAATTGCTGACAGAAGAGTATCGTGAGGACGGCATTTACATTGAAGCTTATGTTCCGGGCGGTATGTCCAGTACAATATTGGCAAAGTGACCTGTTTATCTCGGAGCGATTTGGAAAACGGATAATCAGACTGTGATAGCGCACAGTTTGGAAAACGGATAATCAGACTGTGATAGCGCACAGCATGGAAAATGGATAATCAGGCTGTGATGTGATTGCGGGCGGTATGGAAAAATGATAAAATGAAAATATAAACGGCGAAATATTTTTTGTAATGCGATAGTGTTTAAGTTTATAGAAAAGGGGGAGAAGATATGTCGATTTTGATTAAAAACGGAATCATTGTTGACCCTGTTTCAAAAACGGAAAAGAAGCAGGATCTTTTGATAGAAAAGAGGGTTATTAAAAAGCTCGACTCCAATATAAAAGAGGATGCGGATAAAATCATCGACGCAAAGGGCAGCTATGTCATGCCCGGATTTATTGATCTGCATGTGCATCTTAGAGATCCGGGACTGGAGTACAAGGAGGATATCAGAACCGGCGCCGAGGCAGCGGCGCATGGTGGATTTACGACGATCGTAGCTATGCCGAATACTAAACCGGTGGTAGACCGGGCGGATGTGGTCGATTATGTAAAACATAAAGCAAAATCTGTGACAAAGGTGCATGTGCTTCAGGCAGGAGCCGTGACGAAGGGACAGATGGGAAAAGAACTGGCGGACATTGCGGGTATGAAGGCAGCGGGAAGCCCGGCGATCAGTGAGGATGGCAAGTCTGTCATGAACGCACAGCTTTATAAAGAGGGTATGAAGCTGGCAGCAGAGAATAACATGGTAGTTCTCGCACATTGCGAGGATATCAATATGGTAAACGGAGGCGTTTTAAACGAGGATGAAACCTCCAGACGACTTGGCATGAAAGGTATTTCCAATGCAGTCGAGGATGTGATCGTGGCAAGGGATATCCTGCTGGCAAAGGAAACGGGAGTGCGTCTGCATCTATGCCACTGTTCTACAAAGGACAGTGTACAGCTTGTAAAATATGCAAAGGAAGCCGGTCTGCCTGTAACTGCGGAGGTATGCCCGCATCATTTTACACTTTGTTCTGAGGATATACCTGAGGATGATGCCAACTATAAGATGAATCCGCCTCTTCGCAGGAGAGAGGATATGGAAGCATTAAGAGAAGGCTTGAAGCTTGGTATTATGGATGTGATCTCCACGGATCACGCTCCCCATGCCGCAAGAGAAAAATCACAGTCCATCACAAAAGCGCCTTTCGGTATCGTGGGATTAGAGACAGCGGCTGCGCTGACGTATTCGGAACTGGTAAAGCCGGGACTTTTGACGATTGCTGACATGGCGGCAAAAATGAGTTATAATCCGGCACAGATACTTGGAATCGACCGGGGAGAGATCGCAGAGGGAAAGGCTGCGGATCTGGTTATCTTTAATACGGAAGAAACTTATGAGATTGATCCGGACACATTTTTCTCAAAGGGGAAAAATACACCGTTTGGCGGCAGAAAAGTAAATGGAAAAGTGCTGCTGACCATCATTGACGGAGAGATCGCATATGATGGCATCAATCACGAATGATATGTCATCTGCGGAGATGAGAGAAGCAGATGGTTCTAAGTGGGAAATGAGGTTCAGACCATCGTTTCCCGGAAGATGTAAAATATATGAAACAGGAGAAGACAGGAATGATCAACAAACTTTGTGAAAAAATTAAAAAAACGAATGCACCAATCGTAGTAGGCTTAGATCCCATGTTAAATTATGTACCGGAGCATATTCAGAAAAAAGCCTTTGCCGAATATGGAGAGACTTTAAAAGGTGCGGCAGAAGCGATCTGGCAGTATAACAAAGCGATCATAGACGCTACCTATGATTTGATTCCGGCGGTAAAGCCGCAGATTGCCATGTATGAGCAGTTTGGTGTGGAGGGACTGACAGCATTCCAGAAAACCGTTGATTATTGCCATGAGAAAGATCTGGTTGTCATTGGAGATGTGAAACGCGGCGATATCGGTTCTACTTCCGCAGCATATGCGACCGGACATCTGGGCAAAGTGCAGGTGGGAAGCAATACCTTCCGCACATTTAATGAAGATTTTGCTACCGTGAATCCATATCTTGGAACAGACGGCATCAAACCGTTTGTAGATGTGTGCAAGGAGGAAAATAAAGGTCTGTTCATTCTTGTTAAGACTTCTAATCCTTCCAGCGGAGAGTTTCAGGATCGCCTCATTGATGGAAAACCTCTGTATGAGCATGTGGCTGAGAAAGTGGCTGCGTGGGGCGAGGAGCATATGGGAGATTCCTACAGCTATATCGGCGCAGTAGTGGGCGCCACCTATCCGGAAATCGGAAAGGTACTTCGTAAAGTTATGCCAAAGAGCTTTATTCTGGTGCCCGGTTATGGCGCACAGGGCGGAAAAGGCTCTGATCTGGTACACTATTTCAATGAAGACGGACTGGGAGCTATCGTAAACTCATCCAGAGGAATTATTGCGGCGTATAAGCAGGAAAAATATGCACAGTTCGGAGCAGAAAATTTTGCGGATGCATCCCGCCAGGCG
This sequence comes from uncultured Eubacterium sp., assembly GCA_964564095.1. GTDB lineage: Bacteria > Bacillota > Clostridia > Lachnospirales > Lachnospiraceae > Brotonthovivens. Next base: position 2,154 of record CAZLZX010000127.1, on the reverse strand, counting down.
GTGCTTGATATGATCGCAGACATTGATGGAGCATTGAAAGCTTAAACATATATCTATTTTCACGATTACACATTGTAAAATAATCGTATTAAGGAGTTATTATGGCTGAAAAGTTTAAAGAGAAAGCGGTAATTATCAGTCAGGAGAGAATTGCCCCTGATGTATATAGCTTATGGCTGAAAACAGAGCAGATCGCACAGTTTGCAAAGGCCGGTCAGTTTATTTCCATATACAGTGACGATGGCAGCAGAATGCTTCCAAGACCCATCAGTATCTGCGAGATTGATAAAAATGACGGTGCGCTGCGTCTGGTGTATCGTATTGCAGGAAAAGGAACTGCGGAATTTGCAGAGAAGAGCACCGGCATGGAGCTGAGTATTTTGGGTCCTTTGGGAAATGGATTCCCTCTGAAGAATAAAAAGGCTTTCCTGATCGGCGGCGGTATCGGTATCCCCCCGATGCTTGAACTGGCAAAGCAGCTTGCCTGTGAAAAACAGATTGTTTTGGGGTACAGAAATGTGGATATGTTTCTGCTGGAAGAATTTAAGAAACAGGGCAAGGTTTATGTGGCTACGGAGGATGGCAGCTTCGGAAGTCATGGAAATGTATTGGATGCTATTCGGGAAAACGGATTGGATGCCGATATTATTTACGCCTGCGGTCCCACTCCGATGCTTCGTGCTCTGAAACAGTATGCGGCAGAGAACGGCATTGAGTGCTGGATTTCTCTGGAAGAAAAAATGGCATGCGGAATCGGCGCCTGCCTGGCATGTGTGTGTAAGTCTAAAGAGGTGGATGATCACACGAATGTACATAACAAACGTATTTGTAAAGAAGGACCGGTATTTCGTGCAGAGGAGGTGGAACTGTAATGAATACAAAAGTAACTATTGCAGGGGTAACCTTTAACAATCCTGTTATGACTGCTTCCGGCACTTTTGGCTCCGGTCAGGAATATGCGGAGTTTGTAGACTTAAACAGGCTGGGCGCAGTTGTTACAAAAGGAGTGGCAAGCGTACCATGGCCGGGAAATCCTACTCCGCGTATTGCGGAAGTATACGGCGGAATGCTGAATGCCATCGGGCTTCAGAATCCGGGTATTGACGTATTCGTATCCAGAGACATTCCATTTTTAAAAAAATACGATACCAGAATCATTGTCAATGTCTGCGGTCGTTCCGTAGAGGATTACTGTGAGGTGGTGGAGCGTCTGGCAGACCAGCCGGTAGATATGCTGGAGATCAATATTTCCTGCCCGAATGTAAAGGAAGGCGGTATCGCTTTCGGCACAGATCCCAGGGCAGTGGAAGAGATTACCAGGGAAGTCAAAAAGTATGCGAAGCAGCCTGTTGTCATGAAGCTGAGTCCGAATGTGACGGATATCAGGGTTATGGCGAAAGCAGCGGAAGCAGGAGGCGCAGATGCAGTATCCCTGATCAATACATTGACTGGCATGAAGATCGATGTACAGAAACGTACCTTTGCGATTGCCAATAAAACAGGCGGGCTTTCCGGTCCGGCAGTACATCCGATTGCGGTTCGTATGGTCTATGAAGTGGCAAATGCTGTGGAGATTCCGATTATTGGTATGGGTGGAATCCAGAATGCAGAGGATGCGTTGGAGATGATTCTTGCCGGCGCAACGGCAGTTAGTGTGGGAACAGCAAACTTTGCAAATCCGATGGCAACCATGGAGATCGTGGACGGAATTGAGGAGTATCTGAGATTGAATCATATCGAAGATATCAACGAACTGGTCGGAGCGGTACGATAGAAGTAGTGTTCAAGAAATTCAAAATAGAAAGATTATTTTTTGGAAAAATAAAATTGAAATAATTAATTACATGTGATATTCTAAAGCTGTCCTTTTCAAAAACGGATTCCCGAATTTGAGGACAGCTTTTTGTCTGGTATTTCAACTAAGATGCAGCCATATAAAATGAAATATGAAAATTGAATAGACTTTACACCGTTTTTTCTTTCAACTATAATGAATATGTCAGACATATGCAAGTTGAAGGGATGTGATGGAAAGTGAGTGATACAAATATGAGTAACAAGGAATTGTACATAATGCTCGGGTCTTTGAAAGTATTATTGGAAACGGATAATACGAAAAAGGCAATAGAATTAATTAAGGATACGATGTCATTG
>CAZLZX010000126.1:0-7962 GCA_964564095.1 uncultured Eubacterium sp. | reverse complement strand
AAAAATGACAAAAATCGACTTCTGCTGTGTGATAATCTGGTAAAATAGTATAAATAAGAGTTTTATCCTTGGCTGTTTGCAGGTTGCTGGCCAGGAACGTATTATGGAGGGAAATCATGCAGTCTCAGAGTATTAAAGAAGACGTGGACAGTTGGCAGAATGCGATGTTTCTATATCGATCTGCGATAAAAGAAGTATGTACCAAGCTGGAAATTTTAAACGATGAGTTTCAGGACATACATAATTATAATCCGATAGAATACATTAAATCCCGCTTAAAAACCGCTGAGAGTATTGTAAAAAAATTAAAGCGGAATGGTCATGATACTACCATGGAAAATATGATGCAGTACGTAAATGATATTGCGGGAGTGCGTGTCGTATGCTCTTTTACATCAGATATTTACCGATTGGCAGAGATGATCGGTAAGCAGAAACAGTTTACAATACTTTCGGTAAAGGATTATATGAAGCATCCCAAAAAGAGCGGATATCGAAGCTATCATATGCTGATTACAGTACCGATCTACATGAGTACGGGAGTGGTTCAGACGAAGGTAGAGATACAGATCCGTACGATCGCTATGGATTTCTGGGCGAGTCTGGAGCATAAAATATATTACAAATTTGAGGGGAATGCGCCGGAATATATCAGCAAGGACTTACAGGAATGTGCGGGCATTGTCTCCAAATTGGATGCAAAGATGCTTTCTCTGAATGAGGCAATTCTGGAAGTGGAAGCGAACGCTAAGAAAAATAAGATATAAAAGAATCAATCCTATGAAAGGAATGGGCAGATATACCTTTAAAGACTTTGTGTTTATTTGGGTATAGCTGCTCTTTTTTTGTTGTCTGAAAAATGCAATTGCAATAAATTGTATTTTTGAGTATACTGAAATAAAAATATGCAAAAATGCAACAAAAAGAAAGTGTATAGGAATGAAACAGAGCAGAATAGAAGTTGCTTCTTTGGATTGGGATTTTCTGGAAACTGTTTTGGAGCATGTTCAGGACGGTATCTATATTACGGACAGTGAAGCAAATACAATATATATCAATCACAAATATGAGCTGCTTACCGGTTTGTCAAAGGCGGAAATGTTGGGAAAGAACATGCAGGAACTGGTAGAAAAAGGAATCGTTTCCGTCAGTGGGACGTTGAAGGTGCTGGAAACCGGAAAAAGTATAACCATTGAACAGGGATTTCGGACCGGCAAGCGGGCTGTTATTACCAGCTCTCCCATATACACGGGAGAAGACCATTCGTCACACATATTTCTGGTAATGACGGTGGTGCGTGAGATTACGGAGCTTTACTCCGTACGAAAGGAGCTGCACAGACTGGAACAGAAAAACCAGCAGTATGCCGTTGAATTGAATCGGCTGAACAGTGAACTGAATGAAGCGGTGGAGATCGTGGCAGTGGACCAGGCTTCTCTGAGGCTGACACGTCTGGCAGAACGGCTTGCCATTCTGGATGCTCCGGTTCTGATTTATGGAGAGGCCGGTGTGGGAAAAGAGAAAACAGCACGTTTTATTCATCATCTCTCCAAACGCAGGGAATCTCTTTTTATGAGAATCGATTTTTCTGTTATTCCGAAAAACGATGCGGTCAGATATCTGTTTGGATATGAGGATACGGAAAAAGAAGAGTATCATATGGGCATTTTGGAGAGTGCGGATGGAGGGACCGTATATCTGGATGAGATTGCGGAAATACCGCCGGCTGTGAAGGGGCATTTTTTGTCTTTGCTGAGGGATGGTTCCTGTGTGCTGGGGGATGGAAGGCTGCATAAGCTTGATATTCGTTTCATAGCGGGCAGTAAATATTCACTGGAAGAACTGGAAATGCTTCCGACGGTAGAAAAGGATCTGACCGATTATTTTTCACTTTTTCCATTGCAGGTTTTACCGCTGCGTGAGCGCAGAGGGGATATTATTCCTTTACTGGAATATTTTCTGAAACAGTATCAGAGAAAAACGGGAGAAAAAAAGCATTTTTCGAGAGAATGCTATGAAAAGCTGCAGCAATATGACTGGCCGGGAAATGTACGGGAGGCATACGTATTGGTGCAAAGATCTGCGATTGTCAGTGGGGGAGAAGAAATATCGGTGTCAGACCTTGGTTTGAGCGGAGAGGAACAGCAGAGAATGGAGATATCCGAGCAGGAGAAAACAGCGGAAGATGGCAATCCGGCTCTGGAGGTCAGAATGGATGACCGGGGAGTGGAGTTAAAGCAGGAAGTGGCAAAGCTGGAAGCACAGTATATGAACCTGGCATTTTCCAGATATCAGAATATACGGATTGCAGCGGAGAAGCTTGGAATGGACAGTTCCACTTTTGTAAGAAAGCGCCAGCGCTATGAAAAGATGGGGCTGATGGACAAGCAGAGAAAAAAATAGTGGATAAGAAGAGAAAAGTAATGGACAAGAAGAGAAAAATAATGGACAGGCAGAGAAAAAATAATGGACAAGCAGAGAAAAATAATGGACAGGCAGAGAAAAATAATGGATAAGAAGAGAAAAAATAATGGATAAGCAGAGAAAAAATAATGAATAAGAAGAGAAAAAGATAATAGGGATCATTGGGGGTGGAAAGCCTGTGCGGTTAGATGCAAAATCGCATGGGCTTTTTTAAAATGCAAAAATGCAAAAGAATGTATTGCAAAAATACAATTTATGATGTATAATTGCATCATAAAGATAACAAAATTGCAAAAATACAAGAAATGATTCGAGGAGGTTTTTATTATGGCACTTATGACAGGTCAGGAGTATATTGAGAGCATTCGCAAATTGAATCTTGAAATTTACATGTTCGGGGAGAAGGTGGAAAATCCGGTAGACAATCCCATCCTGCGTCCGTCCTTAAATTCTGTGCGGATGACATATGATCTGGCACAGGAACCAGAGTATGCAGAGTTGATGACAGTGACATCTCCATACACGGGAAATAAGATCAATCGTTTTACCAATATTCATCAGAGCACAGAGGATCTGAGAAATAAAGTAAAAATGCAGAGACTTTGCGGACAGAAAACGGCTGCATGTTTTCAGCGTTGTGTAGGTATGGATGCCTTTAATGCGGAATATTCCACTACATATGAGATCGATAAAAAATATGGCACGAATTACCATGAAAACTTTAAAAAATTTATGATCTATGCACAGGAAAATGATTTGACGGTGGACGGAGCCATGACAGATCCAAAGGGAGATCGTTCAAAAGCGCCCCACGCACAGGAAGATCCGGATCTGTATTTGAGAGTTGTAGAACGTCGCGAGGATGGAATCGTAGTCCGCGGTGCAAAGGCCCATCAGACAGGTATCTGTAATTCTCATGAAGTGATCGTTATGCCGACCATCGCCATGGGGCCGGATGACAAAGATTATGCGGTTTCCTTTGCCGTACCTGTGGATACGAAGGGCATTTTTATGATCATCGGACGTCAGTCATGTGATACAAGAAAACTGGAAGACAGCGAACTGGATGTTGGAAATTCCGAATTTGGCGGCGTGGAAGCCCTTGTTATTTTTGATGATGTTTTTGTTCCCAATGAAAGAATTTTTATGAATGGGGAAACAGAGTTTGCCGGTATGCTGGTAGAGCGCTTTGCCGGTTATCATCGTCAGTCATACGGCGGATGTAAAGTAGGTGTAGGCGATGTACTGATCGGCGCGGCAGCAGTTGCAGCGGAATACAATGGAGCAAACAAAGCGTCTCATATCAAAGATAAACTGATTGAAATGACGCATTTGAATGAAACCTTATATTGCTGCGGCATCGCATGTTCCGCAGAAGGCTATCCTACGGAGTCCGGCGCATATATGATCGATCTGCTTTTGGCAAATGTATGTAAACAGAATGTTACGAGATTTCCGTATGAGATCGTTCGGCTGGCAGAGGATATTGCCGGCGGTCTGATGGTAACAGCGCCGTCTGAGAAGGATTTCCGTGATGAAAAGCTTGGCGCATATATTGATAAATATCTGCGCGGTGTGGGCGAGGTAAGCACAGAAAATCGTCTGCGCATTTTGCGATTGATAGAAAACCTTTCTCTTGGTACGGCAGCAGTTGGGTATCGAACAGAATCCATGCATGGTGCAGGTTCACCCCAGGCGCAGCGTATTATGATTTCCCGTCAGGGTAATCTTGCATACAAGAAAAAACTGGCAAAAGAGATTGCACATATTGAAGAATAATTTTGCCGGGGAATACCTGTAAAGGGATAAATTACAGATTTTCAGAGACATCAGAAAATACATGAAAAGTAATGAGTCAGGAGGCGCCTCATATGGGACAGATATTGATAGAAGATATTGAAAAGGTATTAAATGAAAAAGTTCGCCCCGATTTGTCCAGGCATGGAGGCGATATCCGGATTGAAAAGCTTGAGAATGGGGTGCTGCATGTTCGGATGTTGGGACATTGCAGCGGCTGTCCATCCGCAGAGCTTACGATGGAAAATCTCGTAAATACAGAATTGAAGGAAGCGTTTCCTGTGTTGGAGAAGGTCGTTCTGGTAACGGGTGTTGGAGACGACTTGATCATGCAGGCAAAAGAAATGCTTCGCAGGAGACATCCGTAAGCGGGCAAAAAATGCTTTGCAGGAGATATCTGTAAAAGTATTGATGGGAAAGCATGTATTTTGTTGATTAATGTAAAATGAGACTTAAGAGAAGGGATTTATGCATGGACAATTGGAAAGAAATATACAGGGATAGAATATGCTCTGCGGATGAGGCGGTAGGCTATATCAGATCCGGCGATCGTGTTGTTGTGGCTCATGCCTGCGGAGAACCAATGATTTTAACCGATGCTTTGGCTGCCAATGCGGACAGATACGGTTATGAAAATGTGGAAATTGTACATATGGTGGCGATGGGAAAGGCTGCTTATTGTGCTCCGGGAATGGAAAAGCATTTTCGTCACAATGGGTTGTTTCTCGGCGGAAGCACGAAGAAAGCTGTGGAGGAAAACCGTGCGGACTTTACGCCTGTGTTTTTTTCGGAGGTTCCAAAACTTCTGGCAACGACACTTCCCGTGGACGTAGTATTGCTGCAGGTAAGTGAACCGGATGCACATGGATATTGTTCCTTTGGCATTTCCTGTGATTATACGAAACCGGCGGCAGACTGTGCAAAAATAAGAATCGCACAGATCAACAAAAATATGCCTCGCGTTATGGGAGACAACTTTATTCATATCAGTGAACTGGATCATATTGTTCTGGAGGACACACCGCTCATTCAGCTTCAGCCCCCTGAGATTGGGGAAGTGCAGAAAAAGATCGGAGAAAATATTGCATCATTGGTAAAAGACGGCGATTGTCTCCAGCTCGGCATCGGTGCGATACCGGATGCGGTTTTGCTTTTCCTGAAAGACAAAAAAGATCTGGGCATTCATTCTGAAATGTTCTCAGACGGTGTGGTTGCGCTGATTGAAGCCGGAGTGGTCACAAATAAGAAAAAACAGACGGATAAAGGTCAGTGTGTAGCGACATTTCTTATGGGAACAGATAAGCTTTATGACTATGTAAACGACAATCCCGCCGTTGTTCTCCGGTCCGTAGATTATGTAAATGATCCCCGTATCATCTGTCAGAATGACAATGTGGTATCGATCAATTCCTGCGTGGAAGTAGATCTGATGGGACAGGTATGCTCGGAATCCATTGGATTAAAACAGATTTCCGGCGTAGGCGGTCAGGTGGATTTTGTTCGCGGCGCCAATATGTCCAGAAACGGACGTACGATCATGGCAATGCCGGCTACTGCGGCAAAAGGAAAGGTTTCTCGAATCGTGCCGTTTCTGGCAGTCGGCGCTGCGGTTACTACATCAAGATGCGATGTGGATTATGTGGTTACCGAATATGGGATCGCGCAGCTTCATGGACGTACCTTGAGAGATCGGGCGAAACAGCTGATCGCCATTGCCGCACCTGAGTTTCGCGAGGAACTGCACAAAGCATTTGAAAACAGATTTGGAAAAGCTGATTTATGATTGCGCAACGCACGGAAAAGCTGATTGATGATTGCGCAACGCACGGAAAAGCTGATTGCAGCGCAATGCATGGAAAAACTGATTGCAGCGCAACGCACGGAAAAGCTGATTGTGGCGCAATGACTGGAAATCAGGTATTAGGAAGGGAAAATATATGACAAATCTTGAAAGATATCATAGAATCCTGAAAATAAATCTTGGAGTAAAGGATGAAGCATTAAATGACGAGGTGCTGGTTTATAACCGTCATCCGGGATGGGACTCTGTATCTCATATGGAAATGATCGTAGATCTGGAAGAAAAGTTTGGCGTTCAGTTTGATACACTGGATATTACATCCTTTTCAACCTATAGCAAGGGGATTGAAATCCTGCGAAAGCTTGGGGTGGACATATAGGTACAGATGCCGGAAGCGTGATGGATGTTTCCTTATAAATGAAGGCGGCGGAAGCGTGATGGATGTTTCTTTATAAATGCAGGCGGCGGAAGTGTGATGGATGTTTTCTTATAAATGCAGGCATCTTATGAAAAGATAATAAAGGTATATAAACAGGGAGGCAGCGGAAATGATTTTTTCGATTGAGAAAAGAAACGCGGATACACCGGCAATTTGTTCCGGGGACGGTGTAACGGTAACTTATCAACAGTTGAGAGAACAGATAGAGCGCATAGGAAGCATCTATTGTGACCGCTGTCTCGTTTTTTGTATGTGCGAAAATACATCGGGAGCGGTCATTGGGTATCTGAGTGCATTGGAGCATCGTATCGTTCCTCTGCTTCTGGGAACAGATTTAGGGCAGGAGCAGTTTGAGACATTTTATCATGTATATGAGCCTGCTTATGTATGGGCGCCCAGTGATTGGAACGGGAGAGCCTGGAATTTTGCCTGCGATAAAGTGTATGAGGCATATGGGTATGGCCTGTGGAGGACGGGATACGACCCTTATCCGATACATGAGTCTCTGGGACTTTTGCTGGCTACGTCGGGAAGTACCGGAAGTCCGAAGCTGGTTCGTCTAAGCCGGGAGAATGTGGAAGCCAATGCAAAATCCATTTGTGAATATTTACAGCTGAATGAGAAAGAACGTCCTATTACAACATTGCCGATGCAGTATACCTACGGCCTATCTGTCATTAACAGCCATCTGCTGGCCGGAGCCTGCATTTTGATGACAAAAGAGAGTTATGTACAGAGGGGCTTTTGGGAGTTTTTCCGGGAAAAATCAGCTACCAGCTTTGGCGGCGTTCCGTATACGTATGAAATTTTAAAGCGGATGCATATTTTCAAAGGGAAGCTTCCGTCTCTCACATCCATGACGCAGGCAGGAGGAAAACTGCCAAAAACATTGCAAAAGGAACTGGGAGCATGGGCGAAAGAGCATAAGGTGCGTTTTGTAGTTATGTATGGGCAGACGGAGGCTACGGCCCGAATGAGTTATCTTCCGCCGGAGCATTGTCTGGATAAACCGGGGAGCATCGGTATTGCGATTCCGGGAGGCAGATTTTATCTGGCCGAGGATGACGGTTCTGTGATTTCCCGAACCGGACAGACAGGGGAATTGATTTACGAGGGTCCCAATGTGTCTCTGGGATATGCAGAGAACAAGGCGGATTTAAGACTCGGGGATGAAAATGGCGGTGTGCTGCGCACTGGCGATATGGCACAGATGGATGAGGACGGATATTATTATGTGGTAGGCCGGCGAAAACGTTTTATCAAAATATTTGGCGTGCGTGTGGGCTTAGATGCCTGTGAACAAATATTACGGGAGCGTTTTGGAAATGTGGAATTTGCATGTGCCGGCACAGATAATCATATGGAGATCTATGGAACGGAGAAAACAGCAGTTCAGGAGGCCGCGGCATATCTGGCGGATTATCTGCATTTGAATCAGAAGGGATTTTCGGCACACTATCTGGTGGAAATTCCGAAAAATGCTTCCGGAAAGATACAGTAT
>CAZLZX010000125.1:0-7996 GCA_964564095.1 uncultured Eubacterium sp. | reverse complement strand
GAACTAAAGAACGCTCCTGCTTCACAAGCGAGATTACTCCTGCAGTCACAGACCGAATTCTTACGCTGTCCACCTGCAGTTGAACATTTGAGTATCGGGTAAAATATGATGCTAAATGGAGCCAAAATGCTATCTGTATGTAGAAATTTGGGTTAGACTATGCTAACCTATACTACGGGCGTTGGGTCTGCCGTACATTTTGAGAGAATTATGTCATGTGCGGCTCAATCGTTACATAGTAGGAGGTTGTTCAAAATGAGCAATAAAAAGTTGACGGCAAGAGATTTTATCACAATCGGTATTTTTACCGCAATCACCTGGGTTGTCCAGATGATAGTTATGTACTTAGGATTTCTCTCGCCATTCATTGTAGCAGGCTATGGGGTGCTGATTCCTCTTGTAACCGCAATCCCTATGATGCTTTATTATTGCAGAATTGAAAAGTTCGGTATGCTGACGATCACATCCGTCATTATTGCAATTCTGCTGTTTATTTTCGGCATGGGCCTTACCGGCGCACCGATTTGCGTTGCCTCGGGGCTTGTGGCGGATCTTATCGCTAAGGCAGGAAACTACAAGAGCAGAATTAAAACGGTTATCAGTTACGGCGTGTTCTGCATCTGGGTTAGCGCAAGTTATCTGCCCCTTGTAATGACGGCGGATTCCTATAAGCAGAGCCTGCTGAGCGCCGGCTACGACCAGAGCTACACGGATACTCTTTTCATGCTTGTAGCGCCTAAGACCTATCCAATCATTATTCTGCTCTGCTTCGTGTTTGGAGTGATTGGTGCTCTTCTTGGTAGAGCTGTGGTAAAGAAGCATTTTGAAAAGGCAGGAATTGTTTAATGAACACAGGCGCGACAGATAAAGACAAAAAGACGCTGCTTCACCTGGATCCGAGAACGAAACTTCTCATGCTTGTTGCATTTTCTGTGATCGTCATGATAGATGTTAAGAATGGTCCGGCATACTATGTCCGGGTCGTTCTTACATTTATTCCTGTGATTCTCACTTGCCTGGAAGGGAAAATACATATTGGCGCGTGGTTTACAACGCTCTTTGTGATTGCAACGGCTGTCAAAAGCTATTCTCAGACATATATCAGCGGAACCATTGGGATGCTGATCCTGTTTCTGTGCTATATGGTGACGCAGTTTGCACCGACCATGATCATGGTCTGGTATTGTATTTCCACTACGAAGATCAGCGAGCTTATGGCGGCTATGAGCCGCATGCATAGTCCGCAGGGTGTGTCAATCTCTATAGCAGTTATGATGCGTTTTTTCCCGACACTTGGCGAAGAGTATCGGTCGATCCGTGACGCCATGAAAATGAGAGGGATACAGCTCGGAGGCGGTAAGCCGGAAAAAATGATTGAGTACCGCATCATTCCGTTACTGTTTTCAACCGTCAATATTGGCGATGAGCTGTCTGCGGCAGCAATTACAAGAGGTCTTGGGGCACCAGTGAAAAGGACGAATGTCTGCGAGATCGGATTCCAAACGCTGGATCTTATTCTGATAGCAGTTACCATACTCCTGTCTGGGCTCTATCTGTTCTTCTCGATGGGAGGTGGAAATATTATTTTATGATTACAATAAAAAATGTAAATTTTCGTTATTCTGGTGGGGAAGAAGGCGGACTCCACAATATTGATCTGGAAATCCAAGATGGTGAATGCCTGTTGCTTTGCGGCGCGTCCGGCTGCGGAAAAACAACCCTTACGCGCCTGATCAACGGTTTGATTCCTCACTATTACAAGGGTGAACTTTCCGGAGAGATTATGGTCAATGGAAAGACCATCGACTCGCAGCAGCTTTATGACCTCGCAGGCGTTGTGGGATCGGTCTTTCAAAATCCGAGGAGCCAGTTTTTTTCTGTAGATACCGATGGAGAAATTGTATTCGGCCCGGAAAATATCGGCCTCGATAAGTGTGAGATTCTGAACCGGAAAAGTGAAATTGTAAAGGAACTGAGCCTTACACCGCTTCTCGGACGCAGCCTCTTTGAATTGTCGGGAGGAGAAAAGCAAAAAATTGCCTGTGCATCGGTGGCAGCGCTTATGCCTGAGATCATCATTCTGGATGAGCCATCCAGCAACCTGGACTGGAACTCCATTAAAGATCTCAGCAGCATTATCCGACTCTGGAAAAGTCAGGGGAAAACAATTGTGATATCGGAACACAGGCTCTGGTATCTGAAAGACATGATTGACAGGGCAGTTTATATGGAGGACGGTTCCATTGTAAAGGTCTGGAGCGGGAAAGAGTTTTCTTCTCTGCCGGAAAAAGAACTCGCAGGATATGAACTAAGGCCAATCGCGTTGGAAGAGCAGTTTATCCGGCAGTTCTCAGGGGATCCAAGCGAAGAGGAAATAACAGTACCGGAAGAGAACGAAAGAGAAATCCTGAAGCTGCGCGACTTTTATTTTACTTATACGCCGCCGAAATATCTCTTTTTCAAGAAAAAACTGAAGCCGACGGATGCAGATATTTGCACCTTACGTATTCAGGCGCTGGATATTAAAAAGAATTCGATTGTCGGCATTATTGGAAGCAATGGCTCCGGAAAATCCACATTCCTCCGATGCCTGTGCGGTCTTGAAAAGACCTGCACCGGCACGGTTACAGATGGAGCAGTCACATATAAGGGAAAGGCTCTCACGAAAGAATGCCATATGGTCATGCAGGATGTGAATCACCAGCTGTTTACAGACAGTGTTCTGGCAGAAGTTTTGCTTTCTATGGAAAAAGAAGATGAAGCAAGGGCCGACGAAATACTGAGAAGTCTTGACCTGTATCAGTACAGAGAGAAACATCCTATGTCATTGTCAGGTGGACAGAAACAGCGGGTAGCCATTGCGTCTGCGATTGCGTCAGATGCCCGGATCCTTTTGTTTGACGAACCCACATCGGGCCTTGATTATCGCCATATGAAAGAGGTTGCTGGGCTGCTTAAAACACTTGTGGGAATGGGTAAAACAGTTCTTGTGTCAACACATGACCCGGAATTGGGGTCAGAATGCTGCGACAGTATCATCAGAATCAGCAGTGGGAGGGCGGTAAGAGCATGAGAAAGGAATTTACATTGCCTGCTGAAAATGAAAAAGCGCAGGGTAAAATCATGGCAGATCTGCTGACTCCTGAAATGATGCTTCTGCTGATTGACATTCATTCCAGACGGATTCCTGAATTATTTCCGAATGAGCAGCACCGGGGAAACGGGAAGTGCCTGTATATCAATTACTGTATCCAAGGACGGTGTGAGCTGAAGCTGAAAAACGGGGAGGTCACCTATCTGGAAGGCGGCGAACTGGCTGTGGATACCGGCCAGGCATACCATGAAAACAGTACGTTTTATTATCCGACAGCGGAGTACGAAGGGGTCGAACTGTTCTTCTGTATCAATGAAGCTCTGGAAGACAGGCTTCAGATCGGAACCGACCGTTTTACAGAGCCGAAAGAGTTGTATGAAAAATGCAGCGTTCAGGAAAGACCCTGTATTATTGTTCCCGGTGATTTTTTGAAAGAACGCATCAAAATCCTGAAACAGGAGGAAGGTAAGGCGCTGCCGGATAAAGTGCGCCTACTGGGCGCAGCGGAGATCATGATCCTGCTGAACGGACTTTCTTTTGAAAAAGAAGTCCGGCGGATTTATTATACCCCGTCTCAGGTTCAGATCGCAAAGTCGGTGATGGAGACGATTACCGCCGATTTATCCAAACGATATTCCGCAGCAGAGTTTGCAAAGCGTTTCGGGGTCAGTGAAACAAGTATCAAGAATTACATTAAAGGCGTATATGGCTGTGGCTACAGCGAATTTCAGACAAAGCTCAGAATGGAAAAGGCAGCCTGTCTTTTAAATACTACCAGACGGAAGATTTCAGAGATTGCAGCCATTGTTGGCTTTTCCAATCAGTCAAAATTTGCAAAAATCTTTGGGGATTGTTTCGGGGTCAGTCCGCTGGAATATAGAAGAAGGGAGAATCTGAAGGATGGCGAGCAGTCAGAAAAAATCCATGGTTAGCTGGGTCGCCGATTTTGCCGGCCGGAAGAAAGCGTTCTATGTGGTCAGTGTGATTTTTTCCATTGTCTCTGTGCTCTGCGGTGTGATCCCTTATTTCATCATCGGGGATATGGCGGGAAAACTCCTTGGAGGCGAAAGGCACCTGGCAATTTACATGACCGATTGTGTGATCCTTGCCGGGCTGTGGGTGATGCACGCACTGTTTTTCGGCCTGTCCACCTACTGCTCCCATAAAGGAACATTTGCCGTGCTTGCCTCTATCCGAAGGCAGCTGACAGAAAAGCTTTCCAGAATGCCCCTTGGGGCTGTGCTGGAAAAAGCTTCGGGCGAATATAAAAGTTTGATCATTGAGCGGGTAGACAGTATGGAATCCATTCTCGCCCATGTGATTCCTGAAGTGTTTGGAAATCTTGTGGGAGCGGCAGCGGTTATGCTTGCGATGCTGGTTCTTGACTGGAGAATGGGGCTTGCATCCCTTGCGGTGATCCCTATTGTTCTTTTTTTCATGGCTCATATGATGAAGGGAGCAAACCAGTGGTATGGCGAGGTGTTCCAAAAGACAGGTACGCTGAACAAAACCGCCGTGGAGTACATTAACGGGATAGAAGTGATCAAGGTATACGGCCAGACGAAGCAGTCTTACGGCAGATTCGTGACAGCTGCCAAAGAGGCTGCCGATGTTTTTATCCGAATGATGCGGAAATTTAATCTGGATCAGAATGTCTCATTCGCGGTGTTGCCGTCTGCATTGATTGTTCTTCTTCCGGCGGGCATCGGACTGATGATGAACGGCTCCCTGACGCTGACCAAATTTGTACTGCTCTGTATTCTTTCCCTGGGAGAAATGCAACCGCTTCTGAATGCGTATTCCTATTCCGAGGATATCCGTATGGCAAACTCTGTGATTAGCAGCGTAGCAGATGTGCTGTCAAAGCCTGAAATGAATCGGCCAAAGAGACTTGCAAAAGAGATAAAGGGCGGGGATATCTGCTTCCAAAATGTATGTTTTTCTTATGGAGAGAAAGAAGTCCTGCATAATATCAGCCTGACCTTTCAGGCGGGAACCGTTAATGCGCTGGTTGGGCCATCCGGCTCAGGAAAATCCACCATTACCAAGCTGATTGCCTCCTTCTATGACCCACAGAACGGAACTGTTACGCTTGGAGGGGTAGATGTAAGAGAGATTCCTCTGGATGAAATTTCAAAACGGATTGCCTATGTGTCCCAGGATAACTACCTGTTTGACATGAGTATTATGGAGAATATCCGCCTTGGGAGAAGGGATGCCTCAGATGAGGAAGTCATTCGGGCGGCAAAGAGTACCGGGAATCATGAATTTATCCAGTCCCTTCCGGATGGGTATGATACCAGAATAGGCGAAAGCGGTGGACATCTTTCCGGGGGAGAACGGCAAAGGATCACCATTGCCAGAGCAATGCTGAAAGGCGCTGATATCGTAATCCTGGATGAGGCAAGCTCTTATTCTGATCCGGAAAATGAGGCGGTTGTTCAGGAAGCCTTATCAAAACTTCTCAAGGGGAAAACGGTAATCGTGGTGGCGCATCGCCTGTCCACAATTGCGGATGCAGACATGATCTGGCTGATCAATCAGGGAAAGCTGGAGGCACAGGGAAATCAGGATGAGCTTCTGAAAACATCGGAACGCTACAGAAGGATGTGGGAAGCTCACAGCAGTGTAAGGGATAAGGCAGGTGAAGAAAATTGATTCAGACATTACGGCGCTTTTTCGCTTTTTGCCGCCCGGAGGACAGGCAGCGGTTCAGGCGTTCCATTTTCATCGGGATTGTGACTTCCATGATGGGTGCGCTTCGTATTCCCGCTTTGGGCATAACCGTACAGGATGCGCTTGCCGGAAAGTTATCCTTTCGGACGCTGGGAATTGCCGCAGGGATCATGCTGTTTTCCCTGATCGTAACGGTCCTTTCCAAAATGCACACCACAATGCTGCAGACAGAGGGCGGTTATGGAACCTGTTCTTTTAAGAGAATTGAGATTGCCGAGCATATGCGCTACCTTCCCATGGGGTATTACAATGCAAATTCACTGGGGAAGATCACAGCAGTGACTACGGCTACCATGGATGCATTATCCAGTATTGCCACAAGAGTTGTAATGCTTGTCACACAGGGGATTATGACAGCCATGATGATCACCGTTTCCACCCTCTTTTACAGTCCGTATATTGCGGCAATCTGCGCAGGAGGAATTGTCCTTTTTCTTTTGATGAACGCACACATGATCAAGGTTAGCGGACAGGTTGCCGACAGCAAACAAAAAGCAATGGAAACGCTGACAGAAGCAGTGCTGTCTTATATCCAGGGAATCATGGAGGTCAAAAATTATAATCTTGTAGGGGATTCTCTGGACATGCTGGGTGATGCCATTGATCAGAAACAGCAGGCGGATTTTTCGGAGCGGCATATCCTGCCATCGCTTTGCCTGCAGAAGATGATCGTCAAGCTGACAGGCGTGGCAGTCTGTATGGCGGCAATTTTTCTTTATCTGAACGGAAATATGAATCTTGCCTATGTCATCGTATTTCTTGCGGCGTCCTTTATGCTCTATGAGACACTGGACGCAGTGGGAACCTATTCGGCATTGCTTAGAAGTGTGGAGCAGGCCATGACGCAGACAGAGGAAATCTTGCAGGCAGAAGGCATGAATACGGAAAGAAAAGAGATGGCTCCGGAAAACTATGATATTGAGCTGAAGCATGTCAGCTTCTCCTATGGGAAAGAACCGGTCATCAGGGATGTTTCCGTAAAGATTCCCGAGCATACGCTGACGGCCATTGTAGGCCCCTCAGGGAGCGGGAAGACAACGCTGGCAAAGCTGATTTCCCGATTCTGGGATGTTGATTGCGGAGAGATTACCCTTGGTGGGGAAAACATAAAGGCGTTCAGCTATCACACGCTGATTCAAAACTTCAGCTTTGTCTTTCAGAACGTATATCTCTTTGAGGATACCATTGCCAATAATATTCGATTCGGAATGGCAGACGCATCCATGGAGCAGGTAATCGCCGCTGCGAAAAAGGCCTGCTGCCATGACTTTATACTGTCCTTGCCGGATGGATATGATACGGTCTGCTTGGAAAGTGGTTCCAATCTCTCAGGAGGCGAAAAGCAGCGCATTTCCATAGCGCGGGCGATCATGAAGGATGCGCCGGTGATCATCCTTGACGAAGCGACGGCCAATATTGATCCGGAAAACGAAGCAGAGCTTACCAAAGCCATCGAAGAGTTGACAAAGAATAAGACGGTGATTATGATCGCCCACCGGCTGAAGACCGTGAAAAATGCGGACTGTATTCTTGTGCTGGATTCAGGCAGAATAGCGCAGCAGGGGTCCCATGAGCAGCTGATGCAGGAGGATGGAATTTATAAGCGCTTTGTGGAAAGCAGGACAAAGGCAATCAGCTGGAAAATATCAAAGCCGGAGGTGCAGCATGAAATTTGTAACACATAACGACAGCAAGGAAGATACGATTGTAATGCTCCCTCCGGGAGGACTTGATGAAAGGGCGTTTGCGGGAGCACTGCCTTATCTCGCAGATTACAGGATCGTGATCCCTGTGCTGGATGGAAATGTGATTGGAGAAAACAGCATCCTTCCGGACAGGAAAACGGAAGTGGATAGAATTATAGACGCTTGCAAAGGCAAGGAGTTTCAGAAATCGGGATATTATTCGGATTATCTTACGGGGCAACACTTGCATTGGAAGTCCTTATGACGCGAAAAATAAAAATCCGCAAAACTGTGCTTGACGGGGCTCTTTTGTAAAGTATGGAATTGCTATGAAAACGATGAACTATATTGGCACCTCCGCTTATGTAAGAAGTATTAAGAGAAATCCCAACAAACCGTCAATGTATGCGTCGCTGGGGGAAACAATCGACAGATCAGCGAGAGAAGTTTTTTCGCAAATGTCAAAGGAAACGCTTAAGAT
>CAZLZX010000124.1:0-8002 GCA_964564095.1 uncultured Eubacterium sp. | reverse complement strand
GATCGGAAAATATTGGCTGGAGGGAGTGATTCCCTATAAAGATCTGTTTGCCCTGGGCGGACCGCTTTATTTTCTCATTCAGGCTGCAGGGTGGGGGATTGCCGGGCGGACAGGGATTTTTGTCTGCCAGATCATAAGTTATTTTATTTTTCTCGTGTTTATGAGAAAAGCTTTGCTGCATTTTTGTTCCGGGAAAGCGGCAACTATTGTGGGGGTATTATCTGTACTTGTTTATATTGCCCTTTGCAGCGGAGGAGACAGCGCTGCGGAATGGTGCCTTTCCCTGACGGCGGTACAGTTTTATCTTGTTTCCCGGGAATCGGAGGATGCAAAAAAGAACAGAATGCATTTTGTTCTGTCAGGAATTTTATGCGCCGGAGTGTTTTTTATCGCTCCTTTAAGCGGAGGCATGATATATGGACTGACCGTTTTTCAGGCTCTGGATATTTTTCACAGAGATCGAGGAAAAGGCAAAAGCCGATATGTGATTTTCTTTATTCTGGGAGCCGCTATTGTCTGTCTTCCCATTCTTGTATATTTCGCGGTATACGGTTGTCTGAATGATATGTTTCGGGCAATGCTCTTGTATCCGCTTAATGGGATGGTAATGGAATCCGAACGTGTAGTGCTCATACATAAAATGGCGAAATGTATTTTGGCGCTTCCCCTTTTGGGGGCGGGAGTTTACTTTTTCCTGAAATCCGGCAGAAAGATCCGGAAGGCAGATAGTCCGGCTCATTGGAATAAAGAAAAACGGTTCGGTACGATGATTGTTTTGTGCGCGGTGTTTCAGATTCTGCTTTTGATGCTTTGCAGGAATGACTGGTATGCTTATCTGATTACACTTCCCGGCATCATGATCGCTGTGGCTGTATTTATTTCAGCGGATGGAAAGAGCCGGAAGGTACTCCTGACGGCAGGGACAATGCTGATCACTGCCGGAATATGCTTCAGCCCTTTGAAAAATTACGGGGTTTATATGACGGACGGCGTTCCGGATGTCGTAGAAGAATTTCTGGCGGATCTGGAATCATTTCAGACTGAAAATGAGGAGTGCAGGGCGCTGTTTCTGGACTCTGACAGTACATGGTTTCTGCTCACAGATCAGAAGCCAGCATACCGGTATTTTACGGACCAGACAGATCTGGCATCATGGGATGCGGAGATTGCCAAAGAAAAAGAGGAATATCTGTCCCGGGAGAATGATGTGATCATATCTACGGAGCATGGATGGCATGGTCAGGATTTTGAAAACTATACACTCATTCAGGTTTATCTGAAAACACGGGGAAATATATGCATTTATATTCCATATTAAGAGCTGGGGCAGACGGAATAGAAAAGTAACGGAGTAGTTATGGAAGATAAAAAGAAAAAGGAAGTTTTTCATGGATTAAACAGGATACTTCAGTCCAAGGCCGTGAAAATCATGTTCGAAAAATTCGGTGATGGTACTTATACAGATTTCCTGGAGGACTGGAAATGGATCTTTTCCTATAGTGTCAGGTATAAGTGGATCATCGTATTTTATACAGTGATGGGGCTGATCAGTTCCACGCTGGGACTGGTGTCATCCGTTATCAGCAAGTATTTGATCGATATCATTACCGGCTATCAATACAGTAAGCTATGGATCCTTATCATTGCGATGGTGGGAAGTACGGCATTCAGTCTGGTGACTTCCAGCATCGTCGGACGGATATCTTTAAAGATCAGTATCTATGTAAATAATGATATACAGACAGATATTTTTAATAAAATCATTGATGCGGACTGGCAGAAGATGAGTACATATCAAAATGGTGACTTGCTGAATCGATTCAATTCTGATGTAAGTACGATTTCGGGCAATGCCGTATCCTGGGTGCCGAATATGATCGTCAATCTGTATAGCTTTTTTGCAACCTTTTTTGTTATCCTTCATTATGATGTGACGATGGCTCTTTTTGCGTTTATCAGTGCGCCGATCCTTCTTCTGGTCAGCCGCCGTGTGATGAAGAAGCTGAGAGAATATAAGAAGCGTGTGCAGGAAATGAACAGCGGAATGATGAGCTTTGAGACGGAGACTTTTTACAATTTTGACTCCATCAAAAGCTTTGGCGTGACGAATCATTATTCGGAAGAACTGAAAATATGGCAGAAAAAATACAAGGATTATAATCTCGACTATAATCTTTACAGCATAAAAATGAATATCGGAATGACCGGACTCAGTACGGGTGTGGGACTGGCAGCATTTGGTTATTGTCTGTTTCGGATGTGGACAGGAGATATTTCTTACGGCACGATGACTCTGTTTTTGGGGCAGAGTTCAAAATTGTCCGGTGGTTTTAGTACGCTGATATCCATTTTCCCGTCTATGATCAGCAGTGCAGTTTCTGCGCATCGTATCAGAGAGATCGTAGATCTGCCGAAAGAGATTCATGATCCGGAGTCGCTTGAACAAATGAGACCATTGGCTGCAGACGGTTTTACCGTGAAGATGAAGGCTGTAGAATTTGCCTACAAGGATAAGCATGATGTGATCATAAACAGTGATTTTGTGGCGATGCCGAATGAGATCGTTGCGATTGTCGGTCCAAGCGGCCAGGGAAAGACAACAATGCTTCGGTTGGTCTTGGGATTGATTCATCCGCAGCAAGGCGAGACGTTTCTGGAAGCAGCAGATGGGACGGCATATTCTATGAATGCCGATCTGAGGGAGTTTTTCTCCTATGTTCCCCAGGGAAATACGCTTATTTCCGGAACGATTGCAGAGAATTTGAGAGTTATGAAAAAGGATGCCACGGATGAAGAAATCATAGAGGCGTTAAAAATTGCATGTGCATGGGAGTTTATTGAAAAACTGGAAGATGGGATCAACAGCAGACTGGGAGAGCGCGGACGTGGATTTTCAGAGGGACAGGCACAGCGCATTGCCATTGCCCGGGCCGTTTTGCGGGATGCGCCTATTATGCTTTTGGACGAAGCTACCAGTGCTTTGGATGTGGATACGGAGAAAAGGGTACTTCGCAACATTATTAAGCAGCATCCGAATAAAACCTGTATCGTTTCGACGCATCGGCCAAGCGTGCTTGGCATGTGTCAGCGGATCTATCGGGTGGTAGACCGGCAGATCGCGGAGGTGGAAAACATCGATGAAGTGATCCGAAGTTTGCAGGAAGGTATGGAAGGGCCTGCAAATGAATGATATGCAGATGGGAAAGTGCAGAAGGAGAGAATGGATGAAAATAAGTAATGATTTTATTATGCGTGAGATCGCAGGAGAGAAGATCGTAGTTCCTACCGGAGCTGCCGCACAGATGAATGCGCTGATCACACTGAATGGCGTCGCTGCTTTTATCTGGAAGTGTCTGCAGGAGGACCGGACAGCAGAAGAAGTCAAAGATATGGTTGTACAGGAATATGAAATAGACGAAAGAACTGCCTATCAGGATGTAGAGGGATTCATTGATGCCCTTCGCAAATGTAATATGTTGGTGGAGTGATTATTATGGTAAAGATGATACGTCGAGTGGTAATTGTGCTTTTTATTTTCTCTGTGGCATTGTCAGTTTTGGCTTTGATAAAGACCTCCAGCTTAAAAGATACGGATGGACCTGAAATCATGATGGACCAGGACAGTATTTCCGTGAATATCGGCTGTACAAATGAGGAGCTTTTGGCTGGCATTACGGCTGTTGATAAAAAGGACGGAGATGTAACGGACTCATTGGTAGTTCAGGATATGTCTAATTTCATAGAGAAAGGCCGCAGACAGATAACGGTGGCAGCTTTTGATCAGGACCACAATGTGACAAAGGCAACCCGTGAAGTGGTCTATAAGGATTATACGTCTCCAAGGTTTTCTCTGGAGGAGCCGCTGCGCTTCGCTCTGAATGGAAGTTATATTATTTCTTCACAGTTCAAGGTACAGGATTGTCTGGATGGGGACTTGTCCGGAGAAGTGACAATTACAACAGACAGTTCTTTTGATACGAGTATGTCTGGGGAATGTACAGTGACGTTTCAGGTGTCTAACAGTGCCGGCGATGTGGTAGAGCTGCCCTTGACGGTGGAATATTATGATACTGCAGAGGACAGTGCAGCACCTAAGGTGGAGTTATCGGATTATCTTGTCTATCTGAAAACAGGGGATCAGATCGATCCTATGGATTATGTGGATGGAATCATCAAAGGGGGCACATTCTGGGAAATGGATGAGCGAAGCAATCCTTACGATGAAGACGATATCGAGATTACAAATCCTGTGGATACCTCTGTACCGGGCGTTTATGAGATTTCTTATACAATACCGACAGAAGAAACTTATCAGCCGAATATCAGGCTGATCGTGATTGTTGAGTAGGAGGAGTACGGATATATGAAAACAGACAGCAGATATACATACCGGTCAAGCCAGAATCCGCAGCAGCTTCGGATCGACTGGGATTGCCTGTTTCGGGATCTTCTGAAAGAATGGTGGCTGATTCTTTTAACAGGGTTAATGTGTGCATTGATGATCGGGGCAGTGTTTCAAATTCGTTATGTCCCTGAATATACGGCAAAAACAACGTTTGTGATCAGTCAGACCGGATTCAGCTATGATCAGGTGTCAGGAAATCTCGCACAGGCAGGAACGACTACGGAGCAGTTTGAACAGGTGGTAAATAGTTCGATTTTGCAGAAACAGGTTTGTGAGGATTTAGAAATTTCCAGCTTTGATGCAGCGATTAAGATTGATACCATTACCTCTTCGAATCTGATGGTCATGGAGGTAACATCCTCTTCTCCGAAAATGGCCTATGAGATCAGCCGTTCCGTAATCGATAATTCTATGGAGCTGATGGGATATTTTCTGGATGAGGTTACGATGAAGGAGCTTCAGTCCACTGTCATTCCGGAAGAACCTTCCAATCCTCTGAAGCTGATACAGTATATGGAATATGCGGCCATTGCGGGAATCGTGATTATGATCCTTATTCTTTCCCTGATCTCTATTTACAAGGATACCGTGAAAAATGTAGGAGATGTTTCTTTAAAGATTGACACAAAGCTTCTTGGAACTGTCTATTATGAGAAGAAGAATAAACACAGTTCCAGGAAAAAAGTGAAAAAATTTTCTTTATTGCTTACGAATCCGATGTTGAGCTTTATGTATGTGGAATCATATCGTATGCTGGCTACCCGTGTGCGATTTTCCATGGAAGCTGAGGAAAGAAAGGTTCTTCTGGTTACCAGTGTATCGGAGAATGAAGGAAAGTCTACGGTTGCGGCTAATATTGCTGTAGCTCTTGCCCAGGAGGGAAAAAAGATTCTTCTGGTGGATTGCGATTTTCGTAAACCGGCGCAATATAAGATTTTTAAATCCCGTTGTACAAAATCCTGTGATTTTTGTATTGCCATTTCACAGAAACAGGTTGTAAAGGCAATCAAACAGGATACGGTAGCAGGTTTATCTGTTGTGTTTGGGAAACGTGCCATTGGCTCACAGTTGGATAAGGACTCTTTTGATTATTTGGAGAAAATTGTGAAGAGCATGAGGAGCCAGTATGATTATGTGATTCTGGATACGTCGCCCATGGCATTTGTCGCTGATACGGAAGAATATGCCAGCCTTGCGGATGCCAGTCTTTTGGTTATCAGACAGGATGTTATGGAGACCTGCTATATTAATGATGCGATTGATAACCTGGAAAATACCGGAACCAAATTGATTGGCTGCGTGTTTAACGGTGTGCATCAGGGATTGCTGGAGAAAACCGGTGTTTACGGCAATTACGGAACGGGCACTTACAGCAAATATTCCCATTATAGTAAAACCGGAAGTAAATGAGTTTCAGATATATAAGTCTGGAAAGAAAAGCGGGAGCTTAAATGAATTTCAGATATATGAGTCTGGAAAGAAAAGCGGGAACTTAAGTAAGTTTCAGAAACATAAGTTAGGAAAGAAAACGGGAACTTAAGTAAGTTTCGGATATATGAGTTTAGGAAATAGGGCGGATAGTTGAGATGAGAGAGTATGATTCCAGAACTGTGGATACCGATGAAAATAAAATAGATATTATTCATGGCATTGTAAAAGGATGGAAATATTTTAAGAAGACCTGGTGGCTTTTGCTGGTTCTGGCTGCAATCGGAGTAGGTATTGCGGGTATCTATAGATTGTTCTTTTTTATTCCTGAATATAAGGCGTCTTCTTCTCTTACTGTAAATGTGGAGGGAGTTGGAGATTCCACCAGCAGTTATACGGCTCAGATTACCTTGGAGCAGATGAGCGCTACATTTCCATATATTTTGGAAAGCGGGGCTTTAGAGGATGTTGTAAAAGAGGATTTGGGATTGAAGGAGTTAGATAGCCAGATTACGGCAACATCGCTGGAAAATACCAGTTTGTTTGAAATCAGTGTGACATCGAAGGATCCTGAACTGGCTTACAATATTTTGCAGTCCGTGATAGAAAATTATCCGGAAGTAGCTAAATATATCGTGGGCAATACTTCGTTTACCCTTCTTGATACAACAGGTGTTCCTGTCACTCCTGTCAATTATATCAGCAAGAAAGACCTGTTGGCGAGAGGCGTTGGCGGCGGAGCGGTTGTGTATCTGATCATTCTCATTATTTTGAGCTGTACAAGAAGAACGGTATTGTCTGAGGAAAATCTGAAACGCTATACGAATGTTTCATGTGTGGGAACCGTACCCCAGAATTACATGAAACGGCGAAGCAATAAAAATAAACAGTTGATGCTGATTGACCGGAGAGCTACAACCCCTTCTTTTACTGAGTCCATCAATACCCTGTATATCCGTACTGTCAGACGGCTAAAAAAAGAAGGACAGCAGGTGCTTGTTATTACAAGTGCAACAGAAGGAGAGGGAAAATCTACGATTTCTTCTAATCTGGCGTTGAGTTATGCATTAAAGGGACATAAGGTTTTATTAGTTGACGGCGATCTGCGTCATCCTTCTGTTGGAAATAAGTTTGATATAAAAAACAGATGGGGATTTGATGCGATTTTAAAAAAGGAAAAAACACTGGAAGAGGCAGTCTGCACATATAAAGATACAAAGTTGGACATTCTTGCAGGAAGCCGTCCGGTAGAACAAAAGAAAATTGCGTCTCTTCTTGGCAATAAAGCTGTGAAAGAATATCTGGATGCCTGGCGTGATAAATATGATTATATTATTATTGATACGCCTCCCTGCGGAATCCTTCAGGATGCAAGCTTTTTAGCTTCCTATAGCGATGCGGTGCTGATGGTTATCCGTCAGGATTATCAGCCTGTCAGCAGAATTGTGGCAGGGCTGGAATATCTGGCTGATACGGGAACCCGTATTCTTGGATATGTGATCAATAATGAAGAGATGATTATTGGAAGTTATGGTTATGGACGCTACGGCTACGGAAATTACGGCTATGGTAAATATGGTTACGGAAAATATGGTAAATATGGCTATGGATATGGCGAAAGCAAATCCAAAAACAGATCTTCTGAGACAGAGGATGAATAAAAATGAGAACAGTTGATACAAAAGAATATGTTTCCATGCTGAGGGAACTGACCAGGGAAGGAAAAGAGGTCAGTATGATCATTTCGGGAAACAGCATGTCTCCGTTTTTGATCCATGCAAGAGACAGTATTTGCTTTCAGGCTCCGTGGAGAGAGCCGCAGCCCGGGGATATGGTATTTTTTGAACGTCCTACCGGTCAGTTTGTCATGCATCGGGTTCTTAAGAAGAAGCCGGAAGGATACTATATTGTGGGCGACGCCCAGACCGATATTGAAGGCCCGGTGCAGCCGGAACGGATTTTTGCCATTATTACAAAAGTATGCCGTAAAGGAAAGTGGATAGGACCGGGAAATTTCTGGTGGGAATTTTTTGAACATATCTGGCTGCGGATCATTCCGCTGCGGAGGGGTGTGATACGGTTGTATGGAGTGTTTAGTCGAATAAAAAGAAGGTAATTTGTGTCAACCAATATCCGCATATTATCTTTCCTTTCCGTAGCGTACTTCGT
>CAZLZX010000123.1:0-8010 GCA_964564095.1 uncultured Eubacterium sp. | reverse complement strand
TGCATCCCATTAGCGACGTGCGGGCCAGCAAAGAATATCGGCTGGCTGTGGCAGGGGGATTGTTGAAAAGCGTGATGGAAGATCTTGAAAAAGAGCGGGCAAGGATATGATGTTGAAAATCATTAATAAGTATATAGGAAAGTAAATTATCAAAGAAATATTTTGCTGGATGAAAGGAACTGGAGGTAGAACAAAATGAAGATTGGAACGATGGAAGTCGAAAAAGGGAAAAAAAGCACCGGTTATATTCACAGCGCCTGGTGCGGCGATTGTGCGGAAGTGCGGATTCCGGTCATGTCCATTGCCGGAGAAAAGGAAGGTCCGGTTTTATGGCTGAACGCTGGTGTTCATGGAGAGGAGATATCAGGTATTTTTGCTATTCAGCAGTTGTATCGGGAAATTGATCCGAAGGATTTACGTGGAACCATCATTGCATCTCCGGGGTGTAATCCGCTGGCTATCCGCGGAAGTAATAAGTTTACGGTAGAAGATCAGTTGGATATGGATCAGCAGTTTCCGGGAACACCGGACGGCTGGTTATCACAGCAGATGGCGTACCACTTTTTTGAAGAAGTAAAAAAACATGCCAACTATATGATCGACATGCATGCCTTAGGAGGCGTGGATGCGATACCCTATACTGTTTTTAAATCCCTGCCGGGAATAGATGAGCAGATCAACATTGACGCCAGAAACATGGCATTGGGTTTTGGTGCAAAATTTAACTGTTATGTGGATTTAAACACAGCAACAGGAGAATTACCGGGTTCTGTAATGGGGGCTTTGGATATTCAGTGCGCCATCAATGGAATTCCGTGTATCATGGCGGAGCTGGGAGCAGGAAACCGCGTGCTTTGGGAAAATGTTGAGCTTGCGAAAAAAGGAATTTATAATTGCTTAAAATACCTAAACATGATGGACGGAGAAGTGGTTCGTTATACC
The DNA here is from genome assembly GCA_964564095.1 of uncultured Eubacterium sp. Taxonomy (GTDB): domain Bacteria; phylum Bacillota; class Clostridia; order Lachnospirales; family Lachnospiraceae; genus Brotonthovivens. Next base: position 7,068 of record CAZLZX010000123.1, on the reverse strand, counting down.
GGACAAAAGATTATTACAAAAAGAAAATTTCCCTGTGTCCATAAAGGGGGACTGGCAATACCGACGGTAAAGGCAGGAAGTATGGTAAAGGCAGGCGCCGTGATCGCACAGGTAACGGACTATTTTGGCAATGTTTTGGAGGAAATGGCGGCAGATGCCGATTACTGTGTGATCGGTGTGCTGGAAAATCCGATTGCACACAGCGGTAAGATCGTGGCGGCAGTCGGATATGAGTGGGAGGAAGTGAACGATTAATATGGTTAAGGATTTAAGAGAATATATTGCATTTCTGGAAGAAAGAGGAGAAGTAAAGCATGTTGAAGGAGAGACGCCGCTTTTAGCGATCCCTTCCTGCATGAAAGAAAGTGAGAGAGAAGGAAAGCTCCTGGTGGTGGATCAGGTAGAGGGCTACCGGTATAAAGTGGTCAATAACCTTTACGGAAAGAGAGAGTTTCTGGCAGAGCTTTTAGGAGTAGAAAAAGAAGATGTTATGAAAGTGGTCGCTCATCGAAGCGAGCATACGATCAAACCGGTAATGGTAAAGGATGCTCCGGTGCAGGAAGTAGTATTGCAGGGGGATGAGGTGGACATTACACAGTTTCCTTTTATTGTACATAATGCAAAGGATGTCGGCCGCTATATTACGGGGGGCGTCGTGATTGCAAAAGATCCGGAGACAGGCGTGCGAAATCTGTCTTTTAACCGGATGCAGATTAAGGGAAAAAATAAAACAGGGCTTCGTATGTCGCCCCATCAGGATCTGGAAGCTTATTTTAAAAAAGCTTCCGATAGAAATGAACCGTTGGAGATTGCAGTTGTGATCGGAAGTCATCCGCTGATCCTGTCTGCTGCGGCCTGCGGTCCGGCCCGTGATGTGGATGAGCTTGACATTGCCGGGGGTTTTATGGGACAGCCTGTAGAACTGGTAAAATGCAAAACGGTGGACTTAGAGGTTCCTGCTGATGCAGAGATCGTTCTGGAAGGCCGTATTGTCCCGGGAGAGATGGAAGAGGAAGGACCTTTTGGAGATTTCATGGAATTTTATATTCCGGTTATGAAGAACCATATTTTTCATGTGGATTGTATTACCATGCGGAAAGATCCGCTGATTCATGCCATCAGCGCCGGATCCAGAGACGATGTTACACTCCTTGGTACGCCAAGAGAGGCACAGCTTTATACCGCATTACACAACATTAATATTGATGTGCGGGCAATCAACATCATGCTTTGCAATAATTATCTGGGATGTGCGATTGCGATCCATAAACAGTCGGAATTTGAAGTGAAAAATGCTATGATGGCATGCTTTTCCAGCTTTAAGTTTTTAAAGAACTGCTATATTGTGGATGAGGATGTGGATGTGTTTAATCCTTCCGATGTTTTTTGGGCGATGAATACCCGCATGCGGGCACAGGATGGCGTATTTTTAGTCCCCAATTCTATGGGATTTGGCCGAGATGTTTATGGAATCCATACATGCAAAATGGGCATTGATGCCACGGCTCCTTTTGAAAAATGGGATGAGTTTGAGCGGGTGCGGATCCCAGAACCGGATGCGGAATGGACATACGGTCCGTGGTAAATAAAACGGGTATTAGGAGAGAAAATTATGACGCAGTCAGCAGATATTGTCATTATCGGGGCCGGATCGACGGGAACCAGTGCGGCCTGGCATCTGGCAAAAAGGAAGGCGGGAAAGATCATTGTTCTGGAAAAGACCGGCGTGGGTTCAGGCGCTACCGGTCAGGCGGCAGGATTGATACGCCATCATTATACAGAACGTCCCATCGTGGATATGGCACGTTATAGCTCCCGAAAGCTGGAACAGTTTCAGGAAGAGATGGGAATATCCATAAATTATGTAAAAAATGGATTCTGCTATTTTGAAAAAAAGAGTGTCGATGAAATGGATGATGTGATCCGGATGCAAAAAGAAGCCGGCGTTCCGTTGGAGGTATTATCTCGGGAATCGATAAAAGAACTTCATCCAAGAGGCCTTATTAACCCGGAAGGGGTAGGAACGGCCCTGATGGATTATGACGGGGCTTATGCAGATCCCTACAAACTGGCAGCAGGATATGCCGCTAAGGCCAGGGAACTGGGAGTTGTTTTTGCAAATGGCATAGAAGCTTTGGAAATTTTGACGGAGCATGGGAAGGTAACTGGGGTAAAGACAAATAAAGGTACGATTTCCTGTCCGCTGGTCATTAATGCGGCCGGTTTGGGGGCAGGAAGATTTTGTGATGCAAAGGAAGAGGGCGTCGCTCTGTATTATATGCCTTTAGGTCATGCGGTGCTGATTCCGGATATCCCTTTTGAAGAAACTATTGTGACGATCTGTGACGCCAGTGTGCCGGAGGATATGTTTTTTATACGGCCGGAAAGCGGCGGAACGGTATTGCTGGGAAGCGATATCGACGAGACCACTGGCGGGATCGATCCGGAAACCTACTATCAAAAAGCCAGTCATGACCGGATCGGGAAATATTTTGAAACGATTGTAAACAGGATGCCTTTTGTGGCAGAATACCGATATCAGACATCCTTCGGCGCGTTGGATATCCGCACTGCTGACTGGAATCCGGGACTCGGTTTTGTGAAAGGCGGTACACAGGGACTGTATCAGGCGATTGGCGGAAGCGGTCATTGTTTCAAGCTTGCACCTGCGTTGGGAGAATATATCGCACAGCAGATCATGGGAGAGACGCCGACCTTTGATACTGAAATTTTTGATGTGAACCGTTTGATTGGAATGAAGGATAATGCAGGAAGTTTCTTTATAGATGGCAATGCGTAGCCTATGAAATATCAGGAGCGTGGAGGAAAAAGAATGAAAATTGCAGTATTGATTAAGCAGGTTCCGAATACGACCAAAGTATGTCTGGATCCTGTTACCAATAATCTGATCAGGGATGGGATAGAGAGTATTCTGAATCCTTATGATATCTATGCACTGGAGCTGGCATTGCAGATCAAAGAGAAAACGGACTGTGTGATAGAGGTTTTCAGTATGGGGCCTCAGCCGGCGGCAGATATAATAAAATATGCGTACAGTATGGGAGCGGATCAGGGGATTTTGCTCAGTGACAGAGCATTTGCCGGATCTGATACGCTGGCGACATCATATATTTTGTCGGAGGCGGTTAAGAAGGAAGGAATGCCGGATCTGATCATCTGCGGAAAACAGGCGATAGACGGGGATACGGCCCAGGCGCCGGAGGAAATTGCCGGGCATCTGGGAATTTTCTGCCTGACCAATGTCTGTCAGATCTGCGGTGTTCATGAGAAGCATATAGAGGTTGTGCGGCAGACTGATTATGCCCGCATGAAAATGAGGATTGCTTATCCGGCGGTACTCACTGTTGAGAAGGGGTTCAGCGATCCGCGCCTTCCAAAAGTAAAGGATATGATCCGGGGAAAAAATATGCAGGTATCTGTGTGGGATGCAAAAACATTGCAGGCTGATCCTGAACGGATGTCTATTCAGGGATCTCCGACGAAAGTAGTCAGGGTATTTTCTCCTTCTGTAAGCAGAGAAACCCGTATTCTGCAGGGAAGTCTTACGGAACAAATGGAAGAATGTCTGCAGGTGCTTTCCGAGAGGGAAATCGTATTCGGTGCAAAGGAGAATAAGAAATGCCTGGAATAAAAATAGATAAAAGCGCCTGTGTGGGATGTGGGCTTTGTGAACAGGGCTGTCCCTTTGGAGCATTAAAAATAGAGGATAAAAAAGCGGTATGTGATCAGGATATCTGTACCCTGTGCCGTGCCTGTGTGGATACGTGTCCGGTTCAGGCTATTTCGGCAGAAGTGCCGGCAAAGAAGGAGCAAATAGTTCGGGATGATTATCATGGAATCTGGGTCTATGCAGAGCAATGGAAGGGTACGATGCATGATTGTGCAGGAGAATTGCTGACTGAGGGAAGAAAGTTGGCAGATGATCTGGGGGAGCCTCTGACGGCAGTGATCCTGGGAAACGGAATAGAAGATCTTGCGGAAAAAGCTTTTGCATTTGGAGCAGATCAGGTGCTGCTGTGTCAGCAGCCGGAACTTGAAATTTTAGAGGAGTGCCGTTATAGTACGGCTCTTTATTGGCTGATAGAAGCTTATAAACCGGCAGTTGTGCTATATGGCGCTACTGTGTTTGGCAGGGGAATGGCTCCTATGGTTGCGGCAAAGCTGCAGACGGGACTGACGGCAGACTGTACAAAGCTTTCTATTAATAAGCAGACAGGTCTGCTGGAGCAGACCAGACCGGCCTTTGGAGGCAATGTAATGGCAACGATCATCTGTGAGAATCACAGGCCTCAGATGGCTACGGTTCGTCCGGGTGTATTTAAAAGTCACAGGTGCATGAGAGAATGTGCTTACGCTGCAGCGGATTCCGGAAATGTTTTGGCAGACTTTCCTCTGACTCTTCAGTGGTCAAAATTGTCTGAAACAGGGAATCGGCTGATATGTCTGCAGGTTTCGGAAGAAATTTTTAAGGATATGCCGGAAATCCTTTCTATGGAGGAGAATACGGAAAATACTGCCAGATTGGAGGAGGCGGAAATCATATTTGCCGGCGGGGCAGGCTTTGAATCGGCTGAGGACTTTAAAAAGCTGGAGGAAGCGGCTAACGCCTGCGGCGCTGTATTGGGAGCCAGCCGGGGCGCTGTAGACCGGGGCTATGCCGCCCATAAGCAGCAGATTGGCCAGACAGGCACAGTGGTTTCGCCAAAGCTTTATGTGGCAGCGGGCATTTCAGGTGCAATCCAGCATGTGATCGGTATGCAGAATGCGGATTTCATAGTAGCGATCAATCATGATCCTGACGCACCTGTCTTTCAGATAGCAGATCTTGGAATTGTCGGAGATGCTAAAGAGGCGATGGAATATCTGATAAAATGGAAAGCAAAATCATCCGATCAATAAAAGGATGTGTCGAAAAGGAAACAGATCTATACACAAATATAAAAGGAAGCAGAATCCGGATTGGTAAAAAATACATGGCATACGAAATGTATTCCAAATATCGTATACCATGTATTTTTTCTTGACATCAGGGTATAAATGTGGTACGTTACTACAGAACTTAAAGAACATGTGTCGATGATCAAAAAGAGTACACTTGAATTGAATTTGCAGAGAGCTGTCGTTGGTGGGAGATGGTAAGGAGATTCCTGTGGAATGGGTTTGTGAGACGTCGGGCGAAAGGTAACGAGTAGCTTTGACCGTATTCCTGCGTTAAAGGATAAGAATATCGAAGAGGATCTTCCGTATTCCGACAAGTCAGAGAGGTGGCAGATATTTCCGTTCTGGAAATATCTTTTTTTTATGTCATTGAGGAAAAGTTCTCCGGACTTTCTATGATACAAATATGCTCAAAAACGTATGAGCTATTGTTTGATAGACCAGGGCATTGTTCTTTTAGCATCACTTGAGATTTGAGAGGAGAGAACAAATGAAAAAGTTTAAGATTGGATTTATAGGGCAGATCATAATAGGTCTTGTCCTGGGAGTCCTGGTGGGAATTTTGCTGAATGGCAGAAGCGGCCCGCTGACCCAGGCGGTAGATTTCTTTGGGAATCTTTATTTGAATGCGCTGCGTATGATGATCTATCCGATGATTTTCTGCTCTGTTGTGGTAGGTATTACAGCAGTTAGGAATATGGCTACCTCTGGAAAAATTGCTTTAAAAGCGCTTATCTTTTTTGTCATCACAACGCTGATCGCTTCGGTGGTTGGTGTGTTTGTACCGCGCCTTACGGAGCTGGGAGTAGGAACAAAGCTTACCCTGGAGGCAACAGAACAGCCGGTATCAGAAATGACCGGTATTTTGGATCTTTTGGTGGACATGGTTCCGTCTAATCCGTTTACTGCTTTTACAGAGGGGAATGTATTGCAGATTTTGGTTTTTGCCATTGTCGTTGGCTTTGCTATGCTGTCGGTTGGAGAAAAAGCGGAGCCGGTAAAGAAATTTTTCATTTCTTTTAATGAGATTGCTATGAAGGTAGTTTCCGTAGTTATGAAATTTACTCCCTTCGGTGTATTTTTCCTGATCATTCCGGTGGTATCCAAGAATGATTTTTCAACCTTTACATCAATCATATGGTCGATCATTATGTACTATATCGTATGCGTCGTATTTGTGTGCATTGTATTTCTGATTCCGCTTAAGGTTATGGGAAAGGCAAAGGTCGGATCATTTTTGAAAAAAATGTTTCCTGCCATTATGATGGCGTTCAGTACGCAGTCAAGCTCGGCTGCTTTACCGGTCAGTCAGAAGTGTTTGGACGATGCCGGCATCAGGAAAGAAGTCAGCAGTCTGGTACTTCCAATGGGATGTACGATGAATATGAATGGATCAGCGATTGTTCTTTTAATGATGATCACGTTCTACTGCAATGCCTGCGGCGTACATATTTCATCTACAATGATGGTTTCACTTATTACTGTCTGCCTGCTTACCTCCATAGGCGCTCCGGCGATTCCAAACGGCGGTGTGGCTGCCTTTACGGCATTGGTCGTACTTGCGGGGCTTCCCGGCGGCGTTATGGCATTGTTCTTCAGCACCTGTGCATTGACAGATATGGGATGTACGGCAGTTAATGTATTGGGCGATCTGGTTTGCTGTAAAATATTGGATACACAGCAGAACGAGAGTGAGCGCAGGAAGAAAGCGGCATCTGATTCTGAATAATATGTAGTGGAGATTATAATCTGAATAATATATAGTGGAGATTGTAATAAATATATGAAAAAACAGGAACTTCTGCCAATGACAGAGGTTCCTGTTTTCATATAATCAAAAAATTATTTTTCTTTCTGCGCTTCCAGCTCAGCCATCTTCATAGCGCGAACCTTCAGCGGAAGGCCAAACAGTGTAATAAAGCCTTCTGCGTCATGGTGATCGTACAGATCGCCGGTTGTGAAGCTTGCCAGTGATTCGCTGTACAGAGAATATGGAGAGGTAGTACCGGCTTTAATGATATTACCTTTGTAAAGCTTGAATTTAACTTCGCCCGTTACATATTTCTGGGTAGATTCTACAAATGCCTGTACTGCTTCGCGAAGCGGAGT
>CAZLZX010000122.1:0-8038 GCA_964564095.1 uncultured Eubacterium sp. | reverse complement strand
GCGGCCTTTATAGTAACTACGATGATCTTACTGCCGTATTATGCTGATGTTGGAATGAAAACGATACCGATTCTGGAGATTATAAAGCTGTATCTTATAAAAGATGCTCCATGGCTGCCGACAGTGTATAGCATTGTTATGCTGATTGCATTGATTTCCAGTGGCGTACCTCAATGCAACGCCATAGTCGCGCGCCTGAAAAAGATTTATCCAAAAGCAATAAAAAAGGATAAGACACAAAATATTATTTCCGGTATTATTTATTTTGTAGTTTGTACTTTTGTTTCCTTTGTTGGATTGGATACGATTATTGGAAAAGGATATTCTATTTTGGGATATCTGGCAATTCCGTTGCTGGCAATTCCAGTTTGTATCATATGGCCGGTTTTATTTAAAAAGAATAAATAGCAAAACTTTAAAAATGGCTGGACTGATGTTCGGCCATTTTGTTGTGCAACGATAAAAACTTATGGTTTATTAACTGTTTTGGTTTCATCATAAACCTTATAGAGACAATTTAAAGCAAGTATTTCAATTAGATTTGGATAATATTGACAAATTATTTGACTTTAACGTAATTCTTTAGATATTTTAAATGTGGATTTTTCAGCAAAAATAGTATAAGATGATTTATAGTACAAATTAAGCTGTCAAATCGATTTAAGGGAAAAAGATGGAAAAAGAAATTTTATACCGATATGTGGATCATACTGCGTTGAAAGCCTATACGACATGGGCAGAGATTGAAAGGCTTTGTATTGAGGCTTTGGACTATCATATGGCTTCCGTATGTATTCCGAGCTGTTATATCAAAAGAGCCCATGATATGTTTCCGGCATTGACACTCTGCACGGTTGTCGGATTTCCTCTTGGAAATGCTAACACAGAGGCGAAAGCGGCTGAGACCAGACAGGCATTGCTGGATGGAGCATCTGAAATAGACATGGTTATCAATATCAGTGATGTAAAAAATGGCGATTATGATAAAGTGACGGAGGAAATCCGCACATTAAAATCTATTGTTAAAGACAATGTTTTAAAGGTAATTATCGAGACCTGCTATTTGACGGAGAATGAAAAGATTGCAATGTGCAGATCCGTAACGGAAGCGGGAGCGGATTTTATCAAGACGTCTACAGGTTTTGGAACAGCAGGAGCAACCTTGGCTGATGTCCGTCTGATGAAAGCAAACGTGGGACAAAAGGTTAAGATCAAAGCGGCCGGAGGCATTCGTACAAGGGATGATATGGAAGCTTTTATTGAGGCAGGAGCCGACAGGATCGGAACCAGCGGGGCGATTGCTATGCTGGAAGGATAAAGAATATACAAGATATTTGTCACAGTTGGGAATATTGAAGGTGGAAAATATAGAAATTTGAATTTACAAAATGTAGAATTACAATTTATAGGATAATTCTATGTAATTTGGGAATTGATTTTATGAAAAAATATGATAAACTGATTCAAACGGCAAAAAAAGCAAAGGAACGGGCATATGTTCCTTATTCGGGCTTTCATGTGGGAGCTGCGCTGTTGGCGAAGGACGGCACGATATTCAGCGGATGCAATATTGAGAATGCGGCTTATACGCCTACGAACTGCGCGGAACGGACAGCTCTTTTTAAGGCTGTCTCGGAGGGCATTACCGATTTTTTGGCAATTGCCATCATCAGTGATTCGGCTGAATATACGGCACCCTGCGGGGTATGTCGGCAGGTTTTGTCAGAATTTTGTAAGCCGGATTTTGAAATTATTATGTGCCGCGGTGACGGCGCATATAAGCTGGCAACATTGGGAGAGCTTCTTCCGGAATCTTTTGGCAGAGGTCATCTGACATAAGATTTTTAAATCATAAAGAAGAGAGTACAGGAGGTAACTAAATGGCTACAAGAGCGAATTACAAGAGAAGTGAAATCGGACCTGGAAAAGTTGGCTTTTCCAAGACGCGTTCCATTATCGAAGCTGCATTTTACGGAAATAATGTAGTGAAGGTAAACACTTTAAAAGAAGCTTATAAACTTGCAAAGGATTCACCGGGAACTATCGTAACGGATATGCCTGTTTACAGGGGCGAGGAGTTCGGCCTTGACGCAGATGCGAAAGTTCTGTTATTCAACGACGGTTCTATTACCGGACGTTATGCTCCGGCAAGACGTATTACAGGAGAACCGGGTGTGGATTGTGACAGACTGGACAAAATCGTAATGGACGCAGTATATGATACAAGATGGGATACGATGTATCATGCAGAGGTTTACATTGGACTTGATCCTGAATTTATGGTAAAAGCTCATCTTCTGATTCCGGAAGGCGAAGAGAATATCATGTATTCCTGGATGCTGAATTTCCAGTATATGTCTGAACAGTATGTAAAGATGTATAAAGAGTCTAAACTGTATGAGAATGAAGCGGACATCTATATTTTCTCCAATCCACAGTGGGCCGGCACAAATCAGACAGACATTTCTGATCCGAACTGCCTGTGCTATTTCAACACAGAAACAAACTGTGCGGCAATTCTTGGTATGAGATACTTTGGAGAGCATAAAAAAGGTACGCTGACACTGGCTTGGGCTATCGCTAACAGAAACGGATATGCTTCCTGCCATGGCGGACAGAAAGAATATACGTTAGATGACGGAAGCAAATATGTAGCTGCTGTATTTGGTTTATCAGGATCTGGTAAATCCACATTGACACATGCAAAACATAATGGCAAATATCCGGCTATTAAGGTTCTTCATGATGATGCATTTGTTATTAACGCACAGACCTGTGCATCTGTAGCATTAGAGCCGACATATTTTGACAAGACAGCAGATTATCCGATTGATTGTGAGGATAATAAATATCTGTTGACAGCACAGAACTGCTCCGCAACTCTGGATGAGGATGGAAAAGTGGTTCTTGTAACAGAAGATATCAGAAATGGTAATGGACGTGCGATCAAATCAAAACTCTGGTCTCCGAACCGTGTGGATAAGATCGACAGCCCGGTAAATGCAATTTTCTGGATCATGAAAGACCCAACGATTCCGCCAGTAGTAAAACTGAAAGGTTCCAGCCTGGCATCTGTTATGGGTGCAACACTTGCCACAAAGAGAAGTACGGCAGAACGTCTGAAAGAGGGCGTAGATCCAAATGCACTGGTTGTAGAGCCATACGCAAATCCATTCAGAACTTATCCGCTGGTTAACGATTATGAAAAATTCAAAACACTGGTTGAGGATAAGGATGTAGACTGCTATATTATCAATACCGGCGAATTTATGGGCAAAAAAGTACAGCCGAAAGATACGCTGGGAATTTTGGAAGCGATCGTAGAAAGAAAAGCTGAGTTCAAACAGTGGGGGCCATTCTCTGATATCGAGATCTTTGAATGGGAAGGCTTTGTACCTGACCTTGCAGATGCAAAATATGTATCTCAGATGAAAGCACGTATGCAGGATCGTTTGGATTATGTAACAAGTCTGGATACTTTAAAAGGCGGTTACAACAAGCTGCCGGAGGATGCTGCTGCAGCTATTAAGAAAGTTGTAGATGAAGCAAACACTCTGTAATTATTTCCAGCGTTTTGATCGAATTATATGTTGTGATTTTGTAAATATTAGAGTATACTGTTAATGACAGAAAAACGTTTGATAAGATGTATGCCTGGGATGTGCGATAAACTCGCTATTTTGAACCTACATTTACGTTTATGGGACTCCTAAATCACAGTATTGGATGTCAGGCCGCCGAATGCGCAGCGGAAGACAGAAGCTGCTGTTGCGGACACCCACCTAGCATGAGCTAGGCGTCAAAATTGCGGGTAACGGCATTCTGGGTTGCATTCTATCCGAAGAGAAGCTCCGTTTCTTGCAGGAATATGCTTTTGTAACAAAAGATAAAATCTTATAAATACAAAAGACTTAACAAAAGATAAAATCATAAATGTACGAAAGAGAGAAGCTGCCTGATCGGCAGCTTCTTTTTCTTGTATTGGAGACACTTTTAAGTTTTATCTGGTGTGTAACATAACGGAGGGGATTTTATCATATGAAACGGTATTTATGGATAAAGCTGTCGATTCTTACCTGCAGTCTGTTGGCGGGCATCATTCTGTTTCAGCAGAGCCGGGTGCTGGAGGCGGCAGCAAAGTATCAGGATAAGGGCGTCGTGTATGATTATGAAATAAAGGATCTGTTTTGGATTGCAGATATCGGGGAAGAGGAGGCAGAGGATCTGCTTTTGCCGCAAGTATCTTCTATATTGACTTGGAAAGATGCGGATTACATATATCGTACCCTTGGCTTTTTTGATATTGTACAGAATGTATCCGGGGAGCGGATCACAAGGTCGGAATGGTTTGCCTGCTATGACATGTTGCTGAAGGCTTTGGGGAAGGATGAAGAGGTATCTGTGATGAAGCTTCGCTATTTGGGACAGGTGCCCGGAGAGCAGCATATTGTTACTGACCAGGGAAATTTTGAGACATCAATCGATAAAGATTTTTGGAATTATGGTATGTATTACCAGGTTTATACGATAGAAGGAAAGATATTGGGAGTCAGGGAAGAATTATCTGAGGAGCCTGAGGAAACCGGGCAGGAACAGCTTCAGCGGAATAGCGAAGAGGAAGATTCACAGGAAAATGATGCTGAAGCGCAGTCCGGGGTAACGGAGGCGTACCAGACGGTAAAGGTTCTTTTGACGAATGACAATGCTCAAAATGCCCTTCGTTCCTCCTTTCAGATCCGCTGCACGGCCGGATGTACGCTAAAGGCCGGAGATGAGACAAAGGAGTATGGAGAGAATACGATCGTCACGGAGAAAAATATTGCAGATTTTTTTGAAGATACGGATACAGTAGTGACAATTACACCGAAAAAAGATCGGACGATTTATATACAGGAAGCAGATACAAAGTCCTGGTCCGCACCTTATCGCGGCAGTATCAGCGTACATTGCAGTGAAGACGGATACTGGCTGATAAACACGGTTTCCATGGAGGAATATCTGTACGGCGTAGTGCCGGGAGAAATGCCCGAAGATTTTGAGTTGGAAGCATTGAAGGCACAGGCAGTCTGTGCGAGGACTTTTGCCTGCGACATGATTTGCGGAACAAAATTTAAAGCTTACGGCGCAGATGTGGATGATTCCGTAAACAGTCAGGTATACAATAAAAACGGCGAGAATAAAAAGGCCATACAGGCAGTGGATGAGACAAAGGGAATGGTATTGTCAGAAGGGGATACGCTGATTCCGGCGGATATTTATTACTATTCCACTTCTTGCGGATTTACCAGCGGTTTGGAGGCATGGGGACAAAAAAATGCTTCTTATCTGGCTTGCGTTACAACCTTAAAGTCTTTGCCGGAGGAATGTAAGATACAGCAGGAAGAGGACTCATCGGTCATTACGAAGGCCGTGGTCGATTGGGACAGTTATTTAAAACGGACGGATCTGCAGGCATATGACAGCCATAGCCGGTATTTCCGGTGGAAGGCTTATGTTACTTTGCCGGAAGGCTACAGTGTGAAAATCGAGAAGAGAGAGGAATCCGGTGTTGTCACAGATATCAGTTATCAAAAAGGAGATTCCGTACGGCATGTAACGACGGAAAACGATATCAGACAGGATATCGGCAAATATCTGACCAAAATCGTGGATGCCAATGGAAAAGAAGACTGTTCTGCCAATATGCTTCCCAGCGCCTGGTTTACAATAGAAAATGGCCAGACAGAAGGTTCTTATGTGCTTTGCGGCGGAGGCTTTGGTCATGGTATCGGTATGAGCCAGTATGGAGCCGACGGGATGGCAAAAGAGGGAAAAAGTTTTAAGGAAATCTTAAACTGGTTCTTTCCTGGTACGAAAATACTTGTATAAGATATAAAATCATGGTAATCTTAAAAACTGATACAGTTATTACGAATATATGAACACTTTATGAAAGCTTTATGAACGCATGAGTGTAAAGTGATGCATATAAAAATAATGATCAGATTTTAGAGGAATCCGAAAAATGAACAATTATGTACCGATTGTCCGGTCTTTTTTAGAAAAATTAAAAAGGGATAGTGTGGGAGCATATGCGGGACAGGCGACCTTATTTATTATCATGTCTATTATTCCCTTTTTGCTTGTTTTAAGTTTTTTGATCCGGTATACTCCGGTAACGGAAGATATGATCTTATCTGGTATCAATATGTTGATACCGGGGCAGCTTTCTCCGGCTTTGATCAGCATCGTGGATGAGGTCTATCAAAATTCCGGTAAGCTTCTGGTCGCGGCGATTATAATTGCAATCTATTCATCAGCAAAAGCCGTACAGAGCCTTCGTTATGGATTGAATGTCATTTATGATATCAATGAGACTCGAAACTGGTTTGTGCTTCGTTTAAGGGCGATGCTGGATACCCTGCTGTTGATACTCGTTATGTTAGTATTGATGCTTCTTTTGGTATTTGGTAAGAAGATACAGGGGATGCTGGTAGAATATGCGCCGATCGTATCTACCGTTACAGATGCGATTCTGCGTATCAGATTGTTATTGATTTTTATTATGCTGATCGGGGTATTTTGTTTTATTTATAAATTTCTTCCGAACAGGAAGGCTTCTTACAGAAGTCAGCTTGTAGGGGCAGTGGGGTGTGCGGCTGCCTGGTATGTATTTTCTTTTGGCTTGTCCATATATGTAGATTATTTTAAGGGATTTTCTTTATACGGAAGTTTGACTACCGTACTGTTGCTCATGTTCTGGCTGTATATTTGTATGTATATTTTTATGGTATGCGGAGAGGTAAACAGCAGATTTGAGGTTTTATGGCGCCAGATTAAAGAAGCCCGGGCAAAGAACAGACGGGAAAAAATGAAAAAGCTGGTAGAACAGAGAAGAGAGGAACGTAAGAGAAAACGGGATGGACGATAGCTTAATACAATATACAAAAGATGAGTATAAAAACCTGTTGGGTATTGAAAATAACAAAAACGCAAAAAGCAGATGATGAAAACTGTGAAAAAATGTTGCATATTTTGAACGTGTATGCTAGAATATCTAGCGAATTGTATTTGAAAAGCAATAGGATGTTATACTGTTAAATGCAATGATGGTGCACAGTAGATGCTGGGATGATTACAGAGAGAGAAACATCGGCTGAGAGTTTCTTATGATAGAACAGACATCGAATTTCACACCGGAGCAGCGGCTTTGAATACTGAAAGTAGGAGCCGACGTCGGATGCACGTTACGCATTATATGAGCGCTCAAATGACGCAGATACATGTTAATGTGATCTGGATGTTATAATTTTTTGAAACTGTGATTTGAGAAAAAGGGTGGTAACGCGGATATGACTTCGTCCCTGATAAAGAGGGGACTGAGGTCTTTTTTTATGCACGGGAAAATCCTGTGCGGGAATCAGTTAATACAATTACAAAAATCTGAGAGGAGATTTTCAATGAAAGAAAAATTGGAAAAAATCAGAGAGGCAGCCATTGCGGCTATGGAGTCGGCAGATGGATTGTCAAAATTAAATGACGTCAGAGTGGCGTATCTGGGAAAAAAGGGAGAGCTTACCGCAGTATTAAAAGGCATGAAAGATGTTGCCAAGGAAGACAGACCGGCGGTGGGCCAGCTTGTAAATGAGACGAGAGAGGCTATCGAGCGCAAACTGGAAGAGACAAAGGCAAAGATGGAAACTGCTGCGCTGGAGCATCGTCTGAAAAGGGAAGTCATTGATGTGACACTTCCGGCAAAGAAAAACAGAGTAGGTCATGGACACCCGAATACCATTGCGCTGGAAGAGGTAGAGAGTATTTTTGTAGGTATGGGATATGAGGTCGTAGAGGGACCGGAAGTAGAATATGATTATTACAATTTTGAAGCATTGAATATACCTGCAAATCATCCCGCAAAGGATGAGCAGGATACGTTCTATATCAATAGTGATATCGTACTCCGTACCCAGACTTCTCCGGTACAGGTACGTGTGATGGAGCAGGGCAAGCTGCCGATCCGAATGATCGCACCGGGAAGAGTATTCCGTTCAGATGAAGT
>CAZLZX010000121.1:0-8071 GCA_964564095.1 uncultured Eubacterium sp. | reverse complement strand
CATTGTTTTATATCGTTTGCCATATTATTTACAAATGAATGATGGGGTTATAAATATTCCCACTTTGGATAAGTATAACGTATTTTTAGAAATTAGAAAAATTAATAAATTTAATCCCACTTATAAGGTTACCTAATTTGCTGTTTCGGCAACCTGTCCCTTGTCAATCGACCATTTATAAGCTATACTTATATTATTAATTTACAAAAAGGCAAATCCGCACATTGTGCGCGCCTATTATACACACCATCACAAGGAGTCAGGATATGGATATCAATTACGAACTGTACAAAGTATTTTATTATGTGGCATCTTCTCTGAGTTTCTCGGAAGCCAGCAAAAAGCTGTTTATCTCACAGTCCGCAGTCAGCCAGTCCATCAAAACACTGGAACGTAAGCTGGAACAGCCTCTTTTTATCCGAAGCACAAAAAAGGTACAGCTTACCCCTGCCGGGAAGCTGCTCTTAAAGCATATCGAGCCGGCCATGAACCTGATCCGCCGGGGCGAAAGCCAGCTTCTGGACAGCCAGAGTCTGGGACTTGGGCAGCTCCACATCGGGGCAAGCGATACGATATGCCGTTATCTCTTAGTGCCTTATTTAAAACAGTTTCATAAAAGATTTCCAAAGGTTCCCATCAAGGTAACTAACGCCACCTCGCTGGCATGTGTAGACCTGTTAGAGCAGGGCAAAGTCGATATGATCTTTACCAATTTTCCAAATACCCGCCTGAACCAGTCTTATATTCAAAAGACGATCTGGGAATTTCGCGATGTTTTTGTGGCAAATCCTTCCTACTTCAGCCTGAAACAGCAGGAGCTTTCGCTGGCAGAGATCAAGGATTATCCTATCCTGATGCTGGACCGGATATGCACGACCAGCGAATTTTTGCACAATCTTTTCTTGCAGCATCAGTTGGAGCTGGTGCCGGAAGTAGAGATCAGCAGCAACGATCTGCTCATTGATCTGGCAAGGATCGGTCTTGGAATCGCATTTGTACCGGACTACTGTCTGATGCCGGATTCCAGAGATTTATTCATCCTGAAGGTAAAAGAAAAGATGCCATCGAGACAAATCGTGGCATCTGTAAATCCATCATTACCGCAGGCGGCATCTACAACAGAATTTTTAAATCTGCTGCCCACATTATAGGCTTTGTATCCAGAAGTTTTCAATCGTGTCCTCTATGGTGTCCAGACTGCACACACTGTATTCCTGCCATTCTCTCGGAAACATCTCCTGATAGTCCGACCGCAGGAACCGCTCATCCAAAAGCAGTATAACACCTCTGTCCTCGGCGGTACGGATAACCCTTCCTGCCGCCTGAAGCACTTTATTCATACCCGGATATAGATAGGCATAGGCAAATCCCTGGCCTTGTTTTTCCTGATAATAATGCTTTAATATTTCACGCTCGGTACAGATCTGGGGCAGCCCGGTTCCAACAATGAGTACGCCGATGAGCTGTTCCTTTTTCAGATCGATCCCCTCGGAAAATATACCGCCAAGTACCCCGAATGCCACCAGTGACGTTTCCCTTTCTTTCGCAAATTCCTCAATAAAAGATTCTCTGGCGTCCTCCGTCATTTTGCTT
Source organism: uncultured Eubacterium sp. (assembly GCA_964564095.1). Taxonomy (GTDB): domain Bacteria; phylum Bacillota; class Clostridia; order Lachnospirales; family Lachnospiraceae; genus Brotonthovivens. The sequence goes on along the minus strand of CAZLZX010000121.1, from coordinate 6,478 downwards.
TCCTGTACCAGACAGTCCATGTTTCCCAGATTAACGGCCAGAAATTGCTCATAAACCTGCTGCATCAGCTTATAGGAGGGAAAAAACACCAGATAATTTCCACGTTTCCCGGATGCCGCATGGTAAATGTATGAAGCTATTTTCTGAAACTCAAAAGCTGTTCTTCTTGTATACAGACTGCTCACATCTCTGCCCACAGCCAGCAGCCGCTGCTTTTCACTAAATACAGACGTGGCATAGACAGCATAATTATCATCCCTGCTGCTTAAAAGCTGTTTATAATATTGGATCGGAAGCAAGGTTGCAGAAAAATAGATCGTGCTGAGTCCCCGGTTCAAACGTTCCTGCAGATTTGCGGCAGGATTGACGCAATACAGATGGAGACAAAACTTCCCGTCTTCATCATAATCTGTATATATCACATAATTTTCATCCAGCACTTCATACATGTTCATGAAATGCCGCAGGTTCAGATAAAACTCTGAAACCTCTTTCCGTTCCGGAAACTCCGCATGATTTTGTAAAAAAGTATCATATTCCGAACCAAGCCTCATCAGGGAAAAGATAAAGGAGCTGATATTCTCGTATACTGTATAATTTTCACATTCCCTTTTCCACTCCAGCATCTGCTTATTACATTTTTCCAAAAGCTGTGTCAGCTTGCGGCTATAAGACTTTAATAATTTTTTCTGGTGCAGTAAATCTTCTTTGATCAGTACGGCGCTGTACATCTTCCTGCCCCGCTCAACGAGATTGTGCGCCTCATCCACCAGAAAGAAATAGTCGCCCTTATTTCCCTCTGCAAAAAAACGCTTTAAATAGATATTCGGGTCAAAGACATAATTATAATCGCAGATGATCACATCAGCCCAGAGAGATACATCCAGACTAAGCTCAAACGGACAAACGGTAAACGCTTCTGCCGTCTGCAGGATAGCATCTCTGGTCAATTCATTTTCCTTGGAGATCAGATCGAACACCGCATCATTCACTCGGTCATAATGTCCCTTCGCATAGGGACAGCTCTCAGGATTGCAGTCTACCTCATCGCAGAAACACAGTTTCTCCTTTGCGGTCAGCTCCAGCACCTTGCTCTGCATCCCCTGCTCTTTCAGAATCGCAAACGTATCTTTTGCAACCGTTCTTGTGATAGTTTTTGCAATCAGATAAAAAATTTTATCCCCCAATCCCTCTCCTACTGCTTTCACAGCCGGAAACACAGTGGAAATGGTTTTCCCCACACCGGTAGGCGCCTGAAGAAACAAAATTTTTCTCCGCATCAAAGTGCGGTATACATCCCCTACCAGCTTTTTCTGTCCCTCTCTGTAAAGAAACGGAAATTCCAGAGCTTGATAAGAGGTCTGGCGGATCTGACGCCATTCATACTGGAAATCCGCCCATTTCTGATACGCAGTAATCAACTGCTCAAACCACTCCTGTAACTCTTCAAATGCATACTCGTAATGAAAATACTTGATCTGCTCCGTATCCAGATTGCAGTAAGTCATCCGTACCCGAACAGCCAAAAGATCATGCTGCAGAGCATAAATGTAGGCATAACATTTAGCCTGTGCCAGATGTACCGACACAGGCTCTTCCATCATATTAACATCCCTGTAAATTCCCTTGATCTCATCTACAGTCACTAGCTGCTCTTTTTTCACAGGCAATACGCCATGCTCTGATCCTGCCTGAGATTCTTCTGAAAAATCACTGCTTTTGCCCTCAATAGCCAGGGTTTCATCTGCGGTCTGACCGGGCCGGATAATACCATCGGCACGGCCTTCCACACATATCACATAATTTTCCTTTTCGATTGCAAGCTTCAAGGGAACCTCCGCCAAATAGTCCGCTCCCATCCGCCGCTGAATCTTTCGGTGGATCCGGCTGCCCTCCTGCATGGCTTCCCGCTCCGCAGCTTTCCCCCGACGGTTGTCGATATCTCCGCTGCGAAGAATAAACTCTACCAGATTGCGGACTGAGGTCTTGATGATCTGCTTTTCTTCCATAGACACACTACCATAACTATTTTATCATCGGCATTATAAGCAGCGCTTTGCTCTCTGCGAAAAGCCCCTGATAAATATTTCATATTTTATATCGTTAGTATGAAAAAGCTTGCGCACTTCTCATGTACTATAGTATATCTCAGTTAAGCTTCCACATCAATAAATGAAAATCTGGTAACATCAAATAATCCCATATCTGTCAGCTTGATTTCAGGAATAACCGCAAGGGACATAAAACAAAGCGTCATTACAGGCTCCACATCTTTGCAGACTCCCAGCTCGTCATATGCTTTCTCATGGATCGAGATCAATCTCTCCTCTACCCATTCCCCGGTTTGATCACTCATCAGACCCGCGATGGGCATAGGCATACTTTCCACAATTTTGCCGTCCTGTACCAGAACGATGCCGCCCTCCTGCTCTGCCAGACTTCTTACCGCAAATTCCATTTCTTCATCACTTACCCCAACTACAATAATGTTGTGGGAATCATGGGCGATAGACAATGCCACGGCTCCCTTTTTGATCCCGTATCCCTTCAGGAATCCGCAGGCCACGTTTCCGGTCATCTGATGTCTTTCGACTACCGCCACTTTTACAATATCCTGCTTGGGATCTCTGACAAACTCTCCTGCTTCATCCAGTTGGATTTCGGCTGTTGCTTTCTTCGTCACAACTCCCCCCGGCAGAATCTCTATCACATTTACATGATTGGATTTCAAATGCATTTTAAACTTTTCCGCTGAAAAATCTTTGACCACAACGCTTCCCTTTACAGAAGAAATGTCATAGTGGCTGACCTCCGGAAGATATACACCATGCTCTGCTGCCAGCTTCCCGGCTACCCACACTTTATCCACATGAAAGTCTTTCAGATCGTCTAATAGCACAATATCCGCCCGATATCCCGGTGCGATGGCGCCTCGATCATGAAGCCTGAAACATTCCGCCGCATTCAATGTGGCCATACGGATGACCATGATCGGATCCAGCCCCTCTTTCACACAGATACGCATATGATTGTCCAGATGCCCCTCATGAAGCATCGTCTTGGGCTGACGATCATCCGAACACAAGATACATCTTCTGCTGTTTTCCGGCGTAACGCCCTTTATCATCGTTCTAAGGTTATGGCAGGCAGAGCCCTCACGAAGCATAATATACATTCCCGCATTGAGATGTTCTTCCATATCGGCCGGCGTTTCACATTCATGGTCTGCCAGGATTCCCGCTGAAACATATGCATTTAAAGCTTTTCCCGTTAATCCCGGTCCATGTCCATCGATGATCTTATTATGCTCCTTTGCCAGAAGAATCTTATCCAGCACCGTATCATCCGCTGCTATTACCCCCGGATAATTCATAAATTCGCCCAGTCCAATCATATTCTCACGAGTTATCGGCTCCTTCATTTCAGGAGCATTGATCACGGCGCCTGAATGTTCAAAGGGGGTTGCCGGTACGCAGGACGGCATGACAAACTTGATGTCCAATACGGTTCCCTTCGCAGCCTCCATCATATAATCAAGCCCTCTGATCCCGCATACATTTACAATTTCATGAGGATCTGCAATAATCGTGGTTCCGCCGTGGGGCACCAGCATCCGCCCGAGCTCCTCCGGGCTTACATAAGAAGACTCAATGTGGATATGACTGTCGATAAACCCCGGCGCCGCATACCGGCCCTGGGCGTCTATCTCTTCCTTCCCCTCATAACTTCCAATGCCTGCGATCTGATCATCGCTGATGGCAATGTCTCTCTCCAGGATTTTTCCGGAAAATACATTGACTACTTTACAATTCTTGATTACCACATCTGCCGGAGCTCTGCCGGAAGACACCTCGATCAATTTCCTTAAACTTTCTTTTTTCATACTCATAGCTTCACTCTACTTTTCCATTGTTTCCAAAACAGGGTCAAAGGTTTTTAACGCTACATAATCAACCGGACCAACATCCGTGATCGCATAGTCTGGGATCGCCGTAATCGGCAAAAAGAACATATACATCATAGGGTCAGGAAGATCCGAGCCTAAAGCTCTTGCCGCCTGATCGATCCGCTTTTCATTTGCGGCGATCTCCTCCGGTTCACGATCACTTACGATTCCTCCCACCGGAAGAGGCAAAAATTCCAGAATCTCTCCATCCGCAACTACTACCTGGCCGCCGCCCTGTTCGATCAGATAATTTGCGGCAACAGACATATCAGAGGCATTGACTCCCATGACAACCAAATTGTTATCATCCGGTGCGGCAGTGCTTGCCATGGCGCCTTTTTTCAATTTCCAGCCGGAACAGAATGCAAGCGCCTTGTTTCCATTTCTTCCAAACCGCTCCAATACAGCCACCATTGCAACATCCTGTTCTGCATCCGGAAGCACGATTCCATTCTCCACATTCAGTACAACATCTCTTCTTTTGCGTACAAAGGGACCTTTTACATCCATTGCGAGCACTTTCGCTTCTCCATGCCGAATCGTTGTCTTATATTCAAAGTCTTCTTTTGTTGTCAGACTGCACTTTAATTTGCCCTTTAAGATCTGACTTCTCTCAGGTGCATGTAATTCATAGGAGAGCCTGTGATCCTTTGCCACCATTTTTCCGTTGGTCATGACTTCCTTTACTTCAAACTGCTCAAGATCATCCACAAAAAGAATATCCGCAATACGGCCCGGACAAATAGATCCCACGAGATGGTCGATGCGGTATGCTTCCGCACTGTTAATGGTTGCCATCTGTATTGCCGTCATCGGCTCTACCCCCGCTTTGATCGCCAGACGAACCACATTGTCCAAATGACCTTTTTCCAAAACATCACTGGCGGTCACATCATCGGTACAAAAGCTTACGCGTCTTGCAAATGCCGGATTTACTTCCGTCACTGCCCTGATATTTTCCTCTAAGAAATGTGTTACGGAGGATTCGCGGATCAGCATATGCATACCTTTACGCATTTTCTCCACAACCTCCTCATGATCGTAGCTCTCATGATCCAGTCTGACACCTCCGCAAAGATAGCCGTTTAAGTCGTTTCCCCTTGCCATCGGCGCACAGCCAAACACAGGAAGCCGATGATTGAACGCCTGCTCGATAGCTCCCAGCGTATCTTCGTCCTCCTCCTGCAGAAACTCCCGAACCGTTTCCCACACACCGTAGCATTCCGGCCACTGCTGTACCTGCTCATGCACTTCTTTTGTAAAATTGAAAGCAACCGTAGACTGAGGTATCGTATAAGGAGTTTTATGAGGCGCTCCCCAGAACACCTTCAAAGGACTCTTTTTTGCTTCATCCAATACCTCTTTTAATCCCTCCAAACCAGAAACAGAGATATACTCATCCAGACCAGAGATCATACTGGTCGTTCCTCTTGGAACAACTGCTTTCGCATAACTTGTAATACTCATTTTACTACATTCGCTGTGAATATGTCCATCGATCATTCCCGGAACCAAATATCTTCCCTCTGCCTCGATAATCTGCGTATCCGGTCCGATATAATCCCTAACATCCCCCACCGCAGTGATCATATCCTTGTAGATCGCAATATCCGCCGGATAAATCTCGCTTGACATAACATTTACAAGCATTCCTCCGCGGATGACTTTGTGTGCAGCAAGTTTTCCCCGTCCTGCACGGATTCTTTCTTTGAGCGCCGCTACCGTACTCTCCATCTTTTCGTCCTCCTTTGAATAAAAAATACATTCGCAGGAGGGGCAACAGGTTTCCCGTCCTGTGAATGTATCTTGAAGAATTTTGTGTCTTATTCACTTTTTCGTTAATATACACCCTTTCAAAAACGCTGTCAATTGAAAAAGAATAAAAAAAGCGCCCCACCGCATATTCATGCAATAAGGCACCCTTTCGTGCATCTGGTATATTCATATATTCAGTGATTAAGCTACTGCATATTTAGCAAGAATACTTTCAAAAGCTCCATTCTGACCCATATATTTTACAGTTACGATTTTAGAAAGTCCAAGGCTCAGAACGCCAAGAAATGATTTTGCATCAACAACAGCTCTCTCATAATGCATATTAATATCAAAATTGCAATCTGCCGCTGCTTTTACAAACTCCTGTACTTCTCTTGTCTCACATAATTTAATTCTCTTTTCCTCCATAGGTCATCTTCCTTTCTGATGAAAATAATGAAAACCAAATTGTTTGTGTCCTCTACTGTTGTGAGAGATTATACACGACTGAAAAAATTTGTCAAAATGATTTTTTCTTTCCATTTCATGCATTTATTACCACTCTTTCTGGTAACTAAACTGGTTTTATTTATCTATAATATCCAATTTTCTAATATTTTATCCAATTTTTTTTATTATTTTTTTCATTTCCAAAATTTTTATTCCTTCTATTTTAATTTTTTCTCATAAAAATCATACTTTTTTCAAAAAAAATTGACATTATACGGAAGAAACAAAAAAGCTCTGCCGGTATTTCCTGTGCACAAATACCGACAG
>CAZLZX010000120.1:0-8105 GCA_964564095.1 uncultured Eubacterium sp. | reverse complement strand
GCGTTAAATATTTGTAATATCCAATAGCCAATACACTGATTTAAGAAAGTTAAAGAATGATAAAAAAAGGATTCCCTGTCAGAGAAAATGACAGGGAATCTTTTTGCGTATTATAATTCGGATTTCTATTACAGCATATCAGCCGGACGTTCTTTCAATGCATATGCCAGATTGATGGCATGGTCGGAACAACGCTCCAGATCTGTGACCAGGTCACAGAAGATAACTCCGCTCAGCGGGTTGCAGTAAGAATTCATGATTCGTTCTACATGATTGTTGATCAGCATCTTTTCCTGATCGTCTACACGCTGTTCCAGTGTCTCGATCTGATCCAGTTTACTGTAATCCTCTGTGTCAAAGATATATAATGCCAGATAAACAGCTTCGATCGTATCGTTTGCCATGGCCTGAAGCTCTGTTTTTGCCTTGCCGGACATTTCAGATTTCTTGCTGCCCATCTGTTCTATGTATTCTATAATATTTTCTGCATGATCAGACAACCGTTCAATATCGGTAACCGCTATTGTCATCATAGATACCCGGCGCATATTCTCAGGAGACAGATCCAGTGAACGAAGCTGAACGATGGCATCTGCAATAGAATGGTTCAGGATATTTACGGTTTCCTCATGAGAACGTACGGATTCTGCTTCGGCGGCATCGTAGTTGAAGAAACAATCCAGCGCACGTTTCAGGTTGTCTGCGGAGATCTGTCCCATACGGGAAATCTCGCGATGTGCCAGATTTACTGCTACACTGGCAGGAACCTGTGTCAACTGTGTCATGTAAACCAGAGAACGATCCTCCATCTGCTGATTTTCTTCCGGACGAACCGGTATGATCTTCTGTGAAAGCTGAATGATCTTATTTGCGAACGGAAGCTCGATCAGCACAGCGATAATGGCAAATATTGTATGGGTATTTGCAATCTGGCGTCCGATGTCGTTTGGCGACAGGCTTTGGATGCCGGTCAGTATGATCGGGAAGATGTTGATCAATGCGATCAGGATACCCGCACGGATCAGGTTAAACAGCAGGTTTAAGATGGCTGTTCTCTTTCCGTTTCTGTTGGCTGTCAGGGCTGCCAGAATGTTCGGGGTTACGGAACCGATAGCGGCGCCGATAACCAGATATACGGCTACGTTGTAATCTAAGAGACCCTCCACGGCGAATGCCTGGAAGATAACGATGGAAGAGGATGAGCTCTGTACCAGCGCAGTAAATGCAATACCAAATAACAGCGCCAGAGCCGGGTTGCTCAGTGTGGACAGGAAGCTTACAAATCCTTCACTTTGTGATAATGGGGCAATCGCTGCCTTCATCATTGTAATACCCTGGAACAACATACCAAATCCCATGATAATAGAGCCGATATGTTTGAGCAGGTTCTTTTTAATGAACAGGTACATAATAGCGCCCAGGAACAAAATAAGCGGTGTAAACAGGCTTAAATTAAAGGCTGTGATCTGAGCTGTGATCGTAGTACCGATATTTGCGCCCATGATAACGCCGATTGCCTGCGATAATTTCATCATGCCCGAGTTTACGAATCCAATAACCATAACATCGGTTGCGGATGAACTCTGAATGAGCATTGTCATGCCAAGACCTACCAGAACAGCAATTACCTTGTTTCTGGTCGCGTGTTCCAGAATGACCTGCAGATTATCTCCACAGGCATTTTTCAGTCCGGACGACATGATCGTCATACCAAACAGAAAAAGTCCTACACCGCCTAACAACGAAAAAACTCCGAATATATCCATCAGTTTTATCCTCCGTAGTCTCATAAAATATATGCTCATGGAATTACGAAAATACCATAAGTTATTCTTGATGGAACTGCTCATGTTCAACAAGATATAGCTCACATCATAGGTAACGATTTGCGTCCCTACAATGTCTAAAAAAGACCTTCGTTTATATAATAACAGCATTTGAAGCTTTTGTCTTTAGATTGTTAAAAATTTATTAAAAATCGGTAAAATATAAGAAAAAAAAACAAATTTTTGTTCATTTTTGAAAAAAATAACTATTGAAAAATGTATTTACTTTCTTCCGGGATGCTATAATGTAAAAAATGTCATATTTACAATATGAGAATTTCGTACTAAACTGAAACACATAATGAATGTAAGGCTGTTTGTCGATGAAAATGACAGGTACAATGGGAAGCCGGCGCGGAAAGGAGTAAAGGGAAGAATGCAGGTATACATCAGTTATTTTGCTGAACATTGGCAGGATTATCTTATGCTGCTCTGGCAGCATATATATATTAGTCTGATTGCTGTAATGATAGCGGCAGTTATCGGGATTCCCTGCGGGATTCTTTGCCTGAAAATACCGAAAATAAAGCAGTTTGTGAATACCTTTTTCAGCGCTCTGCGTATCATTCCCAGCCTGGCGATTCTGGTTATTTTGATTCCTGTTATGGGGATTGGAGTAAAGCCGGCGCTGACGGCATTAGTGGTTCTGGCAGTTCCGCCGATTCTGATTCAGACAACGCTTGGATTTTCACAGGTTCCGGCGTTTATGATCGAGGTGGCGTCCGCCATGGGCATGGATGATAAGAGGACGTTTTATCAGGTTCAGTTACCGCTGGCGCTTCCTTATATTATGGGCGGCATTAAAATGGCGGCTTCTGAGATCATAGCCAGCGCTGCATTGGCGGCTTATATAGGAAGTGGCGGTTTGGGAGTTATTATTTATAATGGTATCAGTTTGATGAAAACGGAGTATTTGGTCATTGGAGGCGTATCTGTGGCGGCGCTTACACTGGTCTGCAATCTGCTTTTAGGAAAGGTAGAGAAGCGGCTGCTGAAATATGCAGTATAGCTGGGAAGAATAGAAAAGAATCTGTGAAAATATGAAGCATAAATAAGAAGAATAGAAAAGGATCTGTGATAATTGTATGACATAGTAGAAAGAATTGAGAAAATAAATAAGATGCATAGTCTAAATGGAGGAAAACAAATGAAAAAGAGAATTATAACATTAATACTTGCAGCAGTGACGGCTGCCGGAGTGACGGGGTGTCAAAACACAGAAAGTGAGAATAAAGGAACGGGCAGCGCTCAGGAGACAGAGGAAAAAGGAACGGTAATTGTAGGCTCTAAGGGATTTACGGAAAATTTGATCTTAAGTGAACTGTATGCACTTGCACTGGAAGACGCAGGATACACGGTGGATCGGGAATTTGAAGTATCCAATGCGGTCATTCATCAGGCGCTCTGCGAAGGAGAGATCGATCTTTACCCGGAGTACACCGGTACTGCCCTGATGACGATCTTAGAACAGCCGATGCAGACAGATCCCCAGGCGGTATATGATACGGTAAAAGAGATGTACGCATCGGAGTATCAGTTGGATGTTCTGGATCTGTGCCAGGCGAATGATGGAAATGGTCTGGCGATCCGGGCTGATGTTGCGGAGGAATATGGTATTCAGACGATCTCTGACCTGCAGAAAAATGCCGATAAGGTACGTTTTGGAAGCACCTCGGATTTTTATGAAAGAGAGGACGGACTGTTGGGACTGGAGAAGGTATATGGGACGTTTGAATTTAAGGAGATCAACAGCTTTGATAATGCATTAAAATATGAAGTAATGAAAAGCGATGAGGTGGACTGTGTGCCGGGGTATACCACAGATGCGCAGTTGAGCAGCGATGAATTTTTGCTTCTTGAGGACGATAAGCAGCTTTGGCCGCCTTATAATGTAATTCCGGTAGTCCGTCAGGATTTGCTGGAGGCGCATCCGGAAGTGGCGGATATTATCAATGCGGTCAGCGCAAAGATTGATACGGAGACAATGACGGAATTAAATTCCAAAGTAGACATTGACAAGGAAGAGTATGACGATGTAGCGGCAGAGTTTTACGATTCAATAAAATAAGCGGCAGAGGTTGCCGTTAAGGAAAAATGGATACAGCATTTGTTATGAACATAAACTGAAAGAAACGTTATTTTATATGGCAGGTGTTTTATGGAAAAAAGAGATTTGATCAAAGTGTTTGGCATTCCGGAAGCAGGGTATGACGTGATAGATCTTATATTAAGCCCGAAGGAGCAGCAGTTTTTGCTGTTGTCAGATCCGGACCAAACCTATAGCCGGGAGCAGTTATGTGACTTGATAATGAGGTCTGATTTGGATAAAGAAGGAACTTTGTCAGGCATAAGAGAAGGCCGGGAGATGGCAGAAGCTTTTATCGATGAGATGTTTCATCGCGGAGTATTAAACCGGGATGACGATGGAATTTCCTATCGGACAGGCTCTTTTTATGGACGACTGGACATTTTTGCGACAGAGGAGATCGATACTTACGATCATCTTTCAAGAGAGACGAAGGAGCGGCTGGATGCCTGGTATTTTAATGCCTATCTGGATTTCCTGGGGACTTTGGAGAACGCCCATCCTACGCAGGATGAGGTCTTGCCTCTGGAGGATGTTCTGACATTTATTGAACAAAGAGATGATACGCCCTATCTGGCTTTATGCGACTGCCGTAGATTGATACAAAATTGCAGTCAGCCTACGGAAACATGCATTACTTATCGGACAGCCCCCAATTCCTTCGTGAAACGCGGTCTGGTAAAAGCCATTACGAAGGAAGAGGCGAAGGAAGTCGTGCGCGAGGCCGATCGTCAGGGCCTGATCCATACGGTAAATCCGGGTGGGATATGCAGTTGTTGTACGGATTGCTGTTATTTGTTCCGGGCTGCCAGAGCAAGAGATAGTCAGGGAATCTGGCCGCGGGTGCATTATGTGGTAAAAATTGATAAGGGGAAATGCATAAACTGTGGCGTTTGCAGGAAAAGATGCAAATTCGCAGTATTTACAAAGGAAAATGAGGTGCGGATCTCCCAGAAGAGCAACTGTCAGGGCTGCGGGCTTTGTGTGACGGCATGTCCAACGGGAGCATTGATGCTTACTGAAAAAAGCGGGGAGTAGAAAAGAGGAACAAACATGGGTATTGCAGTTGAATTTTGCAATGTGGTAAAACAGTTTCCCGATGCTGCTGAAAATGCGGTGGATCAAGTAAGCTTTCAGGTGCAGGAAGGAGAGCTGATCACGATTTTGGGTACGTCAGGCTGTGGAAAGACTACTTTGATGAAGATGGTCAATCGCCTCTATGAACCTACTTCAGGCACGATAAAAGTATTTGGCGAGGATATTTTGAAGATGGACGCAGTGAGGCTGCGGCGAAAGATCGGTTATGTCATACAGCAGGTAGGGCTGTTTCCTCATATGACAGTGGAAAAAAATATTGCAGTAGTTCCGGAAATACTTGGATGGGAAAAGGAAAAAATTCATGAAAGGGCTGCCGGGCTTTTGGCGATTCACAAACGGGGAGGACTGACCTGCCTGTTTGTTACCCATGATGTGACTGAGGCGCTGAAGCTTGGAACCAGGATACTGATTATGAATCAGGGGAAGATACAGCAGTTTGACACTCCTGAAATGATTTTAAAGCATCCTGCAAATGACTATGTGGCGGCTTTGATCCGGTCCGTCACGGAAGGATTGAACTTTTTCAAATGATAAGCTTTTTAGAATATACGTCTAAACATTATGATAAGTTAATACAGGCAGTGCTGGAACATTTGCAGATGGTGGGAATTACACTTTTGGTATCTATTGTGTTGGCATTGGTTATTTCGCTCCTCATCATGGATCGGAAGAAAATTGCTGACTGGGTCATGCGGGCGTGGAGTATGATCTATGCGATTCCCAGTCTGGCATTATTTGCGCTGCTGATTCCGGTAACCGGATTGGGGATGAAGACCGCTATTGTTGTATTGGTTATTTATAATCAGTACATTTTGGTAAGAAGCTTTACAGAAGGCTTTTGCCGTATCGATGCGGGGGTTCTGGAAGCTGCATCCGGTATGGGAATGACGCGGTGGCAGATATTTGCGAAGGTGCGGTTCCCCCTGGCCCTGGATTCCATGGCGGCAGGGATTCATATTGCGATCATATCCACGATCGGCATTGCGACCATAGGCGCAACGATAGGCGCCGGAGGCCTGGGATCCATATTATTTGACGGAATGCGGACCCAGAATGCAGTGAAGATCGTCTGGGGAACGGTGTTGTCGGTGGTTTTGGCGCTGGCGGCAAATGGTGTGTTGAAAATAGCAGAAAATAAGATCCGACAGGCGATTTATCATTCGGAATAAAGTAATATGGATGAATTTGCTTGACATTTCCCGGAAAAGCCAGCACAATAAAACAATAAGCCGCAGATAAAAGAAAAAAGTATCAATAAGCAAGGTATCCCTTATGAAACGCCGAATGGCATAATGGTGTGCCCCAGAGGGTATCCCTTATGAAACGCCAGATGGCATAACGGGATGCTTTTGAGGATTAAAAATATGAATTATAGCGTAATTAAAAAGTTTGATATAGCAGATGGTCCGGGGGTGCGTGTGACACTGTTTGTCTCGGGCTGCACCCATCACTGCAGGGAATGTTTTCAGCCGGAAACCTGGGATTTTAATTATGGACAGGAATTTGATGAGGATACGGAAGATGAGATATTAAAGGCGTTGGAATCTGATTATATTCAGGGCTTGACACTTCTCGGCGGAGAACCCTTCGAGCCAGTCAACCAGGAAAGACTTGTACCATTTTTAAAAAGATTGCGGGAGACTTACCCTAAGAAGGATATCTGGTGCTATACCGGTTATCTTCTGGAAGAATTGCTGGGGCTGGAAACAGGCAGCGGAAGAGCCCGCTGCGAAGTTACAGATGAGATGCTTTCGCTGCTTGATGTGCTGGTGGATGGAGAATTTAAGATAGAAAAGAAAAATATTTCCCTGAAATTCCGGGGATCGGAAAATCAGCGTCTGATCGATGTCCCTAAGACATTGGAGCAGGGAAAAGTCGTATTGTGGGAAGCATAGGAAGGCGGCATTGTTCAAGAGTATGATGCTGCATATTGATAAGGTATCAGGATGAACGAGTTACAGGGCAGAAGGGGGAATCATATGGGACTTTTAGACAAGATTTTTTCTAAAAAAGAAGAAACAGCAGGGACAAAACAGGAGGACATGCAGCAGAGCATTTCTGCGTCTGATCATCTGGCAGAACAGATTTTGGCATGTTTGACGGAGCATACGGCTTTGCCGGTCATTGTTTTTGAGTTAAAGAAAGAACAGCCGGAGATTTTGGACAGTAAGATCGGCGGCGCATATTATGTGCCGGAGGGGATGGATATTCCGAAGAATCCCGACAGCGGCAAAGAGATGTTTTTGCTGGCGCAGCTGAATTTTTCACAATTTCCTCATCTGGAGCATTTTCCGGAAAATGGTTTATTGCAGATCTTTATTGCCGGGGATGATGACGTTTATGGATGTGATTTTGAGGAATTATGGAAGCAGGAAAAATGGTGCATCCGTTTTTTAGAACAGCTGCCGGAGCAGGTTTTGGAAGAGCAGATCGTTTATCCGGTCTGGGATGAAGAGATCATGATGCCATTTGATGAGGGGACAGAATATCGTTTGGTTGGCCGGGAGACCAGGCAGGCAATTTCTATCTTTGATTACCGCGCGGACGATTGGCTGCAGAAATATTGCGGCGAGTTTTTGCCGGAGGGATGTAAAGGAATCTGGGATCTGGAGGACGCTGTGTGTGATGAGGTTTCTGACAGGCTGGAGACATTCGTATGCCAGATCGGCGGATATCCCTGTTTTACACAGTATGATCCAAGGGAGAATGTACTGGGGAATACGGAGATTCCTCATGTGTTGCTGTTCCAGCTTGATACAGTGGAAGATATCATGTGGGGCGATGCCGGTGTAGCGAACTTTTTTATCACGGAAGAAGCTTTAAAGAAACGGGACTTTTCAAAGGTCTGGTATAACTGGGACTGCTATTAAAGGTTTGGGTTTTACGGATGACTTTGTAATAACACGGCGGATGATTTTGCGATTGACAGAGAGCCGGATAAATGGTAAAATCAATTCGCTTTGAGCGGATATGGCGGAATTGGCAGACGCGCTAGATTTAGGTTCTAGTGTCCACGACGTGCAGGTTCAAGTCCTGTTATCCGCATTATACATTAGAAATCCGAACTTTTTCCTCGTTGGAGATGGGTTCGGATT